>CAZPCW010000012.1:0-42159 GCA_964585175.1 uncultured Thermoplasmata archaeon
GTCAGAAACGGAGTTCACTGGCAAGCTCCCTCCTTTAGGTGGGAGAAGCTGACTTGGCAAACGAAGGAAGGTGATTCTGGTGATTACATGTTAAAAATCGCCAGTGAAGACGATGAAGACGAACGATACTTGAAGGTCTCTAAATTCGGGGCATTTGTAGTTGAAATCAAATTAAGAACGAGATTCGTGCTCAAAGGAGAGGAGAAAGCTATCGAATACAGTGTAAGAAATACAAAGGAAGTGGAAGATACACAAGATATTGAATTTACCGTTCAATATCAAAACGAAACCATACACCAGGATGCAGAAGAAGCTCTAACACTAGATCCGGGAGAATCCCAAAAGAGAGAATTTGTTTGGGACACTCAGGATTTAGATCTAGGCAAGTACGATGTACAAATTTCAAGCGAGGAGGACGAAACAAACTATCGCATGGAGATCAAAGAAGAAAATATCTTAAGCGTGGATATGGATCTTCGGGGAGAGGACTTTGAGCCAGGTGAAGAGGTCGTTGTAGACTACACTGTAGTTAATACTGGCGGAGATGAAAAGGAACAGGATATTGAATTTACAGTATATGACAATATGGGAAAACTGGTACATCAAGATGTAGAAAAGAATGTAGCTGTAAAAGCCGGTGAAGAATATAGAGGAGAATTCACTTGGGAGATCGTAGATGGGGAATCTTCAAGGTACGACTTAATAGTTTCCAGCGAAGACGATGAGGACAGTCATACTATAAATATAGATGGTGAACAAACCGATGATAAGGAAAATCCGTCGATACCTGGATTCACATCTTTCTCTCTAATAATTGGTATTATAGTAATAGTCGGATGCCGGTTTTCCGTAAAAGGATATACTGGCTCTTCTGGTTGAGTGTAATCACTCATACCTGAAAACCCTTTAATTCGAAAATTATATAACCTAACAATAGCATATTTGTTTTTGAAACTCATGGATATTATATTGGTGGATGATCAACAACATTTGTTAAAACAAGCTAAAAAGTTTTTAGAGAAGGAAAATAGAAATTTTGAGATCGATACAGCCAGTTCTGGGAAAGAAGCTTTAGAGATGTTGGAAAGAAAAGATTACGACGCTATAGTTTCAGATTATCAGATGCCTGAAATAGACGGATTGGATCTTTTAGATAATTTAAGAAACAAAAAGAAAAGTGACATACCATTTCTTATATTCACTGGAAAAGGTAGAGAAGAGGTTGCGATGGAAGCGCTCAATATAGGGGCTGATAGATACATCCAAAAAGGAGGAGATCCTAGAAGTCAGTATGGCGTTTTAGCCCAGGCGATATCACAGGAGGTTAAACATGCAGAGGCAGAAGCCGCTCTTAGAGAAAGTGAGAAAAAATATAAAAGTTTGTTTTATGAAACGCCATTGGGCACATTTCACTACGATAAAGACGGTATTATCACTGAATGCAATGAAAAATTCGTAGAAATCATCGGTTCGTCGAAGGAACAATTGATAGGTCTTGATATGATCAATGATTTGCAAAATAAAAAAATCATCGAGGAAATAGAATCTTCTTTGGAAAAAGGTGAAGGATATTATGAGGGTATATATACCTCCGTAACTGGTGGTAAATCAACTTATGTTAGAGTTTTTTTCAAGGGTATGCAGGATGCAGACGGGAAAATTTATGCTGGGATGGGTTTAGTAGAGGATATAACTGAGAGGAAGGAAGCGGAAAAAGCATTGAGAAAAAGTGAAGAAAAATATAGGAAACTATTCTATGAAGCTCCCATAGGCATTTTCCACTATAACGAAGAAGGCACTATAATGGAATGTAATGAGGGATTTGTGAAATTTATGGCGTCTTCAAAAGACGCATTGATCGGGTTTAATATAATAGATGAAATAGAAAATAAAGAAGTTTTGAAGGCGGCGAGTTCATCCTTGAAACAGGGTGAAGGTTCTTATGAGGGATGGTATACATCCGTAACAGGAGGTAAAAAAAGATATGGTAGAGTTTTATTCAAGGGGCTAGAGAATAATGAGGGTGAAATCAATTCGGGCATAGGAATAGTAGAAGATCTAACTGAAAAAAAAGAGAGAGAAGAACGGATAAAAAATCTGAATTCTATGTTGAGGACCATCCGGGATGTAAATCAAACAATAGTCCAAGAGGAAGATTTGGAGAACTTGATAAAAAAAACCTGTCAAATCATGGTAGATGAAGGATCGATCATAGGATGCTCTATCGCCCTATTAGACAGTGGTAAGATAACTCCTTTGACGCAATATGGTGGACAGATTTTTTCCAAAAAATGGAGTTTGTCGACGGATGGTGAGGGAGAAGCTCCAACTTGTATAAAGAAGACCATCCGGTCACGAGAGATCCAATTGATGGATTCTGCAGAGTGTGATGAGTGCGATTACAGTATGACTGATAGAGATAGGAAGTGCGTATTTGTTCCTATGGAGAGGGATGAAAAAATCATCGGTATACTCATAATAAATGTTGAAGATTTCGATGAGGCCACCCCTGAGATGAAGGAGCTTCTGGTAGAGATAGGAAACGATCTGGCTTTTGCTTGGAAAAAGAAAAAAATTCAAAAAAAGTTGGAGGAGAGTGAAAAGAAATTCCGTAATCTCGCTCAGACAACATCTATGGCTATCATGGTTTATCAGAATGATAAATGGGTTTATGCAAATCCAGCGGCTGAGGAAATCAGTGGCTACAGTGCTGAAGAATTGAAAACGATGAAATTTTGGGATTTTGTAGCCCCTGAATTTTTGGAAAAGGTCAAAAAAAGAGGAAAGAAGCGGGAGGAAGGCATCGAGGCTCTCTCCGGATATGAATTTAAGATCATCACAAAACAAGGGGAGGAGAAATGGGTCTACTTGGAAGGAACCTCTACAGAATACGAAGGTGAACCGGCAGGATTGATCTCAGTTATTGAGATCACTGATAGAAAAAAAGCTGAAAAAGAATTGAAAAAAAGCGAGAAGAAATACAGGAGGATAATTGAACAAATGGACAACGTGTATTACAGATCAGATATTGATGGGAACATTGTCATGGCGAGTCCATCAGCAGAGGATCTAATCGGTTATGATATGGATAATATAATTGGAGAAAAGGTAGAATCTTTTTATGTAGATGAAGATGATCGTAAGGAGTTTTTGAAGCAGATAAAAGAAAAAGGAGAGGTTAATAATTTTGAGACCAAGCTACAGACAAAAGAGGATGATGTCGTTCACGTGTTAGTTAACAGTCATCTTATTAGAAACCAAGAGGGAGATCCCGTAGGGATCGAGGGGATAATCTCCGATATAACTGAGCGGAGGGAGAAAGAAAAAAGACAGGAGTTGTTAAATTCTTTACTAAGTCATGATGTTAAAAACAACATTCAAGTTGCAAAAGGTTATGTCCAGCTACTGAACGAAGATTTAGAAGAAAAAAACGAACATTCAGAAAAACTCATGAACGTACTCAAAAAATCAGAAGATATAATCGAGAAAGTTAAAATTTTAGATGAATTAGAAGAAGAAGAAGATGATGGTGAAGTAAATATCGCCCAGATAATTGATGATGTTGTGTCGGAGTATCGGGAAGTACTGGACGATAGAGGGATTGGCATAGAGATCGATAAAATAGATTGTAAAGTGAGAGCTGGAAAACTTCTAGATTCGACGATAAGAAACATTTTAGAGAATTCTATAAAACATTCTAGATGTCATAAGATCTATATATCCGTTTTATCCAAAGATGACAAATGTTCATTAACTATAAAAGACGACGGCAAAGGAATAGCTGATGAAAATAAAGATAAAATATTTCTAGAAGGATTCAAAAAAGGGGAAAAAGCTGGTTCGGGGTTAGGTTTGTTCTTAGTCAAAGAGATCGTAGAGAATTATGGTGGTAGTATAGATGTATATGATTCAAAAGAAGGCGGTACTAGATTCGATATTAAGCTGGAAAAAGTTAGATGAATTATATATTTTTTAGGTGAACTATACGTTATTGCCTTACACATCTCCGAAAGACAACCAAAAAATAGATATAACTACAAATTAGCTTATAAATATATATGAGAAAGACCCCCACTGTAGTCTTAATTTTAATAGTTCTTATTTTTCTCATCCCCTCCTTTATTCCTATCTTTGGTTTCGCTCAAAGAACTAATTCGCCTTCCGCCCTGGTCGTAGGTGAAGGTGAAACGGTAGTTATTTCTGGTCCAGAGTATTCCTTGAAGGGGGATATACGGATCAAAGAAGATGGAGTTCTGAATATCAGGGACACGGATTTTGAGATACTTCAAAACCGACCTAACCAATTTCAGATAGAATTGGATAATTCAGCTGAACTTATATTGGAAAACTCTTCTATGAGATCTGAAAAAGATATAGAATTGGATCTGAATAGAGAATCAAATATAGAGATACTAGATTCTACATTGGAGATCCCCGGAAAGATAAGTGGGCCGGCCGATTCTATCAAGATAAAAGATTCTCAAGTTAGAGTAAATAAGGCCAATGTGGAATCTCGAACGTTCAATGTAGAAGAGAGTTCGATTGAAGGGGAAAGATGGTTGATATCCTCATCTGAGTTTACTTCGGAGAGATCCATCTTTCATACTAAAGTGACGTTTCACTCTAACACTTTAGCCAGATTTTACGGCTCTCTTTTTAAAGAAATAGAAACAAATCAAGACGCTAAAGCTGAAATTTATGGAAAGGTCTCCATAACCGTTAGAGATAAGATAGGAGTTCCGGTCGATAACGTTAGGCTGAGTATCGAAAGAGCCGGCACGGATTATAGTGTTGATGTGGAAACTGGAAAGGATGGAGTATGGAGCGATTATCTTCTCTCTGAAGTGATAGGACCTGAAGACTCTTTGTTTCATGGGAATTACGAGATCAGATGTTCCAATAACGGTGAAGAGATAGAAAAAATGATAACGTTACCTCCAGTGGAAAAAAGAGGAGCGAAAAATGATATAGAAGAATTCGGTAAGAATTTGGAATTTGAATTTAGCGAAGTGGTCTCTAGATTCGCATATTATAATTCTACCGATTCTGATTTTTACTTGGGAGGGACTAGGACCCGAACTATAGAAACATATCCGAACCAAGGAATAGACTCGTTCATACAGCAGGGCAATGTATTATTGGAAGAAAGTGGAAATTTAGTTTTAGAAAAGAACAGCAGGATGAAAGTCCTCCAGAAGGATGAGAATTATAGGGTTGAACTGAAAGGGGCTTCGAAATTGGAGTTGAAAGAGAACAGCAGTATCCGGAGTGATCGTTCTTTGAATTTTTATCTGTACGATAACAGCACTATTTCGATAGATGGAGGGGTTTTGAACGCCGGTTCGATAGTGATGAAGGACTCCTCGAGCATTGAAACTGATGGTGGTCGTATGGAAGTCGAGAGCTTACACTTCGATGGTAACAGATTCAAAATGACTGATTCGCTTCTCCGTTCTGAAATCGTTTCAGTGACCTCCCAAAGGATCGTTTTAGAAGATACAAAGTTAGAAACTAAAGATCTTGTGAATCTCGATGGAGAGTCTTTCACGATAAAGCGCTTGGAAAGTGAAAAGGCAATAAAGTTCAGTAGCGGAAAAGAAGATATCACGGTCACCGATTTGAAGGCTCCAAATCTGATCCCTAAAGACGGATTGACCATAAATAGAGAATGGTATGTGAATGTCAAGATATACAACGGGGATGATAGACTTGTTCCCTCGGTAGATCTTCAGGTATTAAGAAATGGTCCTGTCGAGAAGACTCCAGTAGAAGATATTTTCGTAAGAGAGGGGAGAGCTCAGATACCTGTTAAGAGCGAAATAATAACTTCGGAAGGAAGTCAGTTCGTGGGTAATTATATATTAGAGGCTGACAAGAGTATTAATGATGAGAGGGTCGAGAGTGAAAAAACGATGGTCGCCGTAGACGAAAATCTCAAAACGAATGTTAAGTTTGATCAGCACCTTCCTTACTCTATAGATATTGAGACGGAAAATCCTTCAGATTTGAAACCGGGAGAATCGTTCACGATCGAAGGCAGAGCTGTCTATGATGGTGTTGATCTTCAGGTGAAGAACGCGACGATAGAAATAGTTATAGCCGGCAAAGACAAATTCAGTTGGAACACCACTACTGACGAGATGGGGAGATTTGAATTGAAAGGAGAGGCTCCCTCTTCGATGGGCGGGCACACCATTAATATAAGGGTTAAGGATAAGAACTTGATGATGGATTCAGAAAAAACCGTTTCCATGGAAGTAAATGAAAGTGATAAATTTTCTATAGTGCACTTTCTTTTCCGCACTACGATTGGTAGATTCCTTACCGTATTACTTATCTTTGGATTGACTATTTTAGCCTACAAGGTCTCGACCACACCTATGGAAAAACAGGGTCCCGCGATTTCCGAATCTAATGATGTCGTGAGATGGTCGGAAAGAATATCGAAGGAAGAGTGATCAGAATATGGCTGATAAAGACGAGGTAATCAAGAAACTTTCTAGAATCCCTGACGTGGGAGAGAAAAGAGCTGAGATTCTATATGAAAACGGTTTCGAATCTCCCGGAGAGATAGCAGAAAACGGCTTAAGTGGTCTAGCCGAGGTCTCCCAGATCGGTTTTCAGACGGCTAAAAAAATAATCGAAGGTGCCGAAGAGCTTGAGAGTAAAGAAGAGTTTGAAGCATCGGAAAATTCTGAAGAAGAGGTAGGAGGCCTCGAGGGAGAGATCGAAGAACTTGAACAATCTTTGTCGGTCGAAGAAAATAGAGAGGAAGAGGAGATCTCTAAAGAGGAAACAAAAACTGCTGAAGAAGAAAAAGAATCGGAAGATCTCGAAAATGAGATCGAAGCTATCGAAGATCTCCAGGAAACGATAGAAGAGGGAGATGGAGATAGAGAAGACCGATCGGAAGAGATCCTAGATGAGAGCGAAAGCGAGGAATCATTGGAGATGGAGAGTTCCGATAACGACTTCGATATTGAGTCTGAACTAGGAGGTCTTTTAGAAACTATAGAGAAAGATGAAGAAAGTGAGGTCGAACCCGATCTCGAAGTAGCTAAAGAGATCGATGAATGGATCGAAGATACGGTCGGTATCAAATCTCACGTGGGCGAAGAATCTAAATGCCCCGTCTGTGGGGAGATCGTCTCTATTTATCAGGATAGATGCGATCGATGTGGAGTCGAATTTGTAAATGAGGAAGTTAAGTGTGAGGGGTGTGGAACTTCTATAGATCCAAAGTCCGTTAGGTGCCCCGAATGTGGAGAGGCTTTGGTAGATGAAAAGACAAAATGTCCTATATGCGGTGCCATAGTTTATTCTACGGAAAACAGTTGCCCCGAGTGTGGGACTGAATTCTATGAAGATAAGATAAGATGTGACGAATGTAAATCTACAGTCCCTAAAGACGCCATCGTATGTCCGAACTGTGAAACAATACTGAGACAGAAGATAATGGAGGAGCATATATCTGATAGGATGGAAGTTTCTTCTGAAAAGACTGAAATAGATATCGGTGGGATGGATATAAGGATGCAGGGTGCTCCAGAAACTCCTGCCGGTGAAAGCAAACCTTCTAAAAACCTTGGACAGAACCACTCTACAGAATCCGGTCGGATCCTTTTTCCGTTCCCGGCTATAGTGAATCAAGAGGATATGAAAAAGGCTCTCTTACTCAACGCTATCAACCAGGATATCGGCGGTGTCCTCATAGAAGGTCACAGAGGCACGGCTAAATCCGTTGCGATACGTGGTTTGGCTGAAATACTGCCCGATATAGAAGTTATAGAAGACTGTAGATTTTCATGTGATCCTAAAAATCCCAGTGAATGGTGCTGGGAGTGTGAGGATAAGTACGGTGACGTGTCTCCGGAAGAAATTCCTGTTGAAACAAGACCTGTGAAGGTTATAGATCTCCCTCTTAACGCTACCGAGGACCGTGTTGTAGGCACTTTAGATGTAGAAAAGATGATGCAGGAAGGTGTAAAAGCTTTCCAAGAAGGTATTTTAGCTGAGGTGAATCGAGGGATACTGTATGTTGACGAAATAAATCTACTCGACGATTATATCGTTGATGTCCTTCTTGATGCCGCCGCGATGGGAAAAGTCACCGTTGAAAGAGAGGACATCAGCATAACTTATCCTTCAGACTTCATCCTGGTAGGAAGTATGAATCCGGAAGAAGGGGCTTTGCGTCCTCAATTATTAGATAGATTGGCGTTAGACGTGAAAGTCGAAGGTATCACGGATTCGGAAAAAAGAAAAGAGATCATAAAAAGAAGAGAAAGATTCAATGATGATCCTTCGGAGTTTAGAGAGAGTTGGAAAGGCGATATTAAAGAGTTGAAAGAAAATCTGAACGAAGCTCAAGAAAGGCTGGATGATGTCGAGATACCGGATAAGATGGACGACATAATAACGAATCTATCCGTGGATTTCGAGGTGGACGGTCATCGTGCGGATATCATAATGAAAAGGGCCGCTAGGACTAACGCCGCTTTTGAAGGACGAGAAGAAGTTACCAAGGAGGACATAACTATAGCGGCGAAGATGGCACTACCGCACAGGATGAGAAAGGGACCGTTGGAAGAAAACGAATTCAGTGTTCAGAGATTAAAAAGATTGGTCAGACAGTACTCTTAGGTTTAGAATCGAAGCTGTTCTAGTCAATTTGATTGAGAGAGGAAAGATCGTATGGCCGAAGATTTGAAAGAGAGGATCAGAAATAGGCTCGAAAAGGATTTTGGAGCCCATGTATATGAGAGGGATTTCACCCTTGGAATAAGAATACCTTTCAATCAGGTGACTGAACTTAGGAATACCGACGTCCCTACTTTAAAACAAACTATCGAAGATATAGGTCTCGATGAAATCGAAGAGAAAACGGTTACCACTTTGATAGTGGCAAAAGAAAACAGCGTTGAATTTGAAACAGTAACTCTTTTACGCGTTATCAAAGAGGAAAACATTGAGCCGATACACGAAAGCTTTGTTTCTACCAGCACTCAGAAATTGAAAAATATAAATGACAAACTTAGGGACCTGATCGATGAGATGTCAAGAAAACCGAAGAAAGGGGTAAGTGGTGAAAGTAAAGGAGGAGCTAAAATAGAAGAGAGTTACAAGCTGGGAGGTAGAGGCAGGGTTGTCGGTAATAGAAAGGCTAGGGATGATGTCAACTTTGATGATGTGGCACTAGTACCTACGATAAAAAATGCTGTTAGAAAAGGTAACTACCGTAGTTCACGATGGGGCAGTCGGGTAGAGGTTAAAAAAGAACATCTAAGAGAAAATATCTACCGTTCGAGAACGAAACTCTACAAACTTTTGATAGTTGACACCAGTTATATGCCGGACGAAACGAGGAAGATAAGAACTGTAGAAGAGATCGTTAAGACCATCCTAACCATAACTTATGAGAAAAGATCACAGGTTGGTATAATTTCTTCTTCGGGAGATGAGGCGGAGTTGGAACTTCCGTTTACTTCTGAGGTGAGTAAAGGAGAGGAGGTATTGGATGGTCTAGAGTATGGTGGGTTGTCACCTCTACCTTCAGCGTTGAAGAAGGGATTGACCTTGCTGGAAAGAGCCAAAGGAAGTCGTGCTGATGTGATTTTGATGATGATATTGATAACTAGAGGAAAAGCGAATGTACCATTATTTCCCGGCGGCTACACTCGAAGAGAATTGATGAAGTTGGGTAAGATGATAGGAAACTCGACGGTGAAGATGGCTATAGTAAATGTTGGGGATGAAGAAACGAATATCTTGAAGGAGATGGCGTCTAGAGCGAGAGCAAGATACTATGAACCCCCTCTTCTAGCCGATAAAGTCGAAGATGCGAAAGATATTTTAGATTCTATAGATAGTGGAGAAGATGAAAAAGTAGTGGAAGCGGGAAAACGTTTTTTAAAGGACCTAGAAAACCCTTAGTAATGAAAGTACCAGAAGAACTATAAGTCCTATTATGAAAGCAAGAGATCCCAGCCTTGCGAGCATCGATCCCATTGATCCTCCGGTATCTTGGGTCTGTTCTACCTTTTCTTCACTGATTATCTCTTCTACATCAGCTTCTAGTTCCTGATCCACTTCGTTCTGATTTTCTAAAGAGTCATTATCTTGTTTGACTTCCTGGATCTTCTCTTTAAGTTCCTCTTTTTCTCTTTCTAGATTGTTTATCTTTTTGTCGACGAAAGATTTCACCTGTTCGTCTTCATCGATCTCCTCAGAGAGATCTTCCAGATCTTCTATATCCTGATTTATTTTCTGGATTCTGTCTTGTAGATCAGAGAGATAAGCTTCCTGAATCCGTGCTTCCTTCTGCTCGAATTCTTGTTCTATCTTTGGTATCCTGATCTTTTTTATCCTCTCATTCTCTTTTCTGCTTTCTTTGGGAGAGTTATTCTCGCTCTTGTTGGATTCGACATTTTGATTTTCCATCTTAGAACCTTGATCTCTATAAGCCATATCTTCTTTCCCGTTCGTTTTCAACTCTTCAAAATCTATTAGGGGGGAACCTCTTAACCTAGATAACAATCTCTCGACTTTATTAAGATTTTCCTCAGATATCTTAGCCTTCCTTTTTAAGTCCATTATAGTTTCTGCAAATTCTTTCCTGCTGTTCTCCCCGCTCATCCTCTGCCTAGTTTTATTTTCTATTTCGATTTCTAGTGAATCCTTTTTGTTCTTCAGGCTTTCCTTCTTTTGAAGTAAAAATCTTCCGATCTCTTTGGCGTTCTCTACGGTCTCTTTGAGTTCTGGATTTGAACTGGCAAAGATTTGCTTTAATTGAGCTTTATTTAGATTGTTAGAGCTTTCGGCCGTTATCTCGGGGTTTATCCTTTGATGAGTTTCAAGCTTATCTATTATCTTTTCACTCTCGATGAGCCATAAAGGTTGGTAGATGAATCCGTCTTTACCTTCGATCAAATTTTCGGTCGAAAAGGTCAATTCTCTACCGTTGGATTCCACAGTGTAAGCTTCTATATCTCCGTCTTCACCGCGGACTTCCCCGGAAATACGGCCTAACATCTCACCCGTCTCCTGTAGATACACGGGTTTGTCGGTTTTACCCGCACCAGGCCAAAAAATATTTTTTACGGAATCTGCGATTTTTGCCATCGGTTTTTCCCTTACGTTGAATCAAAACTTTTACTGATTATAATATCGTTATCTATAATAGATTACTTTATCCCTTCTTATAAAGTCTTTTTGAGATTACCAATTTGGTTAGAGTATATTTCTATATTTAAATGTTTTGAGGGTTATTTCTGTTATATATGAATTTTGGGAAGGGTTTATATGTTATAATAAGAGTGATGAACAAAAAAGTGAACTGGTCGTACTAATTGGTATTTCTTCCTATCAATTTCCGAATAAACCGGGAAAGTTTTAAATAGTATATTTAAGCTTAAAAAAGTATTGTATATATGTATGAATGTACAGGCGTAAGAAAAGATATAAGATATATATTTGGAGGATAACAAAATGAAAATATGGAAAAAACTGATGGTTGTTGGTGTTGCCGTTGTTCTGGTCAGTACTGCCGTTGCTACGCAGTACATAAATGTAAACTCAGACGCAACCCTCGAAGTGGAGACTAAAACATCTAATCTACAATTATGCGCTCATGACCCCTCAGTTACAGGAACGCATAACTATACATTAGCAAACACTTCTAGTAATGGTTATTCAATTGATTTGGGCACATGGGGCGAACATAATGAGTTTACATCTACAGGAGCATTTCTCATAGTCAATGCAGGATCTCAGCCTTTAAATATAACAGATGTAAGAATAACAGGAGATACGAGTAGTTTCTTCACAGCTGCAAATGTTTATCTGCATGGTGGGGAACACGCCCGTGCCTTAAGTGATGGTGGAGACGGATCGAACGATGGAGTCGAGTACGTGCAAGTTAGTGAAGGTACAGATGAAACGGATATCTATCTAGAAGATTATGGCGGCGACGCCTATTCATCAGGCTCGGTCGATCAGCTATCTATTAAAAATGAAACGGGTACTCCAACCGATTTCGATGCTTCGTGGGAAAAAAGTGATCCAAGTACAAGTCGATATATCTGGTATCTCAGTGAAAATCCTAACCTAGGATTTGCCGCGGGTGATACTTCTTTTGATGGTGGAGCTGGAAATCCAACCAATGCAGTTTGGGTCCGGATAGATGTAGATCCCTCTGCAGTACCCACTACGAATCCACCTTCAGTCACGATGTCCTTTGATGTCTCGTACAACTAACAAAAGGTGACCACTATTGAACTTTAGAACCCTCTTAAAAAAAAAAAGGGATAATATCCCTCTTTGTTTTCTTTTTGTTTTTAATTCAAGGAACATTTTTTGTAGCTGTTTCAAATTCCTTTTCTCCACAAACTGAAATCCATACTGATGACCATGCGCCAAAATCACTAATTGCTGAAAATTCTGAACATTATTCCGATAAAGTAAGTATTACTGAAGGCACCGCTACTGAGAATGTTCCCATTCAGAAAAATGCTGAAATCAATGATGTCTCTGTTTCTTTGAGCAGTGTTAATTCAGTCGAAACGCCAACATTATCTATCACAAATGAAAAACTCTGGGAATTTTCTCAAAAATATGGGTCTTTCGGATCTATGAATAGAATAGAGGGAAAAAACAAATCACAATTGAACCTAACTCCCGGCGAAGAAAAAATAATCAATATGACTCTTCCCATCTCAGAAATCAAAAAAGGAAGTTTTTATGTAGAGAGAGCAGAAAAAAACGAGCAATATGATGTTGAGATAGATTTAGGAGAAACGAATGTTTGGAAGAGAAGTGACGATGATGATCTTTTTGGGTCTTTAGAACAGATGGCTTCCGTTTCTGGTACAAGAGCTTTGGACTACACTACCACCGAAAATGGCAGTTATCTCCTTGCGGGGAGTAAGTCGGGAGAATTACGGATTATCGACGCAAAAACAGGTGTAGAATTGGCTAAGGCAACTGTAGACGGCAAATGGATTAAGGAGGCTGTCTTCATCCAAAACGAAGATAATAGGTACTTGAAAGGAGCTTTTTTAGAAAGTATGGGCAATGTTTATAGATTTACTTGTGACCTTAATACTCAAAATATTTCGTATCAGTTGATAACGAAAACCGATAACGCCAATGATGTACTGTTAACCCATGATATCACCGCCAACGATTGGGATGACCTGATAACCACAAGAGAGAATGAAATACTTGCTTGGATGAGTAATGGAACAAATCACCTAAACAATTTCACAACAGTCAAAAATTCATCTCAACAACCAAAAGATGTCTCAGGGATAGCCAATAATCAGATCATTACAACGTCCTACAATAGCGAAACCGAGAATAGTACTTTAAGTATCTTTGAATACGTTGATGGAGGGTTGAATAACTCAAAAAACCATACCATAAATAGAGATGTTTTGGAACTCTGGAAGGCTCCATCAAAAAATGAATCAAATTTGAAATTTGTGACATCGATTAGGGACAATAACTTTGAGGTTTGGAAAGAAGTTGATGGGAATTTAACCCAGTTAAAACATCTAGAAAATAGCCACTCTGTTAGTGAGTCCGACGTAGGTGATGTCACTGGCAACGCCCTTTCAGATATCGCCATCGTATACCATCTCAGTGACTATACCCGTATTTATACTAATGAAGGATCAAAATTCACCCAAAATTACAGTTTCTATATAGATAGCGATGCTGGAGGCTATAAAGTTAAGTTGTTAGACGTGGAAAAAGACGGAGACCAAGATATCTTGATGGCCTCCAACGAGAACATCTATCTTGCTCGTAACCGTCTACTTTGGAAAAAAGAACCAGTATCAAACCTTGCTGAAGGAATTGAGTCATACTTCGCTTCCTCCAACGTGACCTACGACGAATGGGGCAATCCGATGGTAAAGGTACCTTTAACGATCCACTCTGAGTACGGCGCTAACCTCACCCTTTCCGACCTAAACATCGAATACAACTACACCCCAACAATAAACATAACCCAAGAAGTAAAAGACTACGTCTCCACCCATCCGGGCAACGAGACTGGCTGGGTCAACGTCCCTCTCAATCTCACCGCGGATAACGATGAGGGAGAAATAAACGTTGACGTGGATATAGACTACGGTGGAAGAGCTCCCGTACTTGAAAAACCGATCCGGGACACCTACGAAGTGGTGACAGGAGAGTTCGCAGAAGGTGTTATAGATCTCTCCAGCTACTATCAAGATCCTAACGACCTAGATGTAGATTACCTCGTTTCTTATATGGAGAACGAGAGCAGATTGGGGGCTTTCATTGATGAAAATAAAGTTACTTTCACTTCTAAAGGATACACCGGAAAGTACGACTTCAGAGTCAAAGCTGTCAATTCCGAGGGTTATGTCCAGGAGAGCAATACTTTCACAGTCAAAGTGATACCGCCGCCTCCGGAACTCGATCTCCCCGACGAATATAAGGTGAGAGCGTCTCAACGAACTTGGTTCAACATCTCGGAATACGCTTCCAATTACGAAAATAAAGGGGAAGTCGGATTGAGTACCGATTCTGACAGTGTGACCCCCCATCCCGACAACATGACTTTGGAGATGTATTATACCGAGGAAAATATCACGGAAGAGGTGGAAATAAGTCTTACAGTCGACAACTCGACTGCGAGCGACACGATCAACGTCACCACTACACCTTACGATGTTCCTTTATTTGAACCGCTACCTGATATTTTTCTAGAAAGAGATGAGAATCTCTCAAAAAAACTTTCTTTCAACCTCTATGATCACATATCACATCCACAAGAACCAGTAGAGAATCTAAATTATTCCCTTTTCTGGGAGGACGATAGATACATCAATTTAGGAATTGAGGACGGGTGGATTTTAGGGTGGATAAATGAGACCTATACAGGTTCCTCCAATGTTGAAGTTGAAGTGACAGATTCTGAAGGTCATACGGATGATATAACTTTCGAACTTATCGTCAACAATACTAAGTATCCTCCAGAGTATATTGATGGATTAGAAGATGTAACCGTCGAAGAAGGTGATGAGTGGACTGTCAATCTAGCGAACTACTTCGAATATGAAGAACAAGATGATTTACTTTATCAGAGCAATAAAGCCGAAGTACAGATCCTAAACGGATCATGGGCGGCTTGGGAACCTGATGAGGATTCAGCGGATTTAACCGATGTCGTTTTCACCGCTAGACTACTATCCTATCCGGAGTTGAAAGCTTCATCTGACTCGATAAATCTGTTTTTCGAGGAAAAACCTCCTTTCCCTCAATACACCGGAGGGCTTTACAGCAGGGTTGTCCAGCCTGATGAGGGATGGCAATTAAATCTGAGCGATTTCTTTAACTATGAAGAGGGAGAAGATAGACTCCGTTTCTCTACCAATAAAGAAGAGATAGATATAGATGAAATAAACGGAACCGCAAAATGGTATCCTGAAGATGGAGATTCGAATCTAAGGAATGTGACATTTACAGCTTATGATGTCGAGAACACCTCTCGACGTTTTACCACAAAACCCATCAATCTCGTTCTAACCTCGGATGGTACTCCCGAGTCGGAAATAATATCTATCACCCCGGAGAATCCTACCGATTCAGAAAAAATACACTTCGTTGGAAAGGCCAACGATTCTCTCGGGAATACTACATACAGATGGACTTCGAGCATAGACGGTCATCTTTCTGATAAGAAGGAATTCGAGTCCGAGTTGAGTCCTGGAGAACACGTGATCAAACTGGAAGTTAAGGATCTAAGAGGAAATTGGTCGAAAGAGGATTCGGTCATATTCGAGGTTGAAGAACCACAACAGGATCAAAAAGATTTCATCTCATTTTTTAATTCCACGAATTTCCGGATAGTCCTAGCTATCATCATAGTGGGATTGACCTTAAATTATATCGGTAACTATTTACTTTCACCAGAGGGGGAATCATTTATCTTAAGCATCATAAGGAATAAAGATGAAGAAAACGAAAATAAAGACTCTAACCACCAATAACTTATAATTCCTGATGAATTTATACTAAAACAATGGAACTAGACCTTAAAAATACTTTTGGGAATCTGCTACTTGCAGTTTTAGTACTACTACTCGTCGCCCGAGGTATATCTTTAGCCGGAGATGTTCAACCGACTCCTCTTTCAGTTGTCGAATCGAACAGTATGGAGCCCACCTATAATAGAGGTGATCTCGTCTTTTGGCGTCCGGTCTCTATGGATGAAGTAGAAAAAGGCGATATAGTGGTCTACTCGAGCGAAGCCAGGAGGGGAGAGATAATAATCCATAGAGTGGTAGAGATAGAGGAAAACGGTGAACAGAAGCGACTTATAACCAAAGGGGATAACAATAATTATACGGACCAGAGCGGACCCCATTATCCTGAGCCACCGGTTACAGAAAACGAACTCCTCGGAAAGCCTATTTCGATTGGAGGAGGATCTTTTCACATACCTCAAATTGGTCACCTATGGCTATGGGGATCTGCCTTTTTCTCTACTGCTATAGCAAGCGGATTGTCGAGCGGCGGGATAACGATGTTGATTCCGGTTTTCACCGCGGGTATAATGATAATCCTTACTATCATATTCTTTACTTCTGATGAAGAAGAAGAGGATGAGGAGGAAAAGATAAAGAACCTTATTATTGAAGAGGAAAAATCACGTATTTGGACGGTATTTCTTATCCTCTTTATAGCGTTCATCTTTGTAGTGGTACCAAGTACCTGGTATGGATTGAATTCCTTTTCTGTGTCTGTAGGTGTGGGAGAAGACGCGGGTGGAGGTGATCAATCATACTCGTACGCCCGCAAGGGAGAAAGCATCAGTGGGAACTATACCGTCAAAAATCCTGGACGAATAACTCTTACCCACCATGTTCAGGTGAGAGGGGATAATCCAGACTGGGTTACAGTAGATAGGAAGAATTTCCGGACCGAATCAGAAGGAGAAAACACAGTCAATTATACTATCGATGTACCGGAAGATGCTGAAACAGGGACATATAGAGAGGAAATTGTCGTTCGTCATTCACCATTCTGGTCTCTTTATCCCCAAGGTTTCGTCAATGCTTTCATAGAAGGAGCTCCGATTTATGGGGTCCTGATGCTAAATATTTTCACCGCATTTTTCTTCACTCTTATTACGCTTTTATTGATGCTTCTGATATCCTATGCTATAGATGAATATATCGTTTGGAAAGAATATTATAAGACGAAAAATTTGATGAAACTTAGAAGAAAAGATAAAAGTATACCAGGGATAAATAAGATATCGTTTTACAAAGAAAAAATAAAAGAAAAAATCGGAAAAGCGTTTGATTGGATAAGAGGTGTCGATGTTGTCGATTTTGAACCAAAAAAACCCTTTTACGCCTCTTTCGTAGGGCTGGTAAGTATTCTCTTTTACTTTTTGAATGTAGATCTCTGGATTCTTTTCCTTCTTGTACCTCTCTCTTCCGCAGTCGCATATCAAATAGGCTGTAGATGGCGGGCGGAGATATTCACCTCTGCCCTTATCACTAGTGGGATGATATTTTTCTTTCTTCTTTTCCTCCCTGTTTTGGTGCCTCATCTAGGAAATCCAACCCCGACCAACGTTTCACTAGTTCTACAAAGCTTAGCCGTTATCCTACTAATTTACGTGATTATCAGTCCGCTCATCCTTTTCTTGAGTTATATGACGGTGAACATCATTCATCGATATAGGATAAAAAGATATCCTTCGATCGTCAGCGAGGAGATTTCCGACATCTGAAATCTTAGAGAGATATTCACAAAAGAATCTCTAATTTCTGTAAGATCGCTTCTTAAAATTTATAAGTATAGTGTCTTATACCGGAATAGAACCAAGAGGTTTTTGATATGAACGAAGAAAGAAGATGCCCTTCTTGTGGAGAGCCAGTTAAACCGGGAGCGTCCAATTGCGATAACTGTGGTAGATCATTGTCTGACTTAGATTTTGCCTCAGAAAGTAGTGATGAGAAGAGTATAAACGAAGAAATAAAAGAGGAGATGCCTTCGGGTTTATCCTCACTGGGCGATATGATAGAAAAGAAAGTGATGGCGTCAGTTAAAAAGAGAGAGGAGCAGATCAGAGAGTCCATGAAAAAAGATATTATGGAAAGGGAAAAAGAGATCAGGGAGGAAATGCAGCAGCGCATGGAAAAGTTAAGGGAGGAGCATAAAGAAGAAAGATCAGAACTTTTGGACAAGATAGACAAAGAAAAAGAGGAAAAAGAGGAGATGAGAAAGGAACTCGAAGAGAAAAATGAAGAGTTGAGAGAAAAAATAGATAAATTGAAGGAAGAACACAAAGAAGAAAAGACTGAACTTAGAGAAGAATACGAAGGGAAAATCGAAGATCTCAATGAAAAAATCAGCAATTTAAAAGATAAACATATGGAGGAGAAGGAGGGGCTTAGAGAGAGACTCAACGAAGAAAAGGAAGAACTTAGGAACAAACACGAGCAAGAAGTAAATGAATTCCAAGAAAAATTAGAAGATGCAAGAGAAAGACTAGAAGACAAGGAAAGAGAGAGTAAAGAAAAACTTGAAGAAGTGAGAGAAAAACTGAAAAAAGAAAAAGAAGAACTTTCTGAAAGATTGAATGAGGAAAAGGAAGAATTGAAGTACGATATGGAGCGAGAAAAAGTCAATATAAAGAATCGTTTAAATGAAAGGATAGACGAACTTCAGGAGCGCTTGAAGGAGGAAAAAGAAAAGAGCAAAGGTATGGATCAGCTCTCGATGCAGGGAGCAGACTTAGAACTCAAGGGCGGGCTAACTGAAGAGGTAGAATCCAAACTCAAAGAACCTGTTTATCCTTTCCCGGCTATAGTTGGACAGGAGAGGATGAAAAGAGCCCTTCTTCTGAACGTTATCAACCCGAGTATAAATGGGGTTTTGATATGGGGCGAAAAGGGGTCAGGTAAAAGGACAGCCATGGTAGGTATAGCCGAATTGGTAGCTGGAATCGAGGACGTTAAAGAAAAAGAAGAGGAAGATATCAAAGTTTGGAACGACGAGGATAGATATATTGCAAAAAATATACACACACATAAAACCAATTCTCATATGATGCTGGATACCGTTTTAGGGAACGGTTCCATGACGATAAAGGGAGAAAAAAATTCTCAGAACACTGATACCCCTATGGTTACGGTCAAAAACCTAACTCCTGCTGACAGGTATATGTTTTCCTATATGGACACGCTGGATCTCCACGTCAGATGTGATATGATAGAAGATCTAGATAAAAGAAGAGAGATCATCAAGAGGAAAAGGGCCTATGAAGAAGATCCCGAAGGTTTCTATAAAGAATATGAAGAACAGATACATGACTTGAGAGACCGTATCGTGAAGACCAGACAGACTATGCCGAGCGTTACCGTTTCATCAAGGCAGAGAAATACTATCTCCAATTTATCCGCACACGCGTCCCTCTCTTCTGGTACAGATATACTTCTCGAAGAAGTATCTAGAACTTTGTCAGCGTACGATGGAAGGGAAGAAATCACTGATGAAGATATCCAAGAGTCCGTGGATCTGATGTTCTCCAGTAGAATCAAGGATGAATTGATGGAGGAGATCTAAAAAATAGAATGATCAATCTATTCATCTTCTGATCTTCGATTCACTATATTTTTGAATCTGTTTAAATCTTCTTTTTCTTTTAATAGCTTTATGAAGGTAAGAATGAATTTGATCTGCATAATTGAAAAGAAATCCATATCGATATTTCCTTCTAAAGATTCAGATAACTCTTCGTTGATCTCTTTATCTATCTCCTGTAGATGATCGCTCAAATCTTTTATGAGTTCCTCATCGATGATGTCGTAGTCCATGCTTTCTAGAGCTTTCATCAGTTCATCGACTTTATTTTCCGACCATTTAACGCCTACAGCAGATGTGTTTTGAGAACTTATCGGCTCAGGAGACATAAGAAAAACGTCCGCCGTTCTACCATAGATCCTTTCCGGGACGTGGTGCTCCTCTTTTTCCCCCTTAACTTCTACGAAATTCGCCTCTTTAAGTTTTTTAACATGCCTATAAACCGTCGATTGGTCTTTATCAAGAGCCTCCGATATCTGGGATATGGTCATATTTTTAACTTTCAATAAATCTAGGATCTGCTTTCTAGTTTTTTCAAGACCTATTTTCAAGGTTTCAGAATCTTCGAAGAGCTTGATTTTTGGGGGCATATTTAAAATTGGTATGAAACAAAAAAGAGTAAATTATATATAGATTTTGGAAAGGTACTGAAAGAACACTATTCGAGTTCCAAGTCAATCTCTATTTCTTCATTTTCCTCTGTAATTTTCTCGATCTTTCCTTCCGCATCCTCCAGTCTCTCGTCGCAGTGTTCGATCAGTTTCATACCCTCTTGGTACAGCTTTAAAGCTTTCTCCAGGGGTACTTTTTTTCTCTCTAGTTTTCGATTTATTTCCTCCAACCTTTCGAGCGCTTCTTCGAATCGCAATTCTTCTATATCCTCTATTTTTTCAAATCCTTCTGACATTTTTCTACCTCCTTCGTTTCTGCTTCTATATCTCCATCGTTCATATTTATGGAAAGCAGATCTCCTTTACTCACCGCTTCAACGCTATCTACAATTTGACCGTCTTCGGCCATAACGATAGAGTAACCTCTTTCCATGGTTTCAATGGGCCCTAAAGCTTTCAGTTTCTCTCTTTGTCCCTCCAACTTCTGCTTTGACCGTTTAAAATTTCTCTCAAGTGAACGATGAAGTTTCTTTTCATTTTCATCCAATCTCTGGTAAGGGTCCTCTAATAACCTTAGTGGTTTTCTGAAAACTGTACTCGACTTGAACTTATCTAGTTCATTTTTACTGTGTTCGATCAAGTTCTTCGTCGTTTTAGATAATCGTTCTTCATGCCGTTTCAATTTTTGCTCTAGTTCTAGTTTCTTCGGCACTACAAGTTCAGCGGCACCGGTGGGGGTCGGTGCTCTTTCATCAGCTACGAAATCTGATATCAGAAAATCGGTTTCGTGACCTACCGCTGAGACGATAGGCGTTTCCGCTTTGAAAATCGCCCTAGCCACCTCTTCTTCATTAAAGCTCCAGAGGTCTTCTATGGAACCTCCTCCTCTACCAACGATTATTACATCTATATCTCTTTCATCGAGTCTTTTTATGCCTTCAACGATTTCGGCACTAGATCCTTCTCCCTGTACCTGCGAAGGCGCCAACAGGATCTTCGCATTCTCGAGACGCTGTTTTATCCCCCTACACATATCTCGGAGCGCCGCAGCCTCCTCCGAAGTGACTATCCCGATCTTTTTAGGTAAATGTGGTAAATTTTTCTTATGTACATCATCGAATAAGCCTTCTTCTGATAATTTTTCCTTGAGCTGTTCATAGGCCAGATAAAGCTTTCCTTTCCCACCGACCATCATCTCTCTGACCACAAGTTGGTACTGACCCCTCGGGACGTACATACCTACGTCCCCTCTACAGATAACTTCCATACCTTCCTCTGGATCGAAATCCATATCTTTGTTCTGTGATCTAAACATCGCGCAATCGATCTCGCTTTTCTCGTCTTTCAGGACGAAATACATGTGTCTTCCTTCATGATGGGTAAAATTGGATATCTCTCCTTTGACCCAGACGTTCTGTATCTCGTCATCGTTCTGAATTAGCGACTTGACATGGAGATTTAGATCTGATACGGAATAGATCTTTTTATCCAAATCTTTCATACTGTCTTTTTTATCCATCCATATTAGTAATTGAAGTGAGATATTTATAATTGTGCGGGAGAGGGGGGGTGAATTGAAAGTAAGAAAATACTAATACCTTTATGAAACTGTTCCAGATATGATATATGCGCTGACAGGTACACCTGGAGTCGGTAAAACTAGCGTTTCAAAAGAGCTGAGAGAGATGGACTACGATGTTTTGGATCTTAACAGATTCATAGAAAACAATGATTTGAGAGGTGAAAGAGACCCTGAGAGAAAATCTTTTGATGTCGATACGGATCGGTTGAGTGAAGTTTTTGAAGAAAAAAAGCTAAATGTGGATCTAGTGGAAGGTCATCTCGCTCACCATTTACCCGTTTCTTCGGTGATAGTCCTCCGGTGTTCTCCGTCAAAGCTTGAAAAAAGGATGGAAAACAAAGATTGGGAAGAAAAAAAGATAGAAGAAAATATCCAGGCCGAGATGCTGGATACTATACTTTTAGAGGCGTTAGAAACGAACGCTGATGTCTACGAGATCGACACTACATCCAAATCTTCCGAAGAAGTGGCTGACTCGGTAGAGGAAATAATTTCGGGCGAAGGAGAGAAGTACGAACCAGGCACCGTAGATTGGAGCGAGGAACTGCTCGAAAGGGGATAGACTTTATTAGATGAATTTATTTAACAAACGATGGTACTGAATAAGTACAGAGAGCAGGCCGATTCGATCCTAAAGCCCACGGCGGAAAAACTGAAAAGCTTAGATCCAGATATGATTTCCTGGGCCGCTTTACTTTTCGCTTTTTTCGGCGGTGTTTTTTTCTACTTTTCTTTGAGTACTTTATTCGTTTTCACGGGTGGAATCCTTGTTGTTTTGAACTCTCTTTTGGACGCCCTGGACGGTAAAATAGCCAAATTAACTGACAGCGCTTCCAAGAGAGGGGATTTTTTGGATCATACGCTGGATCGATATGCCGACATATTCATACTTTCGGGTATAGCTCTAGGTCCGCTGTGTAGAACTTGGATCGGACTCCTCGCGATTATTGGAGTTCTAATGACAAGTTATATGGGTACGCAGGCCGATGCAATAGGTCTTTCTAGGAATTACGGAGGTATCGCAGGTAGGGCGGATCGTTTAATACTCATCATACTGGTTTCCCTGATCTATCCTTTGTTGGTAGGTACTCTTGGAGTCACTTTCATTATTTCAGGTTACAATATAGGTCTTTTCGAGATATTGATGGTCTGGTTAGCTGTAGCCGGGAACGCTACAGCAATACACAGAGGTGTCAGTAGCTGGAGCGATATTGAAAAAAAGAACTGATCACTCGTTTTCGTTTTTCTTTTTTACAGAATAATAGCTCAAAGGATGGTTCATCCATTCCTGCTCACAAAGTGAATCGGGATTATAACAGATACCGTTGGTCTTCATAGTGTCGCAACCGGGAGGTAGATATTCTTCCCCCGAGATCTCTCCGATGATGTGCTCGATCTGATACCTAGCTAGCTCTTTGTCGAAATCGGGTGCCTCCTGAAATATGTCAAGGATTTCCTCTTCAGAAAGCCCCACCTTCTTCATGAAAGACGTGAGCGCAAACCTTCCTTCATGAGATAAGTTCTCTCCCTCTTTTTGTCCCGCCAAAAGTTTCTTTATGCATGGAGGAAACAGCTCATTTTCCACCTCGCCCATATCTATTTCTTTTATCTCAGCTCTCCTTTCTTCAAGTATCTCCTTGATCTCTCGAATTTCGGAGTCAAAGGTCTCTAATATCATATCGGATACTGGAGCGGGGAGCCCTTCTGAGATGGTTGCTGTTATCTTTTCCTTCATGATCCTTATCAAACTAGTTCTGTCGATATGGACGTTCCCTTCTCTCAGGTCCTGGTTCACTAGTTTCCATTCAGGGGATTTCAACCTTTCAGTACTTTCCAAATAATCGGTAAAATAGACTTTGAATCTTTCATGAAAACTTTCCACTTCTAAATCCAACTCGTTAGCTAAATTCAAGATTTTTTCGTCACTCTCTCGAGATAATTCACTGCTTATCCTTTCAGATTCTCCGAGAGTGTATCTTCTCACTAGATAATCGTCTCCTACTGAAGAAACCAGCATCCTTGCGAGGGGATACGAGAAAAGTTCTTCTTCCTGTTCGATCTCGTCCTCCATATCTCTTATACTGATTTCGCCTTCCTTTAGGGATTGGAGGACTCTATCTTTTCCTCTTTTTCTAGCGGCGCCCCATACTCTTCCTTCGATCAGTTCTTCTAGAGCGGGACCTTCCTGGCTGATATACTCTTTAGCCCGTTCTAGAAAGGGATAACGAGCGAGATCTTTCAAGCGCCAATCATAACCTTGGGGAGGACTCATCTTTTACCGCTATCATCGGAAGACATACTTAACTATTTTTAAATAAAGAATAAATAAAAAATAAAAGCTCGAGCCTGTTTACCCAAAGAAATTTTATATTTCGTTTTTTATTCCCTCTTATGGAGAAGGAAGGAGAAGAAGAGAAACGTTACTGGCACAAAGAGGGTGATAAAACTTCCAGGAATCTTTTTTTTGAGTTTTGTAACTGTGAGTATCGTGATGTTGATAGTAGTTGTTTCTTTAGGCGTTTATACCTACATCTCTTGGCAAAGCCTCAAGGAGAGGCCTGAATTGAAAGCCGAGGAAGCACAGTTTAAATTTCATGACGCTACGAAAGAAGGTGCAAATATAACGGTTCATCTCACTCTTTTAAATGAGGGAGATGAAGACGCTCAATCTTTGCGGTTGGAATGGTTGATAATGAAAAGAGAAGATTCGTCAACCAATATTGTCTATGAAGATGGTAACAAGTTCATTTCTGAGCTAAAAAGTGGTAATTCTAAGGAGGTGACCTTTAAACTGTCACTTCCAGAAAGTAATTATACTGTAGCCTATCGGACCTATGAAGACGGTCTTTTTACATACGAGGGAAGACAGGACTTCTTTGTGAGAGAGGAAGATACTGATAGAGGCTCGCCCGGAGCTGAGGATGAGAGTGAAGGAGCTGGAGCTGACGGTACTCCGATGATATCGACTCCGATCATCCTAATTGTTGTTGTAGTATATTCTGTTTTCAGGTGGTCGATATACAATGAAAAGGATCGATGATAACGGGTTATCCGGGGCAGAGGTCTTCTTTATCCTGTTCATAGTCCTACTTATCTTAGTCACTAGAGTTATGGTATACGCTCTTTTGGAGATGGGACCTCAGGAAAAACCGGATTTTGTAATAGAGGATGTCTATCTGGAAGAAAAAGCAGACGGTATGAAGGCAAATATATATGTTACTAATCTTGGGAAAACGGACGGGAAAGGAGATTTAGAATGGGAAGTGACTAAAGAGAATAGACTTTTAGACAATGGAACCAATGTGTTCAATCTTGACGGAAGAACTACACAAAAGTTGCAGATCGATTTCGATAATGATGGTAATCGAGTTTTTGAACTAGAGTTAGAAGTAACCCATGACGGCGAATCTATGGACAGCTACTCTAAGAAAATCTTCCTATAATCCGGTAAAGTTTTTAATTTGCTATCGTTTTATCAGGACCGTGATAGGATGATCGAGATAGAATCAATAGAAGCGAGAGAGATATTAGACTCAAGAGGTAATCCGACAGTCGAAGCTGAAGTTCATACCTCTAAAGGGGAGGGAAAAGCGGCTGTACCTTCGGGTGCCTCAACAGGATCGAATGAAGCCTTAGAATTGAGAGACGGAGGAAACAGGTATTTGGGAAAGGGTGTCCAGGAAGCTGTGAAGAATATCAGAGAAACCATCAGTCCTAAACTCGTGGGCGAGAACATTCTTGATCAAGCTCACCTCGATAATAAGATGATAGAATTGGATGGTCAAGAAGACAAAAGCAATCTGGGGGCGAACGCTATCCTTGCAGTTTCACTCGCCGCAGCTAGGGCGGGTGCTGCATCTCTTGATCAGTCTCTTTTCAAATATCTGGGTAGGGTCAACGACCTCGTTTTACCAGTTCCGTTCATGAATGTTTTGAATGGGGGAGAACATGCTGGAAACGATTTAGATATCCAAGAATTCATGATAGCTCCAACAGGGGCGGAAAGTTTCAAAGAAGCGCTTAGAATAGGAGCTGAAACTTATCACGCTTTAGGAAAGATCTTGGAAGAGAAGTACGGGCCCTCTTCTTCAAATCTAGGTGACGAAGGCGGATATGCTCCTCCATTGGAGGATCCAACTGAACCCTTTGAACTGATGATGGAAGCTATCGAAGAGAACGGATATTCCGATAAGGTCGATCTAGCGATAGATACGGCCGCTACGGAATTCAAGACTTCTGCCGGCTACGAATCGGGTGACGACGTGCTTTCCACCGACGAGATGATACAATTCTATGATCGGATAGTTGAAAAGTATCCGTTGATATCTATGGAAGACCCTCTTGGAGAAGACGATTGGAAAGGTTTCAAGAAGATCACAGAGAAGTGGGGAGAAGATGTTCAGGTCGTAGGCGATGATCTTTTCGTGAGCAATCCCAAGTTGATCCAGAAGGGTATCGGTCGTGGAATATGCAATGCAGTGCTTTTGAAAGTCAACCAGATAGGCTCTTTGACCGAAGCCATGAATGCTGCGAAATTGTCGATAGAAAACGGATACAACGTTATGGTCTCGCACCGTTCTGGCGAAACTTCTGATCACTTCATAGCGGATCTCGCCGTAGCTCTATCTTCGGGACAGATCAAAACGGGAGCCCCCGCAAGAGGCGAAAGAACCTCTAAATACAATCGACTGATCAGGATTGAAGAAGAGCTAGGAAGTGAAGCTGAGTACGGCTTCTAAATATTTAAGCCAGTTGGAAAAGGAACTACAGATATGGTATAACGGAATTCGGACCTTTTAAACTAAAGTTCCGACAACTACATCATAAGGACTGCGTCCGAATGAGCGGTGGAATCTTCGATCCACACCTCATCCCGAGAACTTGCTTCGAGAGTGATGAGGATGCCAATCCTCTAAGATCTAGAGAACTATGTTCGAGTGAGTACATGAATTGATTCATTCCTTCCTCAAGCATAGCTTTGCGGAAGTGTTGGAATCATTGATTCATATGGAACACAAGAACTTGCCAATAAAAAGGAAAAATGAGAAATTATGTTCTTTGAAACTTTTTTTATGGGCATTCTTTATTTTTCAACTTATTACCAATATTCCTCTTTTACTTCCATTTGGATATCATCGTAGACCATCTCTAGGAGATATTCTATGTCCTCATTTTCGAATTCTACATATCTTCCATTGTTGCTTTGAACTTTTGCCTTTAAGGTCGAACTATCTTTGGTTATCTCTATCGAACATACAGGCTCTTCCATAGTTTTTCACCCTTGAGGAAACAGGAAATGGGGGTTTTATTAATACCTTTCGAAATCCTTTGTATTTTAAAATACGGCCTTTATCTTCTCAGGGAGGAACTTCGACTACATCAATACTAAATAGAAAAACCAAAGCAGGACGAACGAGAAGAAAAGTGAGAATACGGTGATAGGCAGTGAATATTTAGTGAATTTTTTAAATGATATAGGATATCCCATCTTTCCGGAAATGTTGGAAACTATAAGATTGGCAGGTGCAGATATGAGAGTCCCATTACCACCGAAACAAGCCCCCAAAGAAAGTGCCCACCACAGTGGATTGATAGGATAAGCCGCCCCCATCTGTGTATTTTCGATAAATACGCTAACAACTGAAACTAGAGTTATAGCTGCGGGGATATTACCCACCGCCATAGCAAATCCTCCACTTATGAATAAGATCAAGAATAAAGCCACAACCAAACTTCCTCCAGATAGAGCCGCTATTTCTGTGGCGATAAGTTGTATAAGTCCAGATTTATCCAACCCACCTATGATTATAAACAAACCCGCGAAGAATAATAAAGTAGCCCAGTGAACATGTTCTAAAGCCTCCTCTGGATCAGGCATCGAAAGGAGCAATAAGAGACTTGCTCCAAATATAGCGACAAGCCAAGGTTTTAAATGTAGATGATGATGAACGGTGAAAAGAATGAGAGTGATTAAGAGGGAAATGAGAGATTTATATAAAAGAGGCCAATTGCTTATACATTCCTTTTCGTCCATCTCTGTTATCTTTTCGAAATTTTTCATATCCCTTTCCAATATATCTTTGAACATCAACTCGAAGATCAATAATACAGTCAATAGAACTATGATAACAATCGGTGCTAAAAATATTATAAATTCTGAAAAATTTATACCTCCTGCACTTCCCACCAATATATTGGGGGGGTCTCCGATCAAGGTCATCGTACCGCCTATATTAGAGGAAATTATTTCGGCCATCAAAAACGGTACAGGATTGATTTCTAACTCTTTAGCTATCGTTACAGTGATCGGGGCCATCAAAAGTACGGTGGTTACGTTATCTAAAAAGGCTGAAGTAAAGGCCGTGACCAGTACAAAGAGAGCGAGTAATCTGTAATAACTCCCTTTCGAAAATTTAGCGGTTTTTATCGCCAGATATCTGAAGACGCCGGTTTCTCCCAATAAACCGACCAAAATCATCATTCCTAGTAGAAGACCGATGGTATTGAAATCTATGTAGTTTATAGCTTCTTCGGTATTATAGAAATTATTAGCTATCCCCCAAAATATCATCCCAACAGCTCCACCCATGACGGAGATGGTCCTATGAATTTTTTTGCTGATTATGCCGTAATAGGTAATTGCAAATATAACTAGGGCACCTATTATAGCAAAGTTCAATCCTAGTCACCAACCATCAGGAAGGGTTGGGTGCTTTCTTCTATCATCTCTTTTTCGAGAGCGCTAAGAGCAAATTTTCTAAAGATATGTCGGAGCTTGTAACGCCAGCCACTTCTACCTCGGCTGCCTACTATAAAATCGAATTCTTTAGATCTTTCCAGTATTTCCTCTTCAGAAGCATTTTTGTTTATTTCCAATTGATAATCGACATCGACTTTCGAGGCTCGATTTTTGATCCTTCGCGAGGACGCTCCGGGATCCTCTTTTCCTATATGGTAAGTGGTTAGACTAGCCTCGAAATATTCTGCCAATTCTAAAGCTAACATTGTTGCATCGATGGAATATGTACTAAACGTGGTAGGGTTGAAGATTTTATCCGGCGGATCGGGATCACATTCACAGGAAAAAATCAGGGAAGGTATCGAAGTCACTTGGAGTGAGTGAAGAGCTGTATCTCCGATGTGAAGCGACTGTGCACCGGTTTTAGAATGTGTCGCCATGACCAAAAGATCGATATTTTTTTCCTCGATATAACTTATTATTTCATTGGAAGGCGTTCCTCTAGGTTTGTTTTTCTTTACTTCGTCGATGCCCATATCATTAAGTATATTTTCTCCAGTTTCTAGGGCTTCCTGAGATATCTTTGCCATCTTAGACTGCATAAGATTAGTTTGAGGAACACTGCCGTCAGTAGTATTAATAACATTGATCAAATGATACTCCGAGTATGGAAATAATGTAGCCGAATATTCGATAGCATTTTTCATCAACGGGGAATTATCAGTAGCTATCAATATATTATCGAACATCATTTCACGGTTATTCAAACCAGCTCTGATATATAAAGTCTTTCTCCTATTAAAAGGAGAGGTTATGATATCTATAAACAATCAACCCTAAAATATAAAAAGGAGTCTACGAATTTCGTAAATGATATATACTACCATTTCAATATTTAACTAAGGAAAAAGGTGGAAAAGATGGCAGGAAAAGGTCTAACGGAAGAGCAAGAAGAATTGGTAAATAGGCTGATAAAAGCAGGACTACAGAAAAACATTGCACGCACGCTCGTTTTCGTGGCTAGCAGAAACGAAACCAAAAGTAGAGAGATCGAAGACGCAACGGATCTGCGTCAGCCAGAAGTGTCGATAGCTATGCAAGAACTTAGGGGGAAAGGATGGGTTACCAAACGAGATATCAAAAAAGAAGGAAAGGGGCGACCGGTTCACGGTTACCAATTAGACAAACCCATCGAGAAAATTATAGAAGAGATCGAGGAGAAAGAAAAAGAACGTATCGACGAGATCAAGGAGAACTTGGACAATATCAAAGAGCTTGTTGATTCAATTTCCTAAGCAAATTCACAGGCATTCTGAGAACTTTTTAGTCCAAAAACTCTTGCTCTTAAGAGCTTTCTTCAAAACCCTTTTCTTTTCCTATTATTATCTTATCGGCGATGTCCAAGAAGAGACCGTTTTCTAGAACTCCTGGAATTTCATTTAGATCATTTGAGAGTTCTTTTGGATTCTCTATTGATTTAAAATGGCAGTCCAAAATGTAATTTCCGTTGTCCGTTTCATATGTTCTATCGTCAGATGTCCTCAGTGAGGGTTGGCAACCTATTTCTCTGACACAGTCGGCGATCCCCTCTTTCCAATAGGGAAGTATCTCTAGGGGGAGATCGAATGTTTCTCCTAAAACATCTACCATCTTGCTTGGATCGACTACAACTATGTATCTTTTGGAGTTATAAGCGATTATCTTTTCTCTAAGCAGAGCCCCGCCTCCGCCTTTGATTAGATTCTTATTTGGATCGACCTCGTCGGCTCCATCGATAGTAAGATCGATCTGATTAGCATCACTCAGATCGGTTAATTCTATACCAGCCTTCTTAGCACGTTCTTCGGTCTCGATAGAGGTCGGAATACCTACTATATCTAGATTTTCTTCTCCTATCCTTTCACCTATCTTTTCTATTGCATATTTTGCTGTAGAACCTGTTCCTAGACCGACAACCATTCCGTCTTTGACGTATTCCGCTGCTCTCCAACCGGCATTTCTCTTTTTGAGGTTCATCTATATCATTCCACAAACGAATCTTGGATCAGATTTATTATTTTTTTGATCACATATTCATTTATCTTGTTTCCTTCTTCTTCCGTAGCTTCGTCTGCAGGACCCCTCATCCCTTCAGACCAATGTTGGCTATAATCCGATATCACTTTGAATTCCGGGTGCTTAACATCATTACGGGGTCTATCTTCACCCACGAGATCCGGTTTGATATCCATGATCCTCGCGGTCTCTAATTCCCCGCCGTGTCCATCTGTTTCCGGTACGTCTTCGCCCTTCAATTTGTAGGCGAAATCGTAATCTGTCAAAAGCAGGATATCTGCTTCGTTTTCATCGAGAATATCTTCTGCTGCTAACCTCAAAGATGTCATGTGACTATTTCCGGCATGACCAGAGATTATCACTATGTTTTTGAATCCCTGGTCGGTTAAGCCCTTTAGAATATCATAGGCTATATTCCTTAGGGTTTCAAATCTTATCGATAAAGTTCCTGAAAGATGCTCTGTAGCTTTGCATCTACCATAATTGAGCATCGGCGCTATTATGCATCTATCATCTAACCGTTTAGAGACTTCATTCGCGACATATTCGCTTTGGTATGTATCGGTTCCAACCGGAAGGTGCTTCCCATGTCCTTCACTTATACCAACCGGAAGAAGTATGATAGAATCATTCTCTTCTTCCAATTCATTCATATTCATTTCATTGAAGTAGAGAGGTTTATCTGACATGGTTTACTAATGAAAAGGACATATTAAGATTTAACCACCCTAATGATTTATATATGAGGAACCGTTGATTCTGTCATAAACGGTGTTACTCATGGCAAGGTTTCCTGAAGCTGAAAAAAGACTGCTAGACAAAAAGATATGTATGAATTGTTACGCCAGTAATCCAGCTGATGCTGAAAAATGTAGAAAATGCGATCACAAAAATTTACGAATGAAAGCTAAAGAGAGCCGACGTATGTGAATTCAGGCTCTTTTATAATCTCTATTCTTTTTCCTTATCATCATCTTCATCTTTAGTAGGGCAATCCGGATTTGGACAGAATTCCCAAGGTTCTTTATTCTTCTTAACCATCTTTTGTATAGGTGCTCCGCATTCTTCACACTGCTTGTCGGCGTAGACCAACTTACCCCTTTGTGGAAGCGGGTACGTGTTATCGCAATCCGGATAGTTAGAACAGCCCAAAAATCTCTTACCTCTGTAAGAACGCTGTTCTCTCATCTTTCCACCGCATTCAGGACATTCACCACGGAACCTTTGTTCTTTGGTATAATCACAGTTAACATCTATACAGAGTTCCTCCGTATCTCCGCCGTGATAGACTTTTACTTTGGGTGAACCGCATTCGGGACATTCGCCTTTAGAGGGTTTTACCGTTCCGGAGCGAGGAATGCTGTAAGTGTTCTTGCATTCTGGATAATTTGAACAACCTACGAATCTTCCATTGTTCGATTTTCTTATCACGAGTGTACCGTCTTCACACTCCTGACATTCTCCCACCGCATTCTGATCCGTTAAGGACTGCTTCAATTCTTTACCTATCTCTTCTTTTTCTTCTTTGAGTGATTCCACGACTTTTTGAAGCATCTCTCTAGATTCTTCTATGACTTCTTCCTTCTCTATATCCGCTTCGGCTATCTTGTTCATGTCCTCTTCGAGAGTTCTCGTCATGTCGGGTTTAGTAACGAGTTCAGCGTGTTTTTCTAGAGTTTCTATAACGCTTTTGCCCGAAACGGTTGAACGTGGAACTTTTCCAGTGATAAAATTACGGTTATACAGTTTCTTTATTATTCCGTGTCTTGTACTTTTGGTTCCAAGACCTTTGTCCTCCATCAATTTGACTAGTTTGCCTTGAGAGTAACGGTTTGGAGGCTGTGTTTCTTTCTCTTTCATCTCGACATCTGAAACATCAACCCGTTCTCCTTCCTCCAGACCGGGGATCTTTTTCTCATTGAATTTGTAGTATGGATAATATTTTCTCCACCCTTTTTTGATCAGCTCAGTTCCGCTGGACTTGAATTCTTCACTTTTGATATCGAATTTTGCATTCCTGAGCCGTTTGACAGCTATAGGAGCTAAGGTAGCTAAAAAACGCCTTAGGATGAGTTCATATACTTTCCATTCGTTCCCGCTGAGGTCAGATTTAGTCGCGGGTTTTATGGGATAAATTGGAGGGTGGTCCGTGCTTTTTTTGTTCCCTTTAGTGGGCCATATCTTGTCTTGAGACAGTATCTCTTCAACCTCATCGGAGAGTTCTGAACTTTTCAATTTTTTGAGATGATTCTCTAGATGCAGGCTGTCGGGATAAACTGTGTTTTCAGTTCTCGGGTACGATATCCATCCAGCAGTGTAGAGATTCTCAGCGACGCTCATCGCCTGGGATGGACTCATATTGATCTTGTTAGCGTCCGATAAGAATTTGGTCGTGTTGAATGGAGAAGGCGGCCAATCTTTTTTGGTCTTTTCATTGAAAGAAACGGTTTGAGCTTTCTCAGCTTCTTCTACTTTCTCGTATATCTCATCCGCTTTTTCTTTGTCCCAAATCTTGCTTTTTGTATAGTTCGCCGGGAACTCGATATTTTTTTCCAATAAAGCGCTTATCTTCCAATATGGTTCTGGATCGAACGCCTCTATCTCAAGGTCTCTATCGACAACGATAGCCAGAGTCGGACTTTGAACCCTGCCGACTGATAGATAATCATCACCATACTGTCCAGAGGCCTTAGAGAGGAAACGCGTTAATACCGCTCCCCACGCCAGATCGACGACCTGCCTAGTAGCGGCGGATTCCGCTAAATTAACATCCACCTCGGTAAGGTTAGAGAACGCTTCTTCTAACTCGCTTTTTGATATAGAACTGAACCTCGCTCTTTTGACCGGCAGTCCGCCAAGTTCTTCATTCACGAGCCTTACGGCTTCTAAACCGATGAGTTCGCCTTCCCTATCGTAGTCGGTAGCCACTACTATTTGATCCGCCTCTTTTCCCGTTTTTTCCAGCAGATTTACGATTCGTTTAGCGGTTATCTCTTTTTCTGGTTCAACCCAGACAAGTTCCTCTTCGTCGACTTGGCTCCAGTTATTGTATTTGTCTGGGTAATCGTACTGTACTATATGCCCTCTCAAAGGTACTGATATATAGTCCTCCCCGTCTCTTTCGAATTCGAAATAGGGATAATCATAATAAGATTTCTGAGTTGAATCTCCTCCTGAAAGTAAATAGGATATTCGGGAAGCGGCGCTTTTCTTCTCACAGATCACTAGTGTCGTCATCGGACTTGAACTACTCAAGATTGACTTATTTAATTCTTCGCATCGATCTAGACCAATTTTGGTTTCTAATTTGAACAAAAAATACGTATATTTTGAACCACATGTTTTAAACATGTATCCGACAGCGGAGGCTCTGTTCATATATCGATTGCTAGGTTCTTTTACTATCTATGAGAGTGTCTCGGAATATTGGCAGAGTATTCTGGCTATTACTGGCATGATAGTTTTCATGGCTATAAGCTGGAAAATTTTATCCAAAGAAGGCATCGAGGAAGAGGATGAAAACGAAACATGCCCTCTAGAGGACTACGATCTAAAAAAATGTCCTAAATGTGGAGGGGATAGTCTCCGCGTATCTGGCGACGGATCGGTAGAGTGTGAGGATTGCAGTTTTTCACTTAAAGACGCGAAGAGGTTCTGAATGCCGTCAAAAGTTTTCATATCAGAGTTAGTTGGTAGCTCTAGCAGTACAGCCGTCGTAACCACAATCTAAACAGATTCCACAACCTTCCGCGGCCCTATAATTCTCGGATCCGCAATCGGGACAGGTATCTCTCATATCTGTAATCAATCAATAAAAAGTAAAAAAGATTGAAAGCAGGGGTGAATGAAAGTGGCTCATTCTTTACATTTTATTTTTTCTATGGAGACCTCTTCTCTAGATTCGTCGATCTCTAGTTCGATAAAGCCTTTATCGTCATCGGGAAGACAGTATCCTTCTTTGATCTCTTTCAAAGATAATTTTTGACCAGAATAAGGAGGGAAAAGTGAAGATTTTAAAGCCGTTTCGACTCCGTGAGGCATCCCATCGGAACCGAATATAAGGTCGCTTCCACTTTCAAAACCCACATCGTCGATCAACATCCTAAATGGATTATTTCTTTCTAAGTACTTTTCTGAAAGTCTGTCGCTGTAATGTATTGAATCCAGACTGAAATTAGGCTGCATACAGAGCGTTATATCGAGACGCTTAGCCTCTTCAGCCGTTTGACGACTGAGGAATTGTAGATGTTCCATACGAATTTGTGGAAGAGAATGACCTTTCTTTTCTACTTTTCTAATAGTATCTATCGTATTATCTATCGCTCTGTCTCCGATCGCATGGATAGATATCCTGTCTTTTTCTATACTCTTTATCAGTCGTTCCAGTTCTTCTGTATCGTGTAGTAGTTCCCCGCGGCTTCCGTCAGGATAAGGTTCTCTCAAAGCGGCGGTTCTAGGACCTAAGGCTCCATCGGTAAAAATTTTGATTCCTTTAATTTGTTCTTTTGATTTGTGATCTAAATCCTTATAGGTATCAATGTCGGTCCAAAACTCCGTTCTCGAATTGTATTCGGTGGAGTTGAATGTTTCCAAACAATCTTGATGAGGGAGAAGCATGTCCTCTACTTTCCAGATGCCTTTTTCTTTCAGGAAATCGTAAAAAGAGTTCAGTTTTTCCTCATCTATTCCCTCAATCCTGACTAGAAGACTCATTATCTTGGGTAGATTTTTTTCCATCCAAGAGGAGTCATTCAATTTTCCCAGTATATCTGTACTTCCAAAACGCTTTTCCACGCTTTTTTCAGCTTTATTATTATAGGTGAAACCGTGAAAAGATACATTACAGATTATAATTGGAGGAAGGTCTTTCAGATCTTGTTCACTGAAATCATAGTAAGAATTATTCCATCCGAGAACTACGTTCAATTCTCCTTTGGAACTATTTTCTTTTATCTCCAATGTGGCTTCATTTTTATCTTCGATACCTGACAAATCCGCGGAATGGAAAAAAGAGGAGTATTGACTCGGATGAGTGTGATGATCATGAAGTAATGGGATAGTCTCTTTTCTTGACATCTTGTGGTTTAAGTGAAGGGTAGTTATTTTAAGTTTGCTTGTGAAATTGAAATATCTGTCAAATGAGGAAAAGATTTATACTTTCTATTTCATTTGCATCACCGTGAAAACATGGGAGAAGAATATCCTTTAGAAGAACTTGCAAGTTTACCGGAATTTTATCACCCGATAGCTTCACCGGATGGAGAGAAAGTTGCATTTTACTGGGACAAAAGTGGGAGGAACGAACTGCATTTGATGGATCTCGAAAGCGGCGAGATAGAACAGATCAGCGACGGAGAAGTGCCGAAGAACGCGCGCTGGTTCATAATGTGGGGAAGCGAGAGTGAGAAGATATATTATCATAAAGACGAAGCGGGAAACGAGCAGAACGATATCTATTCTATAGATCTAGACGGTAATGTGGAGAGCGTCGTAACAGCGGACGGACAGTGCATACTTCAAGATGTGAGCAGCGATGGAAAGTACCTACTCTTTACCAGCGACATGGGAGATCAGATGAACCTCTATAAGTACGATCAAGAGAGAGAAGATATAGAAAAGCTCACCGAATACGATCAACCTGTCATGAGCGCTCTGTTCAGTCCCGACGATGAGTTCATAGCTTACGGGGCTAACGAATCCGACAATTTGGAAAACCAGGACGTCTACATCTGTCGTTCGGACGGGAGTGAGAAGGAGAAATTGGATATAAGCGATGACGGTTACGAAACTTCCGTAGGCGACTGGTCTTCTGAAGGAGATTCATTACTGATAAGCGATAACACTACCGATATGGTCAGATGTGGAATTTACGATATCGAAGAAGAGAGTATCGAATGGTTCGGGAATTCCGAATACGAGGAAAGACCGGTTTCATTTTTGCCCGATGGAGACGGTTTTTTAGCCTTCAGGATAAAAGAAGCCGGATGGATACCATTGAAGTATGAAACTGATGGTAAGGTCAAGGAGTTGGAGCTGAACGAAGGTATGGTTTCCTTCCCCAATGGTGGCAGCGGAGGAGTGTTCGTTTCCGATGAAGAGATCATAGTCCCGTATACTAGACCAGATGAGAGGAAGGAACTATTCAAATATAATATTGAAAACGACGGATTCGAAGTTCTTTTGGAAGCTGAATACGGCGATATCGATCCGGATAGTTTTGTCGATGCGGATTATGTCACCTATGAATCCGTAGACGGGCTAGAGATCGGAGCCCTGCTCTACGATTCAGGCGAAAGACCTTCTCCCGCGGTGGTGATGGTTCACGGAGGACCGCATTTCCAATCGACTAGAGCTTTCAACATATACGCTCAGTTCTTGGCCAGCCGCGGTTTTACTGTCTTTCAGCCTAACTACCGAGGATCTATAGGCAGAGGTAGAGAGTTCAAGCTCAAGATACACATGGATTGGGGAGGAAAAGAACAGGATGACGTAGCCGAGGGGGCAAAATGGTTGAAACAGAAGGATTGGATCGACGAGGACAGAGTTGCGGTATTCGGCGGTTCTTACGGCGGTTATTCCGCATACATGCAGATGGTCAAGTATCCCGAATTATGGACCACCGGGATCGCGTGGATCGGTATAACGGATCTCCACAAGCTCTACGAAGAAGACATGCCTCACTTCAAATCGATGCTCGAGGAAAACATGGGCGATCCAGAAGAAAATTATGAATTATGGAGAGACCGTAGTCCTATCGAGCACGTGGAGAACATGGAAAGGCCTATACTGATGATCCACGGAGTGAACGATCCCAGGTGTCCTATCGAGCAAGCTAGGATATTCAGCGATGCTTTAGAAGACATGGGATGGAAAGAAGGTGAGGACTTCGAACTGGAAGAGCTAGGTGAAGAAGGGCACGGAAGTACCGATATAAGTCAGAAGATACGGGCGTTCAAGATATTGGAAGATTATCTGGAAAGAAGACTGTAATCCAAAGGTGATATGATGAAGGGACTTTTGAGTTCTCTAGAATTGGATTCCATAAACCTGAGGAATAGGATAGTGTTCCCTCCTATGGCCAGCGAAAAGTCAACCTTAGACGGATTTCCTACGGAAGAACTGTATGAACATTATGATAATAGGTCTGAAGGACCAGGACTTGTCATAGTGGAGCACTCCTACGTGAACACTAGAGGTAGGTTGAGCGAGAACCAGCTCGGTATCTATTCCGATGAGCATGTCGAAGGATTAGGAAAATTAGCGGATACGATCAAGGCCAATGGGGCCGTCGCTACGATCCAGATTAATCATGCCGGGGGTCATTGCAAAGAGGAACTGACCGGAGAGAAGCCGGTAGCTCCATCAGAAGCTTATTTTGACGATGTTGAAACACTTTCAGTGGAGCAGATGGAAGAGATCAAGCGGGACTTCGTTAAAGCTGCGGAAAGAGCTGAAGAAGCTGATTTCGACGCTGTGGAGGTGCACGGAGCACACGGATTCCTATTAGGGCAGTTCATGTCTCCATTTACTAATCAAAGGGACGACGAGTATGGAGGAGAACTGGAAAACAGGATGCGATTTCCTTTGGAGGTCGTAAAGAGTGTTCGAGATGTGTTAGATGACACTATTTTGCTGTACAGGCTGGGAGCTACGGACGATGATGAAGACGGACTGACGGTAAAAGAGTCCAAGAGATTTGCCAAGAAATTGGAGGAAGAAGGCGTTGAGATCATAGACGTTTCCGGAAACATGTGCGGTTCTAGACCCGAGAAGTATAAAGGTGAACAGGGATTTTTCGTCCCCTTAGCTGAAGAAATAAAAGAAGGTGTTGACGTTCCTGTTATCGGCGTAGGCGGTATCAAAGAGGCGACCTATGCGGACAAGATCATGAAAGAAGGCAAAGTAGATCTCGTGGCGGTCGGAAGAGAGCAGTGGAAAGATCCCAAATGGGCAGTTAAGGCGATTGAAGAACTCGAAGAGGATTGAAGGTTTTCATCGAAAAATCTTATATCCGTTTCCTTATTCTTCTTTTTTACGTGAAATCATCATGAAACATGATAATTTAGCCGATAGGTTGTTAGATGCGATAGATGAGAAAGAAAATCCTTCAGTCGTGGGTCTCGATCCTCGACTCTGGAGGATACCCGATCATATCAAAGAGAAAGCTGAAGAAGAAGCTTCCAATCCATTTGAAGCTGCCGGAAAAGCCATCGTGGAGTTCAATAAAGGTATAATAGACGGTGTACGGGACATCGTTCCAGCAGTCAAACCTCAGGTCGCTTTTTATGAGAAATACGGTGTGGAGGGTTTGAAAGCATTCAAGAAAACGATCAATTACGCCCAAGAGAAAGATCTGATCGTTGTAGAGGACGTGAAGAGAAACGATATAGGTAGTACCGCGAAAGCTTACGCTTCAGCTCATCTCGGCGAAGTGGACATGATAGAAGGTGAAGCGCTGTCATTCAACGGCGATATGATAACCGTGAATCCATACCTGGGTTCGGATGGTATCGAGCCTTTTGTAGAGGTCTGTGAAGAGTACGGAAAGGGCATATTTATATTGAATAAAACATCCAATCCTTCATCCGACGAACTGCAGGATAAAATAATAGAAGATCACGGAAAAGTCTACGAGTTGATGGCCGAATTCATCGAAGAGTGGGGAGAGGATCTGAGAGGCGAAAGAGGTTATTCTTCTATCGGTGCGGTCGTAGGTGCGACTTATCCTGAAGAGGCTGAAAAACTGAGAGAGATCATGTCTCACGCCTTTTTCCTTGTCCCTGGCTATGGCGCACAGGGAGGGACCGCCGACGATATCATCCCGTGTTTCGACGATGACGGTTACGGAGCTATAGTAAATTCCTCTAGAGGCATAGATTACGCCTACGAGAAAGAAGAATATGATCATGGACCGGATGAGTTCGGAGAGGCTTCTAGACAGGCAGCTATAGATATGAGAGGAGACATATTGAGATCGCTGGAGAAAGGAGGGAAAGTTCCCGACGGATGGCAAATAGATTGGTAAGATATTTTTCAGTCGCTTACTAATCGTTTATGGAATACCAGTAAAAAGAGAACTATAAATCCTACTATCCAGATCAGCATTGCTATGACCAATGACATATCAGTTATACCCGGAAGAAGATTTAACCCGAATTTCCCTTGATAAACTAAATCTGTAGTTTCCCTAAATATCAGATTAGGATTCATCAGGATCATGTAATTTGTGAACACTTCGTAACTGTATGTTCCATACTCATATCCCAATATGGAAGTAATCCCCTCCTCAATAGCGGGATAGAATAAGCTCAATGTCAACCAAAAACCAAGGCCGCCTAGTAAAGCTGTAACGGAGCTGTTTGCTAAAGTCGAGAGTATCATCTGTAGAGTCAAAAAGAAGATCAGTACGGCTAAAGATCCTAGGAAAAAAGTCAGTATCAACCAAAATGATGGAACATCTCCCAACATGTACCACATTGTGGAGATGCTTACAGAATTCACCGCTATTACAGGTATGGAGATGGCTGCAAAAGATCCAACCAATTTACCCGCCCCGATTTTCCAACGTTCTATTGGTTTTACCAGTAGAAAAAATAGTGAATTTGTATTCCTCTCTTTCGTAACACTGTCGAATGATAGAGCTATCGCTATGAGCGGTAAAACCATTATAATCGGAAAAGTCATTTTGTTCAAGGTCCGGTCTACTTCGAGAGGAGAACCCCACTCCTCCGAGATGTGATGGAAAGTATAGTTATAAGAGCTGTACTTATTTTGCACTTTTACACTCTGATTCCCAGGTAGAGTGAATTCATAATCGATATAACCGTATTCGTCAGCTTCTGCGACTTTAGTTTCAGTAAGGTATATTTTTAGTTTCATACGTCTTTCCGTTTCCATAAAATATTTTTTCTCTCCATCCGTGTATATAACCCATTCATTATATCTTTCTCTAGAAAGATTTGCATCATCAATATCATAACCCTCGTCCTCAAATTCTTCTTTTAACTCTGGATGGATAGAACCCTCATCATCTAGATATTCCTTATATTTTCTAAAATCCAAACTGAACAGGTACTCGCCAACGTACAGTTCTGCATCGCTTGAAGGTGATCCATCTGGTTCTACAGCATGGTGAACGGCTTTTTTTATATCTTTAAAATGAAAACTAAAATAAAAAGGCTCAGAAAAACTCTCATTTACTCTGTCTTCATCTTTAAAATCACGATTTATCGATGTACCACCTTCAATATTGTCAATCTTATCCTGATTTTCTACAAATAAAGAGAAATTCAGGGCATAATTATAATAGTTATGATCTTTTTGATCATCATCCGTTTCGTAAACTAAATTTTTTATATCCTCGAAAAGAACTTTACCATACTCATCCGTCGTTCTTACCATCTCAGGTTCTTCAGTAGATCTTTCTCCAGAAGTAATCCTATTGGAGGAGGTATTTCGCATATCATAAAGTTCTATCTCCTTGCCCTCAATCGGATTACCCCATTTATCGCTGTAGTAAACTACTAGATCATCGTAATCTCCATTATCCTCATCATCTATATAATGATAGAATAACATGCGAGTAGTTTCTCGCTCCTCTTGGGATTCAAGGATTTGTCCATAAGTCACACCGACCACTAGAAGAGTAAAGATGAGCACGATAATTAAGAATCTTATACTTAATAGATTCTCTAAAAATTCTTTTTTACCGACTACCCAGCTCTTCTTCACATCTCTCCCTCCGTTATCTTCAAAAATACTTCTTCAAGATCCGGTTCTTCGATATTGATCGACTTGACCTGTGCTCCTTCTTTGATAAGCTTTGAGTTAATCTTTGAGGATAAGTCTTCCTCCTCAACTACTGCAGAGAACCCATAGTCCGTCTCTTGGATAGATTTAATTCTATCCATTTTACTTATGCTATCTAGAATATCCTTATCGAAGCCTTTTCCCTCGACCTTCACTTCATATCCTTTCTCTTCATCTGCTATGGCCTTAGAAAGATTCTCAATGAGTTCCACTTCTAGTATCTCTCCTTCATAGATTATACCCACTCGGTTACAAACCTGCTGTACTTCTGACAAGATATGAGACGATAAAAAGATCGTTTTACCCTGATTATTCAATTTTTCAACCATATTTCTAAAGAAATGAGTACCCTGAGGATCTAATCCCCCGGTAGGTTCGTCTAAAATCAAGATTTCAGGATCGTGAACAAGTGCTTGAGCTAAAGCCAATCTTTTTCTCATACCATGAGAATATCCTTTTACTTTTCTATTTACGTATTCTTCTATACCAGATAATTTAATGGATTTTTCTATGTTCTTTCTAGGATTCTTTAGATCATGAAATTTTGAATAGAAATTTAGATGCTGTCTTCCAGTCATATTTCCGTAATATCCGGGTTCTTCGGGCATAACTCCAATTTGTTCTTTCATTTCTAGAGATTCTTTCTTGATATCATGACCTCCTACTTTAGCTGTACCTGAAGTTGGTTTCAATGCTCCACACAACATTTTAATCGTAGTTGTTTTTCCCGC
>CAZPCW010000013.1:0-39767 GCA_964585175.1 uncultured Thermoplasmata archaeon
TTCTTTTAGAGGCTATTTGATCGAAAACGATCTCAAAATCACCGCAATCCCATCAAAAGCTTTTTTAGATAAAGAGTTGTATCAATATACAGATGGAAGATAAATTAGAGGAAATAAAAAAACTCCTATACCTTTCAGCAGAATCTGAGATGGATGACTACGCCGAAAAAAATCTAAAAAATCGTTTGTACCAATGGAAAAATGCCGACGTAGAATACCTTTCCGATATAGAATATTTTATTAACGGCAAGAAATATGATAGTTTGATAGATGCCTTTTATGAAATAGAGGATTTAGGAAAATTGAAATTGAAATTTTTAGACCCCAATCTCGAAGGACCTTGGAATTTTTCGAGACCCACTAAAGAGATGAAAGTTAAGGAAGGAAAAGGGGTCTGTGAGACATTTGAATATGACCCCTCTTCCTTCAATAAATGGGCTCAGGCTACTCATTCGAATTTGGAAAAGGTGATGGTCAGGGCCTTCATGATGGACTTTTACGTTCCTGTATCTATCAGCACTAAATCTGAATATCACTATGCGGAAGAGATGCCTAGACAGTATGATCCTCATCTGAAAAAACTGAAGGATCTGTGGAAGGATATAAGAGGAGGTGTGGTACCTTTTGTGATAAGACTTTCTTTGTACACTCAAAAGGAAAGGTATCCTCTGTTGGTAGATCCCATAAATGATAAGTTAAAACCTCATCCATTAGGAGATATCACTAGGATAAAGAGAGTTGAGAGGGATGCGATGGAGTACTTAAAATTCGATAAAGTTTATGCATGGGTCGATCTTCCCATGTTGCTTAAAAAGATACTAGAACTTTTGTTTGAGACGGAAGAGATGTCTGTTTTCGATGTCGCGGACTGTTTGGATATGGAAAAAAACGTGGCGGAAAATAATCTGAGCAGTCTAGAAAATAAAGGATTTGTCAAAGAAAGAAAGGATATCTATTATAGGATAAACATGCAAAAAATAGAAAAAATGGCGGATAAATTGAAGTGATAGTTTTGGTTTCTAGGTTTCCTCTTCGATAAGGTCTCCGATGGTCAATCCTTCAGAGTTGTCTGAAGATTTAACGGACGTTTTTTCGATCTTTTCTGTCAGCTCTATGTCAAGAGTATTTTCCAACTTTTCTCTCAACTCCTCGCTTGGTCTCATGTCTTCCTTTTCGACTTTAGCTACGACTGATTTTTTTTCGTTGATTTTGTTAGCTAATTCCTTTTGAGTCAGGTCGTTCTCCAATCTAGCGCTTTCCACTCTTTCAGCGTAGTCTAGTGCCAAATCCTCCATCTCCTCCTCGTATCCGCTGTAGGATTTATTGGACCTTTTTTTGTCTTTCAGTTTTTGTAGAACCTCTTCAGTGGAGGAGGATTTCTGATCTGAGGAAACAACTTCTTTTCCGTATTTTTTACATTCGTCACACACTTCCATCTCTGAACCTTCAATTTTTACGTTCGTTGTATGTTCAACATCCTTTCCACAAAGTTCACAAGCCATAGAACACACCTAAATGTCGGGTTTCCTACAATAATCTTATAACACTTTCAAAGATATAAACCTTGTCTATTCTTATCTTTTATAATAGATACATTTATTTTCATATTTTTAAACAACCAAAATCAACATTATTTTCAATTAGAAAAAATTTCCATGAGTAAATATTATAAATTATATTATACAGAGGGTCTTTTCTTTAGTATACTAGCAGGAGTATTGAGAAAACTTTTATATCCCTAGACCCATTACCTATCGTAATTAAGGAGTCTAAAAAATATAAAAAGTGATATTCATGCCTTCAGATGATGAATCTAAAAAAGAAGCAGGGGACTGGTTCGATGAACTGGATGCCGAATTAGATGAAAAGACGTCGGAGGTTTTCAGAAATTTGGGAGAGAGAGACTCCAAGATGGCTGAGATGAACAGACAGTTCATAAAGGATTTCTGGCGTATTTGGATAAGATTTGAAAAACTGAACGTGCATTTTAGCATGCAGCCGGATTACAGTTCCTTTGCCCATTTCGATGAATTCCCTGAAGATTGGGAGTTCAGGGAAGATTTTGATTTCTCCAATGTTAAAAAGATAAAACTGATGGATAAAACTCAGGAGAACAACAGAACTGGAGATAGTTTGGTGTTAGAGTATTACAACCAGGACGAAACACTCAAGATAGGACTATTCTTTGAATTCAGCGAGGGAGAGACCTACTATAAATACAGTGGATGGAAAAGGATATTTGCGAGGTATTCCCTTTTCGAGGAAGAGTTCCCTCTAGAAGATGAGGATATGGACGAGTTCCATGAAACTCTCAAAGAGATAGTCAAAAGGTGGTACGAGTCACATCTGAAACAGGATAGGGATATGATCATAAGCAATATCGAAAACGAGTATGAAAAAGTCGAAGAATACCCTGAGTAAATAAAAATATCTTTTCTTATTTTTTCTATATTAATTTACAAAATAGCCTTTTTAAGATTGATTTTTTTATCAAAAGATTTTATACGATGTATGGATTATCATGACTGTTAAATATCGTAAGACTACGATAGGCCAGGGAGAAAGAGTTTAAGAGAGACGACGGAGTTGTATATCAAGAATTGAATGGAAAGATCATACCGCTTTAGGCAGAGAGAAAAACATCCGGTAAAGAGGGAAAATCAATGGATAAAGAAGATGAAGAAAGGGAAGAGGAGGATCCAGCAAAGGATATTGAGGAGCTTATTCAGTCACTTTCAGATTTAGAGGACAAGAACTCAATAGATAAATCTAGGGGCAAGGATAGCTCTAAAGAGGAGAAAAGAGAAGAAAAGAGGGATTTAGAAACGGAATTGAAGAGATTAAAAAAGGATAAAGAAGAACTAGGGGAAAAACAAAAGGAAGTAGACCGGTATGAAAAAGAATTAGGGAAAAAACGGGACCTAATAGAAGAAAAAGAAGGTGAAATCGAAAAAAAGAAAGGTGAGTTAAAAAAACTAGAGATCGATTTTGAAGAGTTAGATGTAGAAAAAAAGGAGTTGAAAGAAGAACTAAAAGAAATCCGGACCCAGATATCTATTTTGAAAGCAAAAAGGTCTTACTTGGGAGGAGAAGTAGAGGAGTTAAAGGAAAAAAGATCAAAATTACAGGGTCTTAAAAAAGAATTAGAGGAGATAAAAACTAAGTTAGAGGATAAAAGGGAGGATAAAAAGAGAGTAGAGGGGGAAATAGAGCTGTTAGAGCAGAAGAAATCGGAATTGGAAGAGTTTGAAGAAAAGCTTGAAGAGATAAAAGATGAAATAGATGAAAAGAAGGATGAAAGGGCAGCTCTTCATAACGAACTAAAAAGACTAGAAGAAAAGGAAGAGAAGTTAAAGGATAAAGAAGAGGAATTGGAAGAATATGAAAAAAAATTGGAAAATAAGAAAAAAAAGTTGGAGGAAGAAGATCGTAAACTCGAGGAAAAAAGAAAGGAGATTAGCGAACTCGAGGGCGAACTCGTAGATTTGAAAGAGGAAAGGGAAAATCTAGAGAAAGAATTGGAAGGTAAGAGGGAAGAATTAGTCGAAAGGGAGAAAGAGCTCAATGATTTTTCTACAGAGATCTCTAGTTTGGAAGAAAAGCATTCCGATCTCAAAGAAGAAATTGAGTTGTTAGAAGGCAAAAGAGATGAACTTGAAAGACTAGAATCGGAATTAAAGAACGTAGAAAATGAGATAAAAGAAAGAAAAGATGAAAAGGCAGACCTTGAAAGTAAATTAAAAAAATCTAGAATGGAATTAGAAAATAAAAAAGAAGAGTTGAACGAGAAGGAAGAACAACTCGACAATCAAAAGGAATTATTAGAAGATAAAAAAGAAAGGCTCGAAGAAAAAGAAAAAGATATACGGGAAAAAAGAGACCAGATCGACGTTCGTGAGGAGGAACTTCAGGGTCTGAAGAAAGAAAAAGGAGAACTGGAAGAAGAGTTAGAAGCGAAAGAAAACGAATTAAAAGAAAAAGAAAGCATGTTAGAAGATTTATTCGATACCATATCAGATCGGAAGGAGGATTTATCAGAGTTAGAGGATGAAATTGACGAAAAAAAGTCTAGATATGATGATCTTGAAAAGGATATCAAAAGTATCGAAGAGAAGATTGACGAAAAGAAAAAGGAAAATGAAGAGGTTAAAAATGACCTTCAAGAGAATAAAGAAGAATTGAAGCGAAAGAATCAAGAAATAAAGGAGAGGGAAGAGGAATTAATTCAGCTTGAAGACGAGAAAGAGGAACTCGAAGAAGAACGAGCAAATCTTTCTGAAGAACTATCGAATTTGAGAGAGAAGAAGACCGATTTGCGGGGAGAACTTGAAGAATTGGAAAAAGAGAAAAGATCAAAATTAACTGACTTGGACGAGAGTCTTGAAAGCTTGAAAGAAGAAATAAAGGAAAAAGAGGAAAAGAAAGAGACTTTGAAAGATGAGTTGGGAGAAAAGGGGAAGGAGTTGAAAACAAAAGGGGAGCAAATAGAAAAGAAAAAGAGGGAATTACAAGAAAAAAAGGATAGGTTAGATGAGAAGGAAGATGAATTAAATGATCTTGAAGATAGAGAGAAGACCAAGAAAAGTAATTTAGATGAAATAGAAAAGGAGATCAAAGCAAAAAAAGAAGAACGAGAAGAGTTGAAAGAAGAGAAAGAAAAATTAAAAACCGAACTCGAAAGTCTCAGGAGTGAATTACAAGATAAAAAAGAAGATATTGAAGGAATAGAGGACGAACTAGAGGAGAGAGAAGAGGAACTGAACAGAAAAGAAAAAGATATCAAGGAATTAGAAGAGGAAAAAGAGAGGGTGGCTGAGGAGCTGAAAGAGAAGGAAAAAGAGCTGGAAGATCTAAATGAGGAAGCAGATGATCTTTCCGGACGGATATCAAGTTTCGAGAAAAAACGTTCAGATTTAGAAGAGGACATAGAAAAAAAGGAATCTACGTTAGAAGGTATCGAGAGAGAAATAGATCAAAGAAAGCAAAGGAAAGAAGAGTTGGGAGAAAAAGTAGGAAGATTGGAGGAAAAAGAAAAGAGACTGGAAGAAAGACAGAAAGAACTCGAAAATATCGAGAGGAAATTAAAAGAAAAGAAAGAGCGGGTAGAAGAGAGGGGTGAAGAGCTGGGAGAGAAAAAGGAGAATATAAAGGAAAAAGAAAAGGAAGTAGAGAAACTGAAAGAGCGGAAAAAAGAATTGGAAGAAGAGCTAGATGATTTAGTAGAGAAGAGAGAGGAGTTAGAAGAACTTGAACAAAGATTAGAGGATGAGAGAAGTGATATTGGAGAAAGACAGAAAGAACTCGATGAAAGAGAAGGAAAGATCGATGATCAGGCAGAAGAACTGGAAAGAGAAAAAAGAAGTTTGGAGAACAAGGAAAAAGAGTTAAAGGAAGAAGAGAAAAGATTGACCTCTTTTGAAAGCGAACTTCAGGAGGAAAAAGAGGAGATAGAAGAAAGGAGGAAAACTTTGGAAGAAGATTTTCGAGAGAGAACAAAAAAACTCGATATCAAGGAATTGGAATTAGAGGGATGGGAAGAACAGTTAGAAGAAAAATTGAAGAATATCGAAGATAAAGAAGAACGTATTGAGGATAGAGAGTGCGATCTAAGTGAAAATAAAGAAAAACTTGAAAATCGTAAGATGGAAGTACTTGAATTGGAAAAGGATCTGGAAAGCAGAAAAACGCATCTCGATAATCTAGAAGATGAACTCGAAGAAAAGAAAGAAGAATTAAATCAAAGAGAAGAAAAGCTGGATAAACTAGAAGAATCTATCGAAGCAAGAAACCAGAAACTTGAAGAAAAAGAAGAAAGTTTGAAAGAAAAGAAAGGAGAGTTAGACCTGCTGGAAGTAAAACTCGAAGGATGGGAAAATCAACTCGAAGAGATTAGGAAAGCGCTGGATGAAAAAGCTGAAAATTTAGATGAAAAGGAAAGTGATCTTAAAAAGATAAAAGACGGCTTGAACGAGAGAGAGGAAAGCGTTGACAAACTAGAGAAAGAGTTGTCAGATAAAAAGAACTCTCTCGAGACCACGGAGGAGGGTTTAAAGCATCGTGAAAAAGAAATACAGAAACGTGAAGACGAACTTGAAGAAAAGGAAGACAGATTGGAGAAAAAGGAGTCAGAAATTTTAGATCTAGAAGATAGTCTCGACGGCCGAGAGAAAAAGTTGGATAAACTAGAGAGTGAATTGAAAAAGTTGGAAAGAGAACTTGAAGAAAAAAAGGATGGCTTAGAGGATAGAGAAGATCGAATAAATAAAAGAGAAGAAATGCTCGGTGAACGTCAAGACGAAATCGAGAAGATGAAAAAAGAACTAGAGTCAAAAAAAGAAGAATTGACTAAACGCGAGAAAAACCTTGATAACAGGGAACAAAAATTAGAGGAGATGAAAGATGATCTAGAAGAGAAAGATAGAGAGCAAAAAGAGGTAAAATCAAAATTAGAAGAACGGAAAAGTGAACTAGAGCAGCAGAGTAAAGATTTAGATCTTCAAGAAGTCAAATTGGAGGGTTGGGAAGAGACTTTAGATGAAAGAGAGGAGTCTTTAGAAAAGATGTCTTCAACTCTAGAAAAAAGAGAAACTGATTTAAAAGGAGTTAAAGGGGAAGTTGAAGAAAGAAAACGAAAATTGAAAGACCTTGAAGACAGACTAGAGAAAAAAGAGACCTCATTGAAGGACTTAGAAGCCGAGTTAGAGGAGCGGGAAAAGCAGTTAGAGAAAAGTCAAAAATCGCTAGATGAAAGGAAAACCGAGCTCGAAGAGAATGAATCAGAACTAGACGATCTTAAGGAAAGGTTGGAACACAAAAGAGAGGAACTTTCAGAGCAAGAAAACGACCTCGATGAGAAGCGATCTGAATTGGAGATATGGGAGGAGCGGTTAGAGAATAAAAAAAGAGATTTAGAAGAAGAGAGAGAAGAATTGGAGAAAGAAAAGAAGGATCTAGCCGATACGAGGGACAAGTTAAAAGAAAGAGAAAAGAGACTCGACGAGAAAGAATCTGATTTAACTTCAAAAGAATCAGAGTTGGGAACTCTCGAAGATAATCTCGAAGAGAAAAAGTCGGAATTGGAAGGAAGACGAACGGAACTGGAAGAAAAAGAGAAAGAAATAGAGTTAAGAAGAGAGAAGCTTGACGAGCGCGAAACTGAATTAGAGGAAAAAGAGGAAAGACTAACGGACGAATCTAAAGAGCTTAAAGAAAAAGAGGAATCCTTGAAAGAGACGAGAGAAAAACTTGAACAAAAAGAGGATGAGCTTAACGATTTAAAAAGGGATCTAAAAGAAAAAAGAAGTTCTTTGAGAGACCTTGAAGAAGAACTTCAAGATAGAGAGGGAGAACTAGATAGTTTTGAGTCCCAACTGGATGATAGAGAGACCAAAATCGAAGAAAGGGTCGAGGGCCTAAGGGCCCGGGAAGATGAATTAGATTCAAGAGAAGAGGATCTGCAAGAGAAAAAGAAGGAGTTAGAGGATTGGTCTGAGGAAGTAGAAGAAAAAGAAAATGATATGGAGGAGAGGGAAAAAGAATTGTCCAAAAAAGAGAAGGATCTAAAAAAGCATGAGAAGAGTTTGAATGAAAAAACCGCGGAGATAGAAAAACGAGAGAAACAACTAGAGGAAGAAGAGGAAAACATATCGAAGAAAAAAGAAGAGATTAGAGCTGAGAAAAAAGATATAGAAAAAAAGAAAAATGAATTAGAAGAGAGAGAAGCAGAAATTGAAGAAAAAGACAAGGAGCTTGAAAGAGAAAAAGAAGAGTTTTATCGGATAAAAGAGGAATCGAGAGAAAAAACGAAAATGATCTCTGAAATTTTTGAAACCCCAGGGGAAAGAAAGAGTGAGATAGCTAAACACAATAAAATATTCATTAAAGATTTATTTAGGATTTGGATAAGATTTCAAAAAATAAACGCCCCTATAGGGATGTGCCCAGAACCTCTTTCATTCGCTAAATTTACTGATTTTCCTGAGAACTGGGAACTTAGAGAAGATTTTGATTTTTCTAGTTTGAAAGTCATTAAATTATCGGAAAAAACATCCAAAGGAGTCGGTCCGGGAGACAGTTTGATTTTAGAATATCGAACCAAAAACGATGATCTCTGGATTGAATTACTATTCGAATGCGTTGAAGATAAAAAATATTCGAGAGACAGAGGATGGACGAAAACAGTAAGTAGATATTCTCTTTTCCAAGAGAGGTTCCCTATAGAGGAAGTAAAAATGGCAGAATTCCATGATACATTAAAAGAGATAGTCAAAAATTGGTATGACTCTAATCTTGAAAATAATAGAGATGTTATGATTGACTATGTAAAATCTAACTACGAAAAGGTGTAAGGAACTTGAAATAAGATTTACACCCTCTATAAAGTCTATATTCTAGCCACTTTCACTCACCCCTCCCGACAACTATTAAATATTAGCGCTCTTCTCACTTTTACCGGTCTATTCCAGACCAGGACGTGAAAATATGACTGAAGACGAAGAACTCGCGCCCCATATTGAAGATATAAACCGGGCGTTAAACGAAAAGTTGAGCGAAGAACAGATCGAAGAGGAACTCCGTACCTACACGGATCGATACGGAGTCCCCTTGGGAAGTGCTAAAAGATCTATCGTAAAGAAGTATGAGGGTGACCCTCAAGAACTCTATGTCACCTCTGAACTCAAAATAGAGGACATAGAGGGAGAAGAACAAGGACTAGATCTAAAGTGTCGTATCGTTTCGATCGATGACAAGGAGATCGAAGTCGACGATCAGCCCAAACAGATATGGTACGGTATACTCGGCGACGATACCGGTACTGTTCCTTACACATTATGGGAAGCGAAACCCATCGATATAGAGAAAGGCGACACGATAAAGTTAGAGAACGCTTACGTTAACATGTGGAATGAGAAGCCCCAGGTCAATATAGGGTCTAAAACTTCTGTAAAAAAGATAGAGAATGACGAAGTTCCACAATTCGATCGTCAGCCTCAAACCGTTGATTTGAAAGATATTAGAGAAGATATGCAGAATCTCGAAGTAACGGGAAGAGTGATGTCGATCGAAGAAAAAACGGTCAATACGGATGATGGCGAAAAGACCCTTTTCTCTGGAGTTATGGCGGACGAAACCGGTAAAGCGCAGTTCAGTGCTTGGCACGATTTTGGCATAGATAAAGATGACGTAATCAGGGTCAAAGGAGGCTATGTTAGAACCTGGAGAGGTATACCTCAGTACAGCTTCGATGACGGAGCTAGTGTTGAATTTTTGGACGATTCCGCTCTGCCTGAGGCAGACGAATTGGAGGAAACTTCAGTTTACACTATCTCGGACCTCGCCAAAAGAGGCGGTGCAGTTGACGCAGTGGTGGAAGCTGTGATGATAGATATAAAGAGCGGCAGTGGATTGATATTTAGATGCCCAGAATGCAACAGAGTAATTCAGAAAGGTGCATGCAGGGTTCATGGAAAAGTCGACGGCAAAGCCGATCTACGAGTCAAGGGGATATTGGACGACGGTACAGGGGCTTTAACGGTTATAATCAATAGAGAACTGACGGAAGATGTCTTGGGTTATGACATCGATAAGGCTATGGATATAGCTAAAGATGAGATGAACCAAGACGTTATAAGGGATGAAGTGGAGGAAAAATTGATAGCTCAACCTCTACAAGTGAGAGGAAATATAACCAGCGACGAGTATGGCCTTATGTTGGTCGCTGATGAAGTAAATCATAAGAGTATAGACGTGGAACAAGAAGCTAGAGAGATGTTAGACGAGGTGAGAGTATGAGCGGAACTATTTTTCCGCTCTTCTCATCGATTTTAGATAAAAAGACGTTAGATGAGAAGAATTTAGATTCAATACGGAGGTTGAAAAAATGAGCATGACGAACAGAGAAGTTGCATGGAGAGTTTTCGCGAGTGAATTCAATGAATCTACTTTGAAGATAGAGGGTGAGGAGGAAAGAGCACCTACATATCTCGTGACTCCTCTAGGCGCTAAAGTCAATCGGGTCTACACCGTCGGAGTTTTGACTGAGAAAGAAAATATAGGTAGTCCCGAGGAGCCGATGTGGCGGGCGAGAGTGACCGACCCTACAGGTACATTTTTCGTTTCGGCAGGACAATATCAACCAGAAGTCACCACAACCTTGACCAATATGGAACCTCCACTATTTGTAGCGGTCGTCGGAAAGGCAAGCACTTATGAACCTGATGATGAAACATTTTTGACTTCTATCAGGGCGGAGATAGTAAAAGAGGTAACTGAAGATCAAAGGGATAACTGGATCATCGAAGCCGCGAGATCCTTGAAGAAAAGACTAGAAGTTGCTATCGAAGCTTCAAAGATGGACGAAGTGTCCGTCGAGGAATTGGTTGAACTCGGTTTCGACGAGAAATTGGCAGAAGGCTACAAAAAAGCCTCTGAATACTACGACTCGATTTCCTTCGATCGATATGAAAGGATGTTGGAGGATTCTCTCCGATATGTGTTGCCCGAGTATGAAAGTGAATCCATCGAAGAGATGGGTGAAGAAGAAGAGCAAGAAAGAGATGAAGATCTAGAGGATTTCATCCTCGATATCATAGCCGACTTAGAGGAAAGAGAGAACTTGGAAAACGGTGTAGATTACGAAAGGGTTAAGGAAAAAGTGGTGGAGGAGAAAGAGGTAACTGAAGAGGATTTCGAGGAAGCCGTGAACAACTTGAGAACCGATGGAAAGTTATACGAACCGGTACTTGGTAACCTGAAGATGATCGGTTAATCAATCTTTTTCTTCTTCTTTTTGTTCGTCGATGGCTTCTTCCATTTGCATATCGCCCTCGACTACTTTTTTAGCTAGGGATTTAGAGATAGTGATATCACCGCTTTCTATCCTACTTCTCCTCTGCATCTCCCTCATTTCACCTTCAGTAGCTTTAACATCGTAAGATCCCTGAGCTAATTTACCATGACTTAAGGCGATCTTTTTAGCGGCTTCGATATCCGGCATTTCCGTCAATTTCGTAGTATCTTCTTCGTTGACGATCTCTATCGTTATCGGGAGACCTTTAAGTGAAGATATAGTTCTGTTACGATTGGTTTTGTCTCCATGCCCTATTCTTATAATCATCCGCTGAAAGTCATAGTCCTTTATGAAATCCTTTATAATGTCTTCAACCTCTTCGGGATCGGAAGCGTGCATAGTTTCGAGTACCTTCCCATCTCCTAGTAGAGCCACCCCAGGCTCCCTCCCTGGGTCTATACCGACGAGCATCTTTTGATATGACAGCTTCCCTTTCATGATGGTAAGGGCTTTTCGCACGCCCCTTCTTACGTCCTCATCTACACCTATCACGTTTTCAAACTCTATCCCTTCGGCCTCCTGAGAGGTGGTGAGCACTATGTCTACCTCCGAAGGTATTTCGTCGGTAGGTGAAAGGCTTACGAAAGGTATATCTCGCTGTTTCAACTCTTTAACTATTTCATAATAAAATTCAAAGTTGTCCGTAGCGACAGCTAGTATATTCACGAGTTAATGAACGTGCTTCAAAGATTTAGATTTTTTGAAAAATAGAAAGGAAAAAGGTTAGAGGGGATTTTAGCTTAGATCAACATCAGGCGCATCTTCGATATCTCCGGCATTCATCTTGTTTTCCGTTTTTCTTCTAGTGGATTTGATCGTTTTTTCTGCCTTTTCTCTCAGTTCTTCTTCCGATAATTCTCTCTTTGCGAGTCCTTGTTCAATGGCCTTTTGACCGACTCTTACAGCCTGTCTGATGTACACTTCCGTATCTTCCATAGTAGGTACCAAGCTTTCTTCGTCTAGGCCTCTTTCTTCCGCAACTTCCGCGATCGCATAGGCGGCTTCTATATGCATCTCGTCACTGATAGTGGTGGCTCTTACATCCAAAGTTCCTCTGAATATCCCTGGGAAGCCGATCGAATTGTTCACTTGATTCGGGAAATCAGAACGACCGGTTCCGACTATACGGACACCTGCTTCTTTCGCGTCCCACGGCCATATCTCTGGGATCGGATTCGCTTCCGCGAAAAGTATACCGTCGTCGTTCATCTCTTTCAGCCATTCTTTCTTGATTGTGTCTGGACCCGGTGATGAGGCTGCGACAACAACGTCTTTACCTTCGATCAATTCTGGTAGACCGCCTTCTTTCTGTTCTTTGTTCGTTTTTTGGGCGAATTTCCACTTTTCAGGTGTTTTTTCTTCATCTAGGTCGTCTCTGCCGGGATGAAGAAGACCCGTTGAGTCACACAGATAAAGGTTATCTTCGGGTACGCCCGCTTTTAGAAGAGTTCTAGCGAGACATAGATTTGCCGCTCCAGCCCCTACTAGACCTATCTCTACTTCTTCCAGCTCTTTATCTACGACTTTCAATCCGTTGATTATACCCGCTAAAGTTATCGCAGCGGTACCCTGTTGATCGTCGTGCCACACTGGAATATCTAATTCTTCTCTCAATCTATCTAAAACTTCGAAACACTTAGGTTTCGAGATATCTTCCAGATTGATACCTCCGAACGAAGGGGCTATCCATTTGACAGCCTGTACTATATCATCTGGATCGTGAGCGTCTAGGCATATCGGGAATGCGTCGACTCCGCCCAAATATTTGAAAAGCAGTCCTTTACCTTCCATCACCGGCATGCCGGCCTCAGGTCCGATATCTCCCAGACCGAGAACTCTACTGCCGTCACTCACAACCGCTACGTTATTCCACTTGTTCGTGTGTTCGTAAACCATTTCAGGATTATCTCTTATGTCTTCGCACGGTTTAGCTACTCCGGGAGTGTACCACACGCCGAAGTCGTCAAAACTCTTTATTTGTACTTTTGGTGAAACCTCTATTTTTCCTTGATAAAAGGGATGCCATTCCATGGCTTTTTTAGCCGGTTCTTTGGCCTTCTCCAGAAGTTCCTCTTTGGTCATTTCCTCTTCACTCATTTTATCATCCTTTTGGGCAAGTATAAAATGAGTATAAATAGATAATGGATGAAAAAGAAAATTATTCAACTAGGATCTGATTTACCAAAAAATCATTCTCATCTCCAACCGACTTCGACTTCGTCGGTCCTGAACTTTTGCTTTATGTGGCTTTCTTCTACCGATATGGATATTCCTGAGTCATACATCAGGTAGCCGGTCCAAGCTATCATCGCTGCATTGTCGACACAGAACTCTGGTTCTGGAACAAAGCACTCAGCACCTCTCTCTTCCGCCATCTTCTCGACCATCGATTGAAGTCTCTTGTTCTGGACGACCCCGCCTCCGAGAAGCACCTCGTCTTTCCTAATATGAGCCAATGCTCTTTCAGTCACCTCGGTAATCATAGCGAAAGTGGTCTCTTGGATCGAATAGCATAGATCTAGAAGTGATTCGTCTTTGTTAAGGGCCGAAGTCATTATGCCCGAAAATTCCACATCCATACCCTTAACGCTGTAAGGAAGTTCTATCAATTTATTTCCTTCTTCAGCCTTCTTCTCGATGGCCGGTCCAGCGGGAAAAGTCATCCCGTACTCTCTTCCGAATTTATCCAGCATGTTCCCCAGACCTATATCAAGTGTCTCGCCAAACACCCTGTATCTACCTTTGGTGAAGGCTATCACCTGAGTATTTCCACCGGACACGTATAGAAGAACTGGATTCTCTGCTTTGGTCCTCAGTCTACCGATCTCGAGGTGAGCTATGCAGTGATTGACCCCTACCAGAGGAACATCTAGAGAAAGAGAGAGACTTCTTGCCGCCGTAGCGACGGTCCTTAAACAAGGTCCTAGTCCGGGCCCCTGAGAAAAAGCTACCAAATCTATGCTGTCTTTTTCAATTTTAGCTTCATCGATCGCACTCTGAATAAGATTAGTAACGTTTGAAGAATGATGGTTCGCGGCTTCTCGTGGATGGATACCTTCCTTTTCTTGATAAGTCTTAGATAAATTAGAAAGGACTTTCCCTTCATTGGTGACTACGCTCGCACCTACGGTATGGGCGGTACCCTCTAGGCCTAAAACATACATAAATAATAAAACAAAAAGGTTTATTCGGGACTACCGATACGGTAAACTCCTGTTCCGCAGTCTGGACATTCTCCTTTGACCGCGGGTTTTCCATTCTTCATCTCGGTCTCTTCTGCATCTTTTATCTCGACTTTTTCGCCGCATTTCACACAATATGCTTTTACCATAATTTTCACACACTGGTAAAATAACAATAAACTATTAAAGCTTTACTTAAGAAATAAAGCCAGGTGACCGATGTAAGCCCCTTTCTGTTTGGTTACCAGCCAACATTCACCTGCGCGTCCTACCTACCGGTCCCGGAAAGGTCATCCCGGTTTTTCGGACTTGCTCCGGTGAGGTGAAGTGGCCGTTTCATCGTTCCCTCCGATTTTTTGCTCAGCGGGTTAACTCCCCTGTCTTGCGACAGAGTTCGCGCGCCTCACGGCTCCTCGGAGGACGTGTCGTTTCTGCGCCCTGATCCGTGATTCTCACCACATCAGTTTGCACTGATCCACCTTTCCTATGGAGAGGGGACTTTCCTCAGTGTCGAACACCGTTGGTTGGCCACGGTCTCCTGGCTAAATTAAGATTGATTCCAAGAGATATATAATCCTTCCGGCCTACAGGATTAAAGAAATACACTATCTTAGTGGAAGTGATGTAAATATGTAAATTAATGACAGAATTAAACGGCTTTTTCAGCTTTCACATCAGAAAATTCAGAGCATCTAAGTTTCCAATAACCTCTTTTATTATAATATGTCAATCTACCCTTAAGAACTACCGGTTTTCCTAAAAGTTCCTTGTCTTCATACTCCTCCGGACTTTCGATTTCGCATCGGAGTCTATATCGATCGTCTTGAAGCCCTGTGATAGTTACTTCCTCGCCCAGATCAGAATCAGTTCTATTCGTTATTTCACCTCTGACTTTGATATTCATATTTTCATGCCATCTCGGATTTTCGAGAACATGCGATATTGGAGTAAAGCTCGAATAAGCTTCTCTGATCACAGATAAGCCGCCGTTAGAATCCACCTTTAAGTTTATCTCTCCTTCATACCTCTCCAGTTTACCTTCTACTCTGACCCTTGCACCTGTTGTAAGCTGTGTCTTTTTATCCTCTAAATCTTCGATCATATCCCTCTCACAGTTAACTGTCAAGGCTTCTTCAGTTTCTTTTTCTTTCAATTCGAATAGAACCATGTAACTGAACCAAGAGATCTCAGATATATTTCCTTCAGTAGATATTCGACTTCCCACTAACCCCTCATCTATCTTGGAAATTCTAATATCTCTTGAAGCTCTTTGACCTGAAAAAATATAGAGTGATGAAATGCCGATGAGGGAAAAGATTACAGCAAAAGTTAAGATTTTCTGTTTAGTGGACATGTTGTTTTCGATCATTTCAATCGATCATCTCTTTTAATTTATTCTCCAGTTCTTCTGCGGGGATATCTGAAAGAGATACTTTTGTAGTTCTACCCGATCCGTCGGATAAAGCTTTAGAACCTAGTAATCCTTCGTCGGAAAGAGATTGTAGGTATTTCCAGAATTGAGTATGGCCGAGTTTTTTAACGTCATACTCTTCACAGAGTATTTTGTATGATTCCTCGATCTCTCCTGTGATGGTATAAGTCTGGTTTTTCAATTTTCTCGTAGCGGCTAAGAGTATAAGTCTCTCTTGGATGTTCAGATCCTTTAACTTACTTTCTGTGAAGAAGGGGTCTACCTCGCCTTTAGCTGATCTGACATCTTCAATCGTGATATTGTTTCTACCATCCATCTCGGCTATCAGAGCGGCTTTTTCTAATAGTTCGATCCCGAACCTTGCATCGCCGTTTCCGTCCCTTCCTTTGCCGGCTATATCCGCTAGAAGTTGTATGTTTTCGTCATTGATTGAACTGGGATACAGGGCCATATCGACCCTGTCTTTTAGAATTGGAAATAGTTCCTCGGAACTGTATCGTGGAAACCTGATACGGTTACTCCTTTTGAACGAACTTCTAGCGCTTTTCTCGAGCAGTTCGAAAATATTTTTCTGGGATACGAGAATGGTAGATATGTTTCCTTCAGGAGAAAGTTTTTCTTCGTCGAATCTTGTCAGCAGATAGATGAGATCGGACCCCTCTCTCTGTATAAGAGCGTCGATTTCATCTAGAACGACGAAAAGATGTAGGTTTCTTTCTTCTACCTTTTCCTGAACGATCTTCATCATCTCTTCTACGGAAAAACCTCTATCCGGAAATCCTTTATCGAAATGATGGACAATCTTCCACATAGCGGAACTATTATTTTTTCTCTTCCTGCAGTTTATAAAAACGGAATCGATGACCTGATCTTTATCTTTAGCCCATTCCTCAAAGTCCATGGTGAATCTTTTAGCCGTTACGGTCTTTCCAGTTCCGACCGGTCCGTGAAGTAAAACGTTCTGAGAGACGTTAGAGGATACTATACCTCTAAATAGGCCGAAGAGTTTTTGCATTTGTTCTTCCCGATTCGGGAGTTCATTGGGAATGAAGTCGAAGGAAAGCTTTTCCCTATCCTCGATGACATTTCCCGTGGATTTTTCGAAATCCATTGAAATCTCACACTATATTTTGTTTAAACTACACTCATATAAAACTATGACGGCAGATCCGCATTACATATCTCACAAACTTCCGATTTAGGATCGTTAAGGTGATTGCATATGGGGCATTCTATTTTATTAGAATTCTTTTTCTCGGATCCATTAGATTCCTCTTTAGATTTTTCGATGACTTCGTCTATGTCTTCGGGAGTAGTAAGATCTTGATCCGGTCTCTCCGCTTCGGGACTAGGTTTGATAAGCCTTTCCTCAGGACCTTCGTCTTTAACAAGTTTTTCCACATTTTCTGAAGTCTCGTCTGTTTCTTCTTTTTCACTTTTTTCCTCTATATTTTCCTTTTCCAAATCTACTTGACTTCCTTTTAGTTCTTCTTCATCTGTTTTCTCTGCTTCAGGACTAGGTTTGATAATCATGTCCTCAGCGCTTTCGTCTTTGTCAGTTCTTTCTGTATCCCTTTGAGGCTCTTCAATTTTCTCCTCTCTTTCGATCTCTTCCTCCATCTCTTCTTTTTCTATCTTTCCTTCGCTTCTCTCTTTTTCGGTCAATGTCTCCTCTAAAGACTCGATTTCTTCATCGATGGAGTTTTTTTCCTCGACTAATTTGCTCTCACCTTCATCGCGATCTTCCTCTTCAGACGCGTTCTCTCCCTCGGTAGTTTTTTCACCTCTAATCTTTTGTTCCTCTTCAAGTTCCTCTTCAGCTTCCTGGATTTCCCCCTCGATTTCTTCCTCCGTCTTCGGTAGAACCGATCTTTTGATGGTAACTTTTTCTCCCATTGACAGGGAACCGACGTATTCAACGCTTCCTTCCACAGAAACACCTTCGCCTAACCTTACATTTCCACCCGAAGAGATGTCTGTTACATTAGAATATTTGCCGATCTCTAATTCATTTTCACTTTCAATGTCCTGAAGATCATTGTTGTCTCCCACCTTGACCTTTTCACCCTTTATCAACCCCTCTATCTCACAGTCATCCTTTATTTCCACGTCACCTGACAAGGAGATAACGTCCCCTTCTACAGTAGTTTCGTTTCCTAATTCTACATCACCATCGGTTTCTATGGAACCTTTGATCTTTATATCGGATTCACCTTCTACGTCACCGTTCGATTCGATACCTCCGGCTACCACGGTATTTGAATGCAAACTCACATTCTCTCCGCTCTTTAAAGCTGACCCCGAGAGGGATTTTTCCAGCCTATCAATCTTTTTCATCAACCTTTCATTTTCTCTATTGAGTTCATCTACCTCTTTTTCTAGTTCTATATTGGTCTTTTCTAGATCCTTTATGACGACTTCTTTTTCTTCATTGACTTTTTCCGTGGAGAGTTGTCTGGTAAGTTCGTCATCGATTTTTTGGATATCTCCCACTTTTCTCTCTAAAGTCTCTTTTTTTTCTTCCAGTATTTCCCTGCTCTCCTCATCTAAATTTTTTATTTCATCTTTCAAGGCTTGCTTTTCTTCTTTCAGTCTTTTTATTTCTTCTCTATACTTTTTCAATTTCTTCCTGATATAACCCTTTTGTTCTTCCATAGATGTCACTCCTTGACCTATATTTTAAAAATAAACCTTACACTTTATTAAAGATTTCTTTTTTAATCTTTCAATTTCTCTATTATCCCTTCGATCCTTTCTTCCTCTATAATACCGACAATATCTCCTCTTTCCGCCAGCCTATCGATGTTTTTCGCAATTATCCTCTCCCGATGCTCCTCTAACTTTTGAAAACCCTTCAATTTGTTGATAGTCAGGTCCCATTTTTTGGCGAACTCTTTCGGATTTTCAGCGTCTATCTTTTTTCCCTTCAATCTTTTCTCGCGCAAGGACTGTCTGATCCACTGTATTCCGGTCACGTGATCACAGTAGGCCATGGTGTAATGTTCATCATCCATATCCAAGGCTTCTATTTCGATCTCATTCTTGGAACAATATTTCAGGAAAAATGTATAGGAAGGCGGAGGTAAAGTCACCTCACCGAATTTTTTCAATTTTTCTGCATATATTTTTTCTGGGGTCGAAGGCTCTACATCACCTTCTAAATCATCTTCATTCATGAACTCTCTGAGGCCCTCGATCTCTTCTTTTGAGATGGGCAGAGCTCCCACTTTGAATTGTATATCCTTTACAACCTCTTCCAATCTTTCAGCTTCCGAGACTAGGCCTTTCACTATACCTATCAGATGCACCTTAGAACCTTTTCTTTCGAGATCATAGGAACTCATGTTTCACCTTTCCTTTCAGCTATAAGTTCGGAGATTTCAGTCTTGTCTTCTACATCTGACAGTTCGTCCTTTTCTATCAAGGGTATACCTTCTATATTCATCCTGGTACAACTCTTGTGGATAAAAATGACTGAATCCTTTTCTGTAATATTTGAGAGATCGGAAACGATCTTGGCTTTTTTCTTCAACTCAGAGTCTTCTTCTGATCCAACACCGCTCAAAAATACCGTCTCCTCGTCCTCTGTAACAGCCTCAAATGGACAGCTAGAAGTGGGAACGATCCGATATCCGATTGATAACAGAGTCTGGAATATAACTTTCTCTATTCCGGAGTATTGATCTAGACAGTCTTTGTATCCTTCTTCAGACTTCTCTGTTTCAAATGGATTAATAGGAAGAATAAGATCCTCACCTAGGAACTCTTGAAGTTTTAAAGCGACGTCTAGATCTGCCCCCATACCGTCTTCGTATTTCTGGATGGATTTTCGAGAGACTCCCGCTATATCGGCTAGTTTACTGAGCGATATCTGGTTTTCTTTCCTAGCTTCTTTAAGCATCTCTGAATCCATCTTGACATAGAGACCTCCGGGAGCGGAAAAAACGTAAGGAGGCACCCCTTCCAAGACCATATTTTTAAGAGTGTCTGGAGCCATCAAAGGTATCCCTTTTCTTGAGTAAACCACGCCTTCCTTTAGCTTTCTTTGACCTCCTGTTAGGGCTATAAGAAGCGTAGAGGCTCCTATACTCTCGCTCAAGACTTTCAACTGTTTACTGGCTCTGATCCGGGAGCTATCAGCGTTCACAGTAACTCCTATAACCAAAAGCCAATCATCCCTTCTTGCAATGATATCGAAAGGCATGCTGTGCTGGTATTCCCGCTTGGAGAGATAGAAACCAGCTTTAGAAAGTACCTCCCTCACTTCCTCTATAAGTTGAGGTCTGTTCATCGGTAACTAAATTAGCTAAAGGTTCTATATAAAGGTAACGAGTTTTTTATATTTTCCGTCAACTGAATGCGAATAGCTCGGTTATATTGTACCTCGTAACTTCTTTTGGGAAATTTCACTTTCCTAAGACCGTGTGAATCTTTTTTCCTTCACTATAAAAACCAAAAGAAAAACTAAGTTTCAATATAGATGGGAAAATTTTATATCAAATTAGGTGGTCATATTTTCGATGGATCAAAGATTATTACTGTATTCCGTCGGGGTCTGGGTCCTTCTCGTTTTCGTAGCCATCATGAACGGTGTGCTGAGAGAAGAGGTTCTCTTGCCGGCTCTTGGAGATCATGGAGGGCACGTGCTCAGTTCTATTATCCTAAGTCTCATCATCTTTCTAGTTACTTGTGTTTTTTTGAGGCATACTTCATTTGTTTTTACAACTTGGGATTTACTGTTGATCGGAACGTTATGGTTGACGCTAACCGTCTCTTTCGAATTTCTTTTCGGTCACTATGTCATGGGACACCCTTGGGAGAATCTAATCGCAGACTACAATATATTTGAAGGGAAAGTGTGGGTCCTAGTATTGATAAGCACTTTCTTGTCGCCGACTATAGCCGGTAAACTGTTAATAGAGGCCTAAATTTTATTGCTCTTCCTGTCTTTTGATCCAAAGGTGATTGATATGACAGAGCAACTTTACATGGAAGACATCGAAAGCAACTATATCAAAGAATTTGAAGCTGAGGTAGAAAGATCTGGAGAGGACTTCATTGTTCTAGACAGATCGGCTTTTTATCCAGAGGGCGGCGGTCAACCCTCCGACACTGGAAAGATATCTTGGTATGATAAGAGCTCTACAGTTACCCAGGTGGAGAAGAAAGGTGAAATCATCCATCGATTAGATGGTAAAGTCCCGGAAGAGGGTACGAAGATCAGAGGTGAACTAGACTGGGAAAAAAGATACGAGCACATGAAGCTACATACAGCCCAGCACCTGTTTTCGGCCGTAGTCTACGAGATGTTCGGTGCTTCGACCGTAGGAAACCAGATCTATACGGATTATTCAAGAGTGGATTTCAAGCCATTAGAATTGGCTGAAGAAGAAGTTGAAAAGATAGAAAATGAAGTTAATGAGGTAATTAAAAAAGGTCTTCCGGTCAGTATCTATGAGGAAAAACGAAGTGTTTTAGAAAAAAAGTTAGAGGAAGATAGAGTCAATTTGGATATTCTACCTAAATCTATCGAAGTTCTACGGGTGATAGATATCGACGGATACGATATCTGTCCCTGTGCGGGGACGCATGTCAGAAATACTGAAGAGATTGGAACTGTGAGTATATATGAGTTGGAAAACAAGGGTAAGAACAGACATCGAATATATTACGAATTGGACTAAACAGCGAGCTAAAAAAATTATCAAAAATACAGTTCCCAGTAAACGGTGGAAGCCAAAGAGCTCTGCTTATTCATCATCATTTCGTCTATCTTCGTGAATCCTTCAGCAACATTTTCTGGCAATATCTGATATAGTCCATAGGGTATCAAAAAGCTTTCGTGATATCGGAAGTCCTTCACAACCTCTAAATTTTCGAATATATCTATCAAGCAGGAATTTGAGTACAATCGACTATCCTGAGGGAGTGCCCACTGATAGAAAAGCCTTAAACTCATTGGATGCAGGCTCTCGAATACGAATTTATCCCGAGTGACTCTTTCCACCTCTTTTACGAATTTCGCAACGTCTTCAGGGTCCAACAGATGTAGAAATCTCATGCTGGTCGACACGTCGAAGCACTTATCCTTGAATGGGAGATTTAGTGCGTCACCTTGAAGACATTCCACTTTATTGTGAGTAAGCATCTCTTTACTCGCGTCCAAACCAACAACGTCACCCCCTTCACTAGAAAGCAGTTCGGCGAATCGACCTGTCCCCGTGGCGATATCCAGTATCTTTTTTCCAGTTGGATTCACAAGCGACATGAGCATATTCTTTTCTTTAGCATCTAGAATCTTACCTCCACCGGTAAACCGTTGTTCGTCGTAACTGTCCGCGACATCCTCTTCTCTGTACCATTTCTGTCCTTTTTTAAACATCTCGTGCACCGCTGTAGACAAGTAGAAAATGATATATGATTTAAATTTTTTCTGAATTAAGACAATAATACTAGTTGAAAACGGGTCATGAATTTTCATGAGAAATCAGCGAAAATTATATTACCTCATATAAGAATAGAGCCTTTAGAGGTGGCCCTCTTGGGCACTAAAAAAGAGTCAAAAAAACCCTCCCGTACGGAACTTTCTGAAAAAGTAGCAGAAAGTACATTCGAAAATACGTTCTTCAATAGGGAAAATAACAACAGTTACGGCCATTTCAGTAGCGTTATTAAAGAGATAAAGGACGGGAAAGGCGGTAAGAGTCATCTGGTAAAGATAAGGCCCCCTTTATTTTACTTGAACGGGATTTTAAGCAACCTATCACGTTTGTTATCTGGTACTAATTCACGTAAAATACTAGATAACGAGCGTTGGAGTCTCCGGGAGAAGGAGTATTTGAAAGCCATCAATCCAGACGTTGAAATAGACGATACATCCCATGAAAATGCTATATTGATGGAGAAGATAGAAGGAGAAGTCGTTTTTGACATACTTAGCGCTCAGGATATAGAAAATAAGAAGAAATTGAATATGATAAAAAATCTCGCTGAGGCGCTAAGGAATATACACGAGAAGGATCTTTACCATGGTGAACCTAATACCCAGAACTGCTTAGTAACAACTGATGGAGAGATATACTGGATAGACTTTGAGATAGAATATCACGAAGAATTAACTCTGATAGAGAAAAAAGCTAAAGATTTAGAACAATTGACGCTCTCTATTTTAGGGGCCTTCGAAGAGGAAGGCGAAGTTGGGTTGGACGACGAAGAGCTTATCGAGTTCATATTTGAATATTACGGTGATCAAGACGTCATATCTCAATTCATAAACAACGCTCACGTACCTCTCATTGGTCCTTACAGGATATATCAGCTCTCTTTCGTATCGGCAACTCGATTCTATCAAGTACAGGTCAATTTTTTAAAATACTTGAACTGCTGGGAGTCTGAAATTTGAATGATGAATACCTTTCCAAGACGTTGAAAAATCCCCTTTCTAGATTTTTCTTGTCGATCCTACCGGCTTTTACAGCCGTGATTGTCATCTATTCAATGGGTCCAAGTATATACATACCCGCCGCTAGCGTTTTTCTAGGTTTCTATTTCGCCGTCGGTTTTGGTTGGATTGTTTCTCCAGCGATAGCACTCGCTTCCGGATTTAATCCGATCGGAGTCGTCGTTCTTCTCGTTTTTATCTCTTCCCAAAGTTCTCTGATCGTGAGTCTGAACTATTCGTTTTTTGAGAAGATCCCTCTAATAGGCAGATACATGAAAAAATTGAGGACTAAGGCGAGAGAGATAATCGAGGAAAGGGAGTTAGCCAAAAAGGTAGAATATTTCAGCATATTTTGGCTCATGTTTTTACCCCTTTACGGAACGGGCCCGAACGTGATGAGTTTAGTGGGGAGATTGCTGGGTATGGAGTGGAAAAAAGTTTGGCTCGTTATAACTTTTTCAGCGGCTGTTAGATTCACTCTGATAACCGCCTTGATGTATTTAGGATACGTAACAATCTGATTAATTTCATAATAAATGCAGAATTTCTCCCTTTTTCAACCAAAGTTTTAAATAGAATGACCTACCAGCTATAATTAGGCCGGGGGTGGAGCGAGGCCGGAATAGTCGAACTAGTGTAAAAGTTGATGGATTTTAGAGAAGAAATTCGAAAAATCAACTCAACCCCCGAAGGTCCTCACCTCTTTTCCGAGGTGTTTTATTTAGGTGGTATATATGTCTGCGGAAGTTCAAACCAAATCGAAAGATAAACAGACGCTTGAAAGGATAACGGAGTGTCCCGAATGTGGAAGTAGTCAACTCGCTCAAGATTATGACAGGGGCGAACTGATATGTGAAGAATGTGGGCTGGTGATCGATGATCAATATATAGATAAGGGTCCTGAATGGCGAGCTTTTGATATGAAGCAGGAGCAAAATCGGGCTAGAGCAGGCCCGGCCATGACCCAGATGATGCATGATAAAGGCTTATCTACCAAAATTGATGATAGTAATCGGGATTCTCAAGGTAGAAGCCTTTCCAGCAACAAAAAGGCCCAGATGTACAGGCTGAGAAAATGGCAGAGAAGGAGCAGAGTCTCCGGTGCTAGAGAAAGCACTTTGGTCTCAGCATTGAGTGAAATCAAGAGACTGGCTTCTACAATGGGCCTTCCAAACCATGTGAAGGAGAGGTCCGCCGCAATCTACAGAAGAGCGGTGGAGAAGAATCTTATCAGAGGTCGAAGCGTAAAGATAGTCGCTACCGCTGTCCTTTATACCGCGTGTAGGAAACTGGATATTCCCAGGACTTTGGACGAATTCGCTGAGGTCACCAAGTACAACAGAAAGGAGATAGGAAGAACATACAGATTCTTGAAGTGGGAGCTCAACATGAAACTGAAACCCACAAAACCCCAGAACTATATTCAAAAGTTCTGCAATCAACTGAACCTCGGCGGCGAAGCTAAAAAAATTGCTGAAAGGATATTGAACAGGGCCGAGGAACAGGAACTCCTATCTGGTAAAGGTCCGACCGGATTGGCCGCCGCCTCAATCTATATAGCGGGGATAAAAGCTGGAGACAGGAGAACACAGATAGAGATAGCCGAAATAGCCGATGTTACTGAAGTGACTGTAAGGAACAGGTACAAGGAATTGGCTGAGAAACTGGATATAGAAGTTAATGTGTGAGATACTATAACAGTCGGAACATCCGATTCATCAACCTTTTTCTATTATCTCTTGAACAGAATTTACTCTTCCAAGTAGATACACGAATACTTTAAATTGGGCTAAACTATTTGAGGTATGGTGATTCCGAATGGAATATGAAATAGAAGATAACGTATTGGTGGCTAAACTAGATGATGGGGGAGATTTCTTTGAATCCCTCGAGACCATAATGTCGGAGATCGATCAGAAATGCGGCGTTTTGGTAACCGCGATAGGGATGTTGAGGGATTTTAAGCTGGGTTATTATGATATGGAAAGTGGAGAATACGAATTCGATAAATACGAAAAACCCATGGAGTTAGTCTCCGTAAATGGAAGTATAACGGAAGACGGCGGTATGCATATGCATGCTGAGTTAGCAGATGAAGACCATAATGTTATAGGGGGACACCTGGAAGAAGCCGAGATCTGCAATGTCAACGAGATCACCATGCTGGTGTTCGATGATCTAAAAATAGCGAAAAAATATTATGAAGGATTGGATACAGAACTCCTCACTGTAGGGTGAGAATATATCGGATTCGAACACATCGATCACACCGCGGATATCGGTATACGTGCATTTGGAGAGGATCTTGAAGAAGCTTTCGAGGAGACCGCTAGAGGGATGTTCAGCATCATAACTGATCTCTCAATGGTGGGAACTGATTCTGAACGGAATTTTGAGATCGAGTCTGAAAATTTAGAAAGTGTGCTTGTAAATTTCTTATCCGAATTGATCTACTTGCACGAAGTAGAAAATGAGTTTTACCAAGAATTCGAAGTGGATATAATCGAAAACGAAGTAATAAGACTAGAGGCTTCTGTCAGAGGAGAAAAGATCGATCTAGACCGTCACGATGTAGATACTGCCGTCAAAGCCGTATCTTATCATGAATTATCTATTAATCCCGACGGAGAGGTCAGTATCATACTAGACATCTAATCCTACTTTCACTCATCCCCGGAAAGAAGTTTAATAAAGGACCTAGTTGTGAAACAGATGATAAAATGAGCGAAGAAGAAATAAAAGAGTTGCCAGGAGTAGGACCCGCAACTGCAGAAAAGCTCATGGACTCAGGTTACAAAGATCTAATGTCCATAGCCGTAGAATCTCCACGGACGCTATCTGACGTAGCGGATATAGGAGATTCTACTGCAGGTAAGATTATCCAGGCTGCGAAAGATGCAGCTGAGATAGGGGGATTCGAGACTGGTGACCAACTCTTAGAAAAGAGAAAGAATATAGGTAAGTTGAGTACCGCAGCCGATAGTTTTGACGACCTTTTGGGCGGAGGAATAGAGACCGGATCGATAACCGAGTTTTTCGGCGAATTCGGTTCCGGGAAGACCCAGGTCGCTCATCAATTGCTTGTTAATGCCACTCTTCCAGAAGAGGAAGGCGGATTGGACGGCGAAGCGATGATAATAGATACGGAGAACAGCTTTAGGCCCGAACGTGTAACTGAAATAGCCGAAGCACGAGATATCGATCCTGAATCAGTACTAGAAAATATTCACGTAGCGAGAGCTTTCAATACTCACCATCAAATGCTTCTCGCTGAAGAGGCACTCGACCTTGGAGATGAGCATCCGATAAAACTGCTGATAGTAGATTCTTTGACTTCTCACTTCAGGGCGGAATATGTGGGTCGAGGAGCGCTCGCCGAGAGACAGCAGACACTAAACAAACACCTTCATAAGCTATTGAAATTCGCGGAAAGAAACAACGCGGCAATAGTGGTGACTAATCAAGTAACGGCTAATCCGGATCAGTTCTTCGGTGATGCGACAAAGCCGATCGGCGGACACATCTTAGGTCATACAGCGACTTTTAGAGTTTACTTGAGAAAGAGTAAAGGAGACAAGAGGATAGCTAGACTGGTCGATTCTCCGAACATGCCAGAGGGAGAAGCAGTTTTCAAAGTCGATACTTGTGGTATCACCGAATAACGAAGATAAGTGTTGTCCTTGTTGGTCTACTTAGGGACCATAACCCTTTTTATTATTTTAAAAGTAATACTTTTTTCTTTTTAATATTTAAAGTTTTTCCTCATTTAACCATGGATCTTGGAAAAAACTTAAATGACTCCAAGAGAAATAATATTAACAAGGGTATTCGGGGCTAGTAGGTTAGAGTGCATCCCATCCCACCATCCTGACCTTTTTAAAACTAGCCCCCTCCCTTTTCTTTCAGCTCTTAGATGAGAGCACCTATTTTCGATTTAACTTATTTGAAGCTATAACCGCCTGTCCGAACGGTATACCCATGTCGCCGTTCGGTAGGTCTTCATGAACGAGTAATCCGTAGCCGTTTTTTTTAAGATAAGATCGTATCGTCTCGACGATCGGCCTATTATAGGAGACTCCGCCAGATATACCTATATTCTCGATACCTTTATTTTCACAAGCCTCTATAGCGGCTTCCGCCATGGCCTCGGAAACGGATTTCACGTAAGAAAAGGCTTTCTCTTTTTTTGCTAAGTCATCATTTAACATCTGGATGTAAGGTTGAAGAGTTTTGATCGATCTGTTTCCTATTTCGACATGATATTCCTTCTCATCCTCGCCTTCCATCAGGATTTTTTCCAACTTCATCGCTGGCTCTCCTTCATAAGTGCGTTTATTACAAACGTCCAAACCGGCGGCGACCGCGTCTAGAAGTCTTCCCAGACTAGTCGTTTTAACGCTTTCCTCCATCAGATCGTCTAAAACTCTAGCCTTGTTACCGGAAAAATGCTCGCCTTCCAAGTCTTCTCCTTTTTGAATGGCGTACATCAATCTTTTGGGTTCCTCTATAGCCCTCTCCCCGCCGAGCATAGGAAAAGGTTCCAGATGTTTTTTCCTTTCATACTTTTCCTTATTACAGTAGAGTATCTCTCCGCCCCAGCTGTTTCCGTCTTCACCGTAGCCGGTCCCGTCCACGGCTATAGTTACGATCTCCTCCAAATCGTGCTCTAAAAGAAGGGATGCACCGTGAGCCCAGTGATGCTGTATTTCGAAGACCTCCGCATCGAATCTTTCAGCGAAATTCATACCGAGTTTTCTGCTCTGATACTTTGGATGTAGATCTACGCCGACAGAATCAACCTCATCTATACCTAGAAGCGACATCAAATACTCCGCGGTATCCTCATAGAATTTTGAGGCGGAATATGATTTGAGATCGCCCAAATACTGACTTGCATAGAGACGCCCGTCGGTGGACAGGGCTAAACAACCGCTTTTATCCGCTCCAGCGGCCATGATTTCGTTTTCTTCGAAGGGATATGAAGATGGAACGAAACCTCTCGATCTCCTGATTATGGCTTTGTTTTCACCGTGAGTTCGGATCAACGAATCGTCGATCCTGTTGACAATATTCCTATTATGAAGCAAAAAGAATTCGAAAGGTAGTTCAAAAGCTTCTTCATTATCGATGACCATCGGTTCTCCGGGTGGATTCGCACTGGTCATCACTAAAGCTTCGAAATCGCCCTTTTCGAAAAGGAGATGATGTAAACCGGTATAGGGCAGCATTATCCCGACCGTGGGAAGACCGGGTGCGGCGTGATCTAAAACTTCTTTTTTACTTTCCTTTTTTTCATATACCATTATAGGTCTTCTCGGCCCTGTGAGGACGTCCTCTCTCTCCACTTTTGCGTATTGTTTTGTCGTTTCTAGGTCGGGAAGCATTATAGCGAACGGTTTTTGCGGGCGGTGATATTTTTCCCGAAGTTCGGGAATTTTCTCAAGTTTGCAGACTATATGCATCCCGCCCCAGCTTTTGGCCACTCCGATCTTGCCTTTTTCAACTTTCTCAACAAATTCTTCGATCCCACCCATCTCTTTTTTGTTTTCGTCGTAAAGGGTGTATTCCGGCCCGCACTCGGGACAGGAGGTGGTCTGAGCATGAAATCTTCTATCCATCGGCTCTTCATATTCCTCTCTGCAGTCCTCGCACATAGGGAATTGATCCATCGCGGTTTTCTCTCTATCATATGGGAGAGAATATATGGCCGAATATCGCGCTCCACAGTTAGTACAGTTGATGAACGCGTAATCGTGCCTTTTGTCGTTCTCGTCCTTCAGTTCTTCAACACAATCGTCACAAAGGGCAGTATCTACAGGTATGGTAGAAGATTCTCTCTCACCGTCTGAACTTTCGACGATCTCGAAATCTTCCGCATGAACTTCTTCTTTTTCTTTTTCGACGCTGGCGATATCGGCGAGAGGCGGCAAATTTTCTCTCAATTTTTTCAAAAACTCGTCAGCGTCTTTATCCAGTAACACCTCAACTTCGCTCCCCTTGTTTTTGACGTGTCCTTTCAATCCCAATGATTTGGCGACTCTGTAAACCGTAGGTCGAAATCCTACCCCTTGAACGGTTCCTTTTATGAGCAGTTTCATCATCCCTAGTAGAGAACGATCGGTTTTAATAAATTGTCCATGAAAAAGACTATTTAATCTGCCGCTGTTGAGATTACGATGATCTGTGGAATAGACGAGGCGGGCAGAGGACCCGTGATTGGTCCGATGGTCATCGCGGGAGTGAAGACGAACGACGATGCGGACCTGATAGACATGGGAGTCAAAGATTCCAAGAGACTCGCTCCTTCAAAAAGGAGAGAGTTGAAGGAAAAAATAGAGAGAGCTTCCGAATTCACACTGCGAGTTATACCCGCCGAAAACATCGATTCTCTCAGAAAATCGATGAGTTTGAACGAATTGGAGTCTGATATCTTCGCGAATCTCATCAACGATCTATGTGATGATAGAGATACGGTTTACGTTGATTCGGCTTCGACCGACGAAGAGAAATTTCGCAGATCGATAGAGAAGAGGTTGGAAGCGAATCCTGAAATAGTTTCGGAGCACGAGGCAGACGATAGTTATCCAGTGGTCTCGGCGGCCTCCATCTTGGCTAAAGTTAGAAGGGACGAGGAAGTGGAGAATATCTCAAAAGATATAGGAAGAGATATCGGAAGCGGATATCCTTCTGATACAAAAACTAGGGATTTCCTCCAAGATTGGATTACTGAGAAGGGGAACTTGCCGCCTTACACTAGAAAAAGCTGGGAGACGTGTCGCGAATTGATGAACAAATATAAAACACGCTCCTTAGATAAATTTTAAGAATCTTATATTTTCTTGCTTTCTTTAAAATATCCTAGAACCTAAACTAAAAAGTCGAAATGTTCCACAAGGTTTGAGACCATAACCATACCAAAGATTTTTATCGAAACATGACTTTATCTATTCAGAGGAAAAAAGATGTCTGATGATCTTGACGGTAGAGAATTGATAGAAGAACTTATAGAAAAGTTTGAGTCTAAAACTGAAGAGGATGAAAATCTCAAGGAAGAACTTCAAGACTTCCATAGAAAGATATTAGTGGAATTTGAGTCAGGAGAGAGCTACAATTTTACTCTTAAAGAAGCCGAGATCGACGGTATAGATGACGGTCATACAGATGATGCGGACATCACCCTGTCAACCGATGTAGAAACTCTCAAAGGGATCATGGATGGCGAAGTAAGCGCAATGAAAGCTTATGGGAGTAACAAACTCAATGTCGACGCACCCTTCACGGATCTATTGAAGTTCAAAAAACTGCTCTAACTGTATCGGCCGACTTTTTCCGGCGGATGTTTCATAAATTCTCTCAATAGGGTGGTGGCGTAAGTACCTTTATTCAATCCAAATTTTAGTCGGATCGCCTCACCTTGAAGTTCCCATCCTAGATCGTGAACTGGAGCGAATATATTTCTCCAGGTTCCTGTCGAGGATATAGAAGATATCTCCGGTATGATGAAATCTTCTCTTTCAACACTTTCTTCTTCGATAACTTTCCTTTCGATATCTCCCTGTTCTCCCTCGGAAAGTTCAGACTTATGGCCGAAAAGAGGGGCGCTAACAAAAGCCTTGCCGTTTTTTACTTTTTCTGAAACTTTGGTCAGATTTCTTTCGGTCGCTTTAACCCGAGTATCTTTATTGGGAAGACCGTCCCTATCCGCAGGCATGATAACGTCCCCGAGCAGAGCGTCATTCAGAGGAAGATCTCTTTCCAATCTGAGCGAGATCATCTTGTTGAATAGGTAGGACTGATATGCGTGGACGAACATCATTAGAAGATTATGCGGGAGAGTCTTTAGAGCCGAAACATAATCGCCTGGATTATCTTTTAAATGACCTAATATCCTTCTTTCAAAAGTCAGCACTTTAGGATATCGCTCCAAACCTTCTTCTGGGTCCCAATCTTTTTCGAGAGCTTCTCTAGCCTTATAGCAACTTTCGTCTTCGCCTTCTTTAGGCGATGCGACGTATTCTTTTACGGCGCCTTCAAAATCACCTTTCAATATCTTTCTACCGACCGTATGAGTCACAGGACGCATTGTCCCGAACCGCTGCACTCCGAACCAGTTGGGAAATCCGCCTTTTTCTTTTACCTGTTCACCTATCTGATCGACCCTCTTTATCGCTTCTTCAGCATCAACGTCCATATCTCTTATCAATATATCGAAGTGATTCTTTTTGTGGGCGCCTATATTCAAAGAGCGGTGAGAAGTGAAGATATCTTCGATCTCTACATCGTTTATAGATAAATCCTCTAGTTCATCGGGAGTACACTTGAAAGACATCCATTGGGTGGTGATAGCTCTTTTATCTTTCGTTCCGCAGAAGGCGATATCGTCTCTAGATATTTCGAGTTCTTCAGAAAGTTTTTTGAGCAGCCTGTTCGTTTCCCAGTTTCTACACCATATCTTTGCTATGCTGTACTCGCCTTCGGTTTCGTCGAAAAGATCTATCTCTTCTTCCACCCGGAAGTCTTCCGGATATTTTTTGAGCCTACCTCCGACACCGGGAGTATCGGTGAAAAAAGTTTCTAACCCCACCTTCCTTTCCATATGATTTCCACCAATTAACGCTGTTATGGATCACTCTTCATCTTCTTCGAAAATTTCTGAATGAAGTCTTTCGAACTGTTCCTGAAACGATTTTGAGATATCGATCAAGAGTTCTTTAGGATCCGTTCCTTCCTTGACTTCAACTCTAAGAACGGGATCGTCCAACTCCTGATGTTCGACTGAATAATCGGCGGTGGTGACCTTTTCCTCTTTCACCAGCTGTTCGATCATCGGATACATCACGGTATCGTCTGCATCTTTTACTTTTATTTCTAGAGTCGTATCGGTTTTTTCCAGTACTTCGAAATCCATATCTAATACACCTCTTTTGAGTCTTTTGCGAACAATCTGAACTTTTTACTATTATTTAAGGTATTTGTTTACCATCTTTATCGCACAAACATCGCCGCACATCGAGCAGGCGTCTTCGTCGCTCGGATTTTTTTCTTCCCTGACCCTTTCAGCCTTCTCGGGATCGACGACTTTATCGAGGGTTTTCTCCCATTCTAGATTTTTTCTAGCTTTTGATATAGCTTTGTCCTTATCCTTATCTATTCCCCGAGCTATATCAGCCGAATGAGCCGCTATCTTAGAAGCGATAGTTCCTTCTTTAACGTCTTCGATGTCAGGGAGTCCGAGATGTTCCGCAGGAGTAACGTAGCACAAGAAATCCGCACCCTCATATGCGGCTAGAGCTCCTCCGATCGCTCCTGAGATATGATCGTAACCCGGGGCGAAATCTGTGACGAGCGGACCTAGTACGTAAAACGGAGCTCCGTTACAGACGTCTTTCTGAATACTGACGTTGGTTTCCACCTGATCTAGCGGTACGTGGCCGGGACCTTCTACCATCGCCTGAACGTTTTCTTCGCGGGACCGATGCACGAGTTCACCCAAAGTAATGAGCTCCTGTATCTGAGGTCTATCTGTAGCGTCGGCAATCGAACCGGGTCTGAACCCGTCGCCCAAGCTCAATGTTAGATTGTGCTCTTTCGCAATTTCTAACAAATAATCGAACTCGGAATAAAGCGGATTTTCCTCTTCATTGTGAAGCATCCACGCTGATAAAAATGAACCTCCTCTGCTGACAACGTTAGTGAGCCTTTCACTTTTTTTCAAGCTTTCGACCGCCTTTTTCGTCACGCCGCAGTGAACGGTTATGAAATCTACACCGTCTTCAGCGTGTTTCCTTATACTGTTAAAAATATCGTCCGAAGTCATATCTACGACCGCACTTTCTCTAGCTAAAGTCAATCCACACTGGTAGATCGGAACAGTACCGATGGGGAGATCGGTTTTCTCCACCATCTTTCTTCTTATCTTATCAATATTTCCACCAGTGCTTAGATCCATAACCGCGTCGGTCCCGTACTTCTCCGCGACTTCCAATTTTTCGATTTCTTCTTCTAAACTTGAGCGGTCCTTTGAAGTCCCGAGATTTACATTTATTTTGACTTTCAAATCCTGTCCTATAGGTTTTGGAGTGGGATCGTGACGCGGATTCGAAGGTATGACGGCCTTTCCCTCCGCTATAAGCTTCGCTAACTTTTCAGCTGAAATCGGTTCCTGCTCGGCCGCATTTTTGACAATGTCCGGAACGCCGGTTTTGCAGTCCTCAGGTAAAGTCATCGGTATTCCATGAGCAGTTCGGCTTTAAAGTCTTTTTGTAATTTGATAAACCAAAAAAAGAGAATCATCTATACATCTTGTACTTCTTCCTGAATTTGCTCTTAAGTTTCTGCTTCAGCTTTTTATCCGCTTCTTCCTGTTCCTCTAATGAATATTGGAAAGGTTTACCTTGATTGAACGGCCCCACCATCACGTAGTCCTTTTTATCCGGTTTGCCTGGTAGAGTGGGCTTCTCCCGCATCTCCTTCTCAAACAATTTTTTCTTCTTATTAGTGTCTTCAGACTTCGATAGAGCTTTGACAAAATTTTCCAATTCGTCCTTCCTGAAACGCCTGAAACCGAAATCGGGAAGCTTTTTCTCGAATTGATCTTTTTCGACACTGATCTCAGTTCCCATGCCGAGAGGATTTTGATTGTAGATCGAATCTACCTTAATAAAATACCCTTTTTCTTCATTCAATATGTAGATGTCGTAGAATTCGTCGGACTTGTCGGTCCAAAAGCTCCATCCTCTAGGATTTTCTTTGTAATCTTCTCTGAAACTTTCCATGATGTCTTCTATATCTTCCATAACTCTACACACACTCTAGCTAATGAAAACATCTTTTATAGTTTTCGATGTGTCCATCTAATTCCATCCTTCAGTAGGATTTGTACAATCTAAGAGAGCTACATCAAGTAGGAATTCTTGTTTTCACTCATATCTATGAAGTTGTTAGCCGCCTCTTTCAAATCTTTTGAAGCGCTCTGCTCGAACGCCATCACTTCCACCCTCACACCTTCGGCCTGCAGATGATTGACGAGATGAGTGAAATCCCCGTCTCCGGTAACCAAAACCACGACGTCTAGTTTATCGGCTATCTTCAGAGCGTCTATGGCGATACCCATATCCCAGTCGCCTTTTTTCGCTCCGCTGTAATACTCTTTCAGGTGTTTTTTCTTGACTTCGTAACCTATGTCCTCTAAAATATCGAAGAAATTTTCCTCGTCAGGGGTCTCTGATTCTATAGCATACGCTATCGCCCTAGTGACTTTCCTGTTTTGTTTGGCTTTTTTCAGCAGTCCTTCAAAATCGACTTTACTGCTGTATACGTTTCTAGCTGAGTAGTACATATTTTGAACATCGACGAATATTCCAACTCTCTGGTCTTTGTAGATCGATACCATACTTTTTTCACCTAAATTTCTATACTTATCATATCAGAGAGACCTTCACTTAATTTAGTATTTTTGATTCCTGTCTTTAGCTATCCCACGAAAGATTTAAACTTCCATGACTCTATCTATTGTCGGTAGATGGGATAATATGCTGTCTAGAGAAGAAGCCCTCGAGATGATCGAGGAAAATATAGATACGGAAAACCTGAAGAATCATATGTTGGCCGTTGCCCAGATAATGAAAAGACTGGCAAAAGAACTCGATAAAGATGAAGAAAAATGGGAGATGCTGGGATTAGTCCACGACTTGGATTACGAGGAAACTAAAGACAATCCAGAAAAACACGCTTTAAAGTCCGCCGAGATGGTCGAAGGAAAAGTACCTGAAGACATGGTACGAGCGGTAAAAGCACACAATCACGAGCACACTGGGGTTGAACCAGAAAATGATATGGAATACGCAATTCACGCTGCCGACGCAGTTTCGGGATTGATCGTCGCTACAGCTTTAGTGATGCCCAACAGTAAGCTGGAAGAGGCTAGACCTGAATCAGTAGAGAAGAAGTTTGACGACTCTTCCTTCGCTAAGAATATCGATAGAGATAGGATACTATACTGTGAAAAACTCGGTCTGGAAAGAGACGAATTTTTAGAACTCTCTTTGAAAGCTCTCCAGGATATAGACGAGCAGCTTGGATTGTGAAAATAATATGAAGGTAGAAAAACCGGATGAGCAGGAACTCGAAGAACTTTATCGGAACTTTGGGGTACCTGAAATAAAAGAGAAAGAAGTTAGCCTTTCCGCTTTAGAATACAAGGGAGATTATCCTGACTGTAAGGGTGAAGCTGTACTTTTGATAAAGAAAAAAGGCAAGATAGTGGGTATCAAAAATCAGGGAGGCGAAAAGTTCGCTCTCCCGATGGGAAGAGTTTGGAAAGAAGAGGGATTCATCGAAGGAGCGAAGAGAGAGGCTAAAGAAGAGACCGGCCTTGATATTGAAATAGGGTCTCTAGAGGAGATAAGAAAAGTTAGATTTGAATTCTCCAACGCTGAACTAAAAAGATGGCATCTACTGTTCGAGGCGGAAGAGGTTGGAGGAGAGTTAACGCCTGAAGATACAGAAGAGGTAGAAGAAGCGAAATGGTTCAAAGGAGAATGGTACTGGAACAAAGGATTATACATAATTCGTGAACAAAAATAAAGAAGAAAAGTATTTTTAGTTATTTTTTGAATTTATTTCGGTGTACGAACTCGTCCAAACCTTCTCTCTCAGGTCTCTCTTTTTCCGTCTCTATCTGATCGTCGGTCATGTATTCAGTCGCCTCATCGGCGTGCTTACCGACATTTATCAATGTGATCAGCCTGTATCCCTCTGGTATGTCCAAAAGCTCTTTAGTTTTTTCTTCATCGAACCCCGCGATGGGATGAGCTACCAGTCCCAATTCTGTAGCTCTCAGCTGTAAGAAACCTGCGGCCATACCGGTGTCGAAGAGATGATAGGACCTTTGGCCCACTTCACAGTCGTCTTCGCTCTTGCTGAATACCGCTATGATAAGAGATGCGCCTTTAGTCCATTCGTTGGCTTCCGCCATAACTCCCTGCATCTTCTCCAGCATATCTTCATCGTCTACGAAAACGAAATTCCAGGGCTGGTTGTTGAAGCAGGACGCGGAAAGCTGCGCATGTTCAGCTAAATCGTCGATCAATCCATCAGTGATCTCAGCCTCATCAAGAGCACGGTACGCTCTTCTTTCGTGGATAGCTTCAGTCACATCCATATCTATCACATCCTTTCTTCTAGTATCTTCTCTACTCTCTTTTCCCGCTCTTCTTGACCGATCTTGTCTTTGACCACGTTCGAATCCGGATAGAGTTCCTGATGATAAACCGGTTGATCCTCCTTATAGAATACGCCAATAGGAAGCCTCTCCGTTTCTTCTGTTAGTTCCATGGCTTCGTATCTTGTTTCAGCGGGCTCCTCCAAAATCTCAACCGCCTCGTTATACTTCTCGTACTGGTCGTCGTGGAAAACCACACACGGCTGCAGGACGTCGACGAGAGAAAATCCTTCGTGTTCCACAGCCTCTACTATAAGATCGGCAAGATGGTCTATCTTTCCTGCGTATCCTCTGCTTACAAAGCTTGCTCCAGATGAGAGCAACAGCATCAACGGATTCAAAGGTTCTTCGACGCTGCCTTCCGGCGTGGACGGTCCTTTGAAACCCTTCTCACTTGTAGGTGACATCTGCCCCGTAGTCAGAGAGTAAGAGCTATTGTTGTGAACTACCATAGTTATATCGTTATTCCTCTTAGCAGCGAATATAAGATGCGAGAGGCCTTCTCCGTATGCGTCCCCGTCGCCTCCAAAACCTATCACTTTCAGATTTGGATTAGCAAGCTTCATCCCTTCTATGGTAGCGATCTCTCGCCCATGAATGGAATACAAACCGCTCAAATTCAGATAATCGTAAATCTTCGCATGACACCCGATGCCCGCAGAGATCAGCATCCTCTCTCGACCTATATCTTTCTCTTCAAGTTTTTTCACGGCTTTCTTCACCGCGTTGAGTATGCCGAAATTACCACATCCGGGACACCAGGTGTTTTCCGCTCCTGTTCCGAGATTCTCAGCCATCATATCGCCTCCTTTATCTTTTCGGCAAGCTTAATCGGTTCGAAAGCTCTACCATCATACCTTCTTATCACGGTCTTTGGCTCGATTCCGCATTTTTCTTTTACCAGCGTAGCGAACTGACCGGTCGAGCTCTGTTCAACGACTATCACATCCTCGTTCTTGTAATCCTCAAATTCCCAGAACGGGAACGGTTTGAGATATTTTGGTTGAACGACTTCAGCTTCTATGTCTCCCGCTTTTAGAGCCTCTCGGACGCTCATGGTCGTAGAACCATACGTGAATATCACGGGTCCGCTGTCTCCGAATCGGTTGACTGTATCTAAGTCCTTCATATCTAGCATCAAACTTTCATTTTTCTCACGCCGTTTGTCGTGCATCGCTTTGACCAGCTCTGGTTCCTCAGTAGTTATACCTTTCTCGTCGTTCTCGTAGCTGTTCCACTTGATTACGTCTTCCGAAGGCGGAAACTTCAGCGGTGAAACGCCGTCTTCCGTTTTCTCGTATCTCTTGTACTCTCCATCGCCTTCGAATTCCTTGGGCTCCGCCCAACCGACTTTAGACGGATCGACGTCGATATTCATGCTGCTCTCGGATAGGTGCTTTTCAGTTAGGAATATTCCTGGGGTCTGGTACTGCCAAAGTAGATCTAACATCTCTCCCGCGAGGTAGAACGCTTCCTCGATACTTCCGGGTGAAGCCACGACTAAAGGAAACTCGCCGTGACCTTGGTTCAAAGCGAATTCTAAGTCGCCCTGTTCAGTGTAAGTGGGAACTCCTGTCGAAGGTCCTGGTCGAGAAGCTAGAACGAAGAGTACGGGTGATTCAGTCATTCCGGCTAATGAAACCGTCTCCTCCATCAGCGCTAGACCACCGCCGCTGCTGCCGACCATCACTCTAGCGCCGGGCATCGTTGCGCCTACAGATATGTTCGCTACACCGATTTCGTTCTCCGGGTGAACCGGCATGATCTGTAACTCTTCTTTATTGTCGGCAAAAAAGTGCAGTATCGAAGAAGCGGGTGTCATCGGATATCCGATATACATATCGAGTCCGGCCGATGCGGCTCCCAGTGAAAGAGCTTCGTTTCCGCTGAATATCGGTGACTCGTCCTCACCTTCCTCCAAGCTAAACTTTTTATCTATCTTTTCTTCCGCCAAATCGTATATCTCTTCAGCAAAAGACAGGTTCTCCTCTACACCTCTAGAATATTCTTTTTCGATCAACTCTTTTAGCTCGTCTTTTCCTAGATCGATTACCAAGGCGAGTACAGATATTCCAGCGACTCCTTTGATCAAGTCTGACTTGGAGTATTTATCCGCTATCTCATCAATTGGTAATCCTATACCTTTTCCGTCTTCAGTACCTCCCGAATTATAGACTATCAAACCGTCTTCACTTAAATGATCCTCGTGCAGTTCGTAACTCCTATCATCTAGATTTACTATCAGATCAGCTTTCATATAATGACTGTATACATCCCCTTTAGATGTGCTCACTGCAGAAAAATTATGTCCACCTCTGATCAGACTTTGATAATCGTCCATCTTGAACGTATTTCTACCCATCTCTGAAAAAAGATTCGCAGCTGCCGCACCAGCTTTTTTTACACCTTCACCCGCCTTTCCGCCAACGATATATGTGAATACTTCATCCATCATTTTCACCATTCCTGTAATATATTAATAAAGGAGTTTGAAAAGAAAGGTTTTTTGGGACTTTCAACGGTAGTGAGTTTTACTCTTCTCCTTCTCCTGGCTTCACCGGAAATACGGTGCCGATAGGTCTCTGACCCATTTCCTTGTCTAACATCATGAGTCCTCGTCCATCTCCTTCGATCATCTCCAGCTTATCGACGATCTCTTCAGCGGATTCCTCTTCCTCTACCTGTTCGTCTATGAACCATTGAAGCATCTGTAAGGTAGCTCTGTCGTTCTTTTCGTCTGCGAGATCCGCGAGATCGTTTATCCTTTCGGTCACGTACTGCTCGTGTTCGTACGCATCCTTGAAAACTTCGAGAGCAGATTCCCATTCGATCTTAGGCTTTTCGATCTCTTTTAACTTCACTCGCCCACCGCGGCTTTCCAAGTACTGGAAAAGTCTCATTCCGTGGTTTATTTCTTCGATGGTCTGAGAATACATCCAACTTTGGAAACCGTCCAAACCTCGATCGCCGAAATCGGCGGCCATCGATAGGTAGATGTACGCGGAATAAAATTCCGCATTGATCTGATCGTTTATCGCTTCCTCTATCTCTTCATCTATCATATTTATCACCTTTATGCTGAAAATTCTTCGAATTTATCTGATGAGAGTCCACAAACGGGGCAGTTCTCTGGAGGTTCGCCTTCGTGAGTGTATCCACACTTGGGACAGATGTAAACGTCGTCGAGATCCATATCTTCGTCCTTCTCTGCAGCTTCTTTAGCCTCGTTATACATCTCCCGATGGATTTTCTCCGCCTCCAGTGCATAGTTGATCGACGTTTGAGCGCCGTATTCTTCTTCTAGCTCGGCTATGGCGTGATAAGCCGGATACATGCTCGTCACTTCGAAATCCTCGCCGTCAATACCTTTCTGGAGGTTGTCAACAGTATTGTTGATCTTACCAAGTTCTTCGGAATGATTCCTAGCGTGGACTTTCTCCGCGAAAGCAATAGCTTTGAATAACCTCGCTATGTTCTTCTTGCCTTCTTCTTCGGCGACTTCACTGAAATGCAGGTAGCGCATGTGCGCCTTAGATTCGCCTTCATAAGCTTCTCTCAAAGATTTTTCCGTCATTTCTCCCATTTCTTCGTCTTCTTCGCTCATATTATACACCTCTTATTTTTTCCATAATCCATGTACG
>CAZPCW010000014.1:0-37365 GCA_964585175.1 uncultured Thermoplasmata archaeon
ACCAACTGTCGTGAGGGCATGGATCTCCAGTGTGAGCATTCGGTATTAGTAAAGTTCCTGCATAGCTGTGAATATCGTTATAGGAATCGATATCTTTTGAAAGGATAAAATCTTTTAGAGAATTGGTTTCATTCTCAGAAAATGGTGCTTCTCCGTGGTAGGTATTACTTGCCGCGTCATCATCTCCTTGATCCCATGCGATATTCCAATTTCTATTGAGATCGACTCCCACTGCGTTTGTAGGAGTTGAGTCATTCCTATTTTTACGCCAATTCGCTTTTTGACCGAGATCGCCATCTCCATCATAGATATAACCGTCAGGATTCACCATCGGAGCAACATATATCTGTCTGTTGTTGACAAGCCAAGTTACCGTTTCGTTTTTGCCATAATCTTCAACTAGTTTCCATAAGTAATAAGTTGCTACCTGATTACCCGACCATTCTCTAGCGTGTATATTTCCTTGTATGAACACACTAGGTTCTTCCTCTTCTTTCTCAACATTATCGGAAACCTTTATCACCCAGATATCTCTATCCTCCCAAGATTTACCGATCTGTAATTTTTCTGTAATGTTTGGATTTTCATTCACTAAATTATTGGACCAGTTATCCAATTGTTGATATGAGGGATATTCATTTTTGAAAGGATAATAGTCTGGATCCACAAAACTTTCTTTTTCTTGAGATAGGCTATTTGACCCAGCAGTATTATTTAGTGAAACCGATATAGAACTTATCACGAAAAATAGTACCGTGATTAAAGTCAAGTATTTTTTAGTTGATGACATCATCATATATCACTTAAGATTGATTCTTCAATCATTTCAAAAATAATAAATATTTTGGAAAAAAGTTAATGAAGAAATCCACGAAGTCTTCATCCCTAATCATCACAGGCTAGAATTTTTATATTATCCGTACTAACTTTGCGGTATGGAGGGGGTTATTGCTTTTGTGAATTTTTGTAAAGTCCTCTTGAATATATAAATATAGTATTTCGTAGCATTGTTCTTTTTCATTTTCTCATATATCATAATTTGTTTGTGCTAAGGGCTCCTTTTTTGAGGTGATTAAGTCGATCTCGGCCACTAATATCCCAAAATAAATTATATCAAAAACTCCTACTATAACCCGATTGTGTTATAAATGGCAATACTAGAAAAACTTGAAATTGAGAGATTATTTGATATCTTGGAAAAGGATAGGTTCACCATCACTACAGCCTTCATCTATTTAATAATCTTGGGATTGATGAGATCACTTTCAGAGTCATTCTTTTTTGATTATCCTACATTCAGTATTTACCTGGTCATTCAACATACTGCTTTCAATTTCCCAGTACTTTTCATGGGTGTAATAGTTTTAAAAATGGCCACTGGTAAATCTTTAAGAAACATTTTCAATTTAATCCTTCTAGGTTTTTGGGTGGTGGCCCTACCACCATTTATAGATCACTATATCTTCGGTTACTCAGGAATCGAATACTCTTACCTGTATAGCTATTATGGAGAGAATTTCAATTTTATCGATAAGATAGCTTCAATTTATCCTCCAGAAATTCTGCTAGACGATAGAGTGTCTCCGGGTCTAAGGACGATGCTATTTTCTTTGACCGCTATGAGCAGTGTATATGTTGCCTTCAAAGTAAAGCTTCACAAGATCGGAAAACTGTTGAAGAATAATATGTATCGTCCTGTAGTAGAAAGATTGAGTTCTGTATTTTTTGGGGGTTTTGGAATATGGATCGTCATGTGGTTCATAAATGCGTCTGTCCCGACAATCATATCCCTTGAAAAAGAGGGTGTGGAATTATTAGATAATTTCATATTCAGAATTTACAACAAATATTACGCTTTTCTTATAAATCATAATTATACTCCAAAACAAGTATTTCCGTCCGCCTTTGGTAATGTTAATGAAATTGGGTTAGGTCAAGGATTAGCGATGCAGCAGCGATCTTTATTTATCACGATGTACTTTGTCATTCTTTCATCCATCTTCCTGTATCTCACATTGAGAATCTTTGAGAAAAAAGTTTTCTCTAAAATAATTTCTAAAATGAATTATTCTATAATATGTTTGACAATTTTCTGTTCTTTTTTTGGCATATCTTTGGTTCACATGATCGACCCTGATTTTTCAAAGGGCTTAGCTTTAGATCCCAAATACATCTTACATATACCGTATATATTTTATATCGGATTCATCGGTTTATTTTTGGGATTATTTGGATCATTCGTGATTTCATTCTATGAGAATGAAAAAGATACTTATCTAGAAAAGCAATTGATAATGGGTTCGATATTAAGCGCGATATCTTTTGGGATCATCTTGGGTGGGATAAGGATATTAATTTTTATTTCTATTTCAATCTTTTTAATATGGTTAGCTTTTAAAGGGAATGGAAGGACATATGGATTAAAAGAAAGTTTGTTTTTCTCTATTTCTAATCTTTCTATTGCTCTGTTAGCTTTTTATTCTCCATCAACTTGGAAGATAACTATCTACAAAATTGTAGATGGATTACCGGCTAAAGAAACGTATCAAACTATAAATATAACGAGAAATCCAGAGATCACTTTTGAAATAATTGGGATATTAATCGTGATGACAATAATGATATTTATCGGAAATTACATTTTAAAATTCATCAGAGAAGGTAGAATTAACTATCCTAAAACATTTTTGTTTTTTCCTATATTTTTATTACCTCTTATATGGTTCAATAGTATTGATTACCTGTTGATGTTCCCTATTTTTGGTATTATTGCTTCTTCGTTAACAAATGAGAAAAATACTAGTTTAATTTTGTACTTCCTATCGATCGAACTACTATATGTATTTTTACGTTTGACTGGTATAGCTTCATTTAGCTTCCTTTCCTTCCTTTAATCACCATGAATGATGCAATCCAAACTACCAATAAAGTTATACTGAGGAAAGATTTCTGTGTTGAAACAGATGGTTGTTCATCCGTAATATCCTGATCGATTTTCTCATTTGTCTCTTCAAGTTTTAAAGTGTAAGTACCATAGTTACCTTCTATCGAGTTATCACCTTCCTCTGGAGCAAAAATACCGACATAATAAGTTCCAGGCTTTAGGATAACTGTTTTTCTAGTTAAATTTTTGTTTTTAACACTAGGAGGATAGCCCTGGTAGGATATCTTCAAAGCGGGATATTTGTTTTCGTTGAGGTAGATATTAGGATTTATTCCATCCTCTGAATCTATTGTTAACTTGGAGCGATTTTTGATATTTATTTTGTAAAAGTCTCCACCTCCTCTCCCTGCAAATTTATCCAATTCACCATATTTTAAATCTATAGGTTCCCTATCCTTATAGGACTTTGTCACTTCTTTTATTTGTGGTTCAGATTTGTCTTGGATTCCTAAAACGTAGCAGTGACCTATTTCATATTTATAATTTACTCTGAAAAGATGTTCCACCGCAAATCCAAAATTAGCTCTTGAACTAAAAGTTTCTCCCATCGGCATCCAGAATGGCGGGTCTCTAGTATACCATTTAGCGTTCCATTCATCGGCATCTAAAACATACCAATCTCCTGAGTTCTCATTCCAGTCAGCATCATAAAGTTGATCGTCAAACCACGCTTCAGAAACATAGTGCCCCATAAGCTGCGTATCTTCTGAGGGATGTATAGATGTAATCCTGCTCGGTATTCCGACAGAGCGAAGTAGTCCGGTGAGGGCAAAGGCTGATTCATCACACCATGCACTCAAAGTTTTGGTATATCCCGAGCTAGAAAGTGCTTCTCTATCTACTCCATTCATGGACAATTTTTTAGCATCCGGAATTGTAAGACCCTCGATTTTTCCTTGATTATAAAACAAGATTTTTCTTGGATCTCTCAATTGAGGAGGTTCTTTTGGCGTCGCTTTATTTCTTTGAGCTACTATCCGAGACAATTTTACGGAAGCTCGGATCGGATCACTAGTGTTCCCTATCCCTGCAAGAGCAAATTCATAGATATCTAAGAGTTGATCGGTCGAGTTCCCAAAGGGGTTCAATTCACCTTTATAAATATTACCAGATGGTGTATGGATATATCCTCTTTCGTCTCTACTTCCATCTTCATCGTATGCGTAAGCATTAATTTTTTCATCAGAAAGTGAAGTTTTAAAAGGATCGAACAATACAAATATCTCTAGGTTCTGGGTCCAATCATTTTTAGAGGCAGTTAAGATATATTTTCCTACAGTGGATTTTTTAGGGATCTCAACTTTACCGCCATCATCAGCTATATTTAATTTTGTCATATCGTCTTTTGTTTTAGAAATTTCTATTTTTGTATTATTGGGATAGTACAGTTTGAGATCTGACCCTCTCCTAATTACGACTCTTTCCGTAGCAACAATAAATGTGCCGTTATCATCCGTATATTTTTTCCAAGAATTATAATTTTTAGTTCTATAATTTTCCTCATACAGACAATAGAGTCCTGGGCTTTTGGTATCGTTTTTATCAGTACCCATCAGTTCTTCCTGCCAATTTTTTAACCCATCATTATCATAGTCAATAGAATTGTCCTCCGCCGACAAAGTATTGGTACTATCTATCCCTTCAACGGCAGATGATATACTTAACACCAGTAAGAAAACAACGGAGATCAGAACTAGGTGTCTATTCAATTCTTCTATGTTTTTACCATCCATATTGGATAAATTTACTACTGTAAGTCTATTTATACTTTTAGAAATTTTACCATTTTAATTCAGAAAAATATAATATAAAGAAAGGGGTTTTAGTGGTTTTTGTAGGGTTCTCTACATTTATAGTTCGTCGTCTTCTTCACCGAATATATCTTCTTCGGTTGTCTCTTCTTCACTGAATACTTCTTCTTCACTTGTCTCTTCTTCGCCGAACTCTTCCGGCTCTTCTTCTTCGTATACTTCAGACTCTTCTTCAACTGTTCCAGTTCCAGAACTTGCTGTAGTGGATTTCCAGTAAAGTACTCCTATCACTATCACCAGTACAATTATTACTGGAATCAGATAAAGAGCAAGTCCCATTCCAGGAGAACTGTCTGCATCTTGTGGATCTGTGCCAGCTTTGTACTCTTCTTTGTTTGTTGCTCCGTCATCATCAGCATCGTCACCGGAATCATCTTCACCTACTGTCAATCCGTGAGCTTCTTCCCACTTGTCAGGCATTCCGTCATCATCGACATCATCCTTTACTCCGATATCTTTAGTGACTTCAGCAGTATTACCCGCACCGTCAGTAACAGTCAATTTGACTGTATAAGTTCCACTCTCTGAATAGCTGTGTTCGATAGTTTCACCAGTCAATGTTTCTCCATCTCCAAAGTTCCATGTGTAGCTTGTTATTCCGACATTGTCCGATGAGCCAGAAGCATCGAGTTTAAGACTTTCTACAACACTGATAGGTGTATCTGTTTCTACTGAGAGATCTGCTTGTGGAGATATGGTGTCAGTCACTTCTATTTCCCATGTTTTACTATCCATATTACCTGCTTCATCCTCGACGGCCAACATCACGCTGTGTGTGCCCGGCTCATCAAATGTATGATCAACTGTATCGTTTGCCATCTCTTCGCCAGCGATAGTCCATGTGTAGCTGGTTATTCCTACGTTATCAGAGGAGTTTGAAACTAATGTAACAGTCTCTCCTGTATCGGCTTCCGTTGGGATCTCTGCACCCACTGTCGGTGATGTGACGTCCATTACCGTAACTGTGATCGTATTGCTACCTTCGTTTCCTGAAGTGTCTGCCACTGTTAATGTGACATCGTACTCTCCTGGATCCTCGAACATGTGGCTTATCGTCTCACCGTTCATCTCTTGACCTTCTATCATCCATGTATAACTTGCGATTTCTATGTTGTCGGAAGAAGCTGAGGCGTCGAATGAAACATCCATATCTTCATCGACGGTCATATCGTCTCCCGCATCAGCTGTAGGATCAATTTCATCCTTTACCGTAACAGTGATCGTATCAGTATCTGTATTTCCTCCGGTATCAGTCACGGTCAATTCGACTGTATGCTCTCCGATCTCTGTGAACGTGTAGTCTATCATATCACCGGTCATCTCTTCACCATCTATCATCCATGTGTAACTAATGATCTCACCGTTATCGGAAGAGCCTGACGCATCGAGTGAAACAACTGCTTCTCCATTTTCATCGACAGTCACGTTCATATTTGAGCCTGCCTCTGCAGTTGGTGCAGTTGTATCCTCTACCGTCACTGTGATCGTGTCACTACTTGTGTGTCCTGCTGCATCTGTAACTTCTAGTGTGACATCGTACTCTCCTGGGTCCTCGAAGGTGTAGCTTATCATCTCACCCGTCATCTCTTGACCTTCTATCATCCATGTATAATTGGCGATCTCATCGTTATCAGAAGAAGCTGAGCCGTCGAATGAGACTTCCGTATCTTCATCGACGCTCATATCTGAGCCTGCGTCTGCATCCGGCGCTGTTGTATCCTGTACTGTCACAGTTATGGTGTCCTTGTCTGAATTTTCATAAGTATCACTAGCTATCAAGGCGACTTTGTACTTGCCTGGATCTTCGAACATGTGGTCTACGGTCTCTCCGTAGTATTCATCACCTTCTATCATCCATGTATAATTCTCTATCTCCATGTTATCGGAAGACTGTGAACCATCGAATGTGACTGTTTCGTCTTCATTGACAGTCATATCGTCTCCCGCATCGGCGGTCGGAGCTTCAACATCTATGGCTTCTACCATGATCGTGTCTTCATCAGTATTTCCATCAACATCGGTTACTTTCAGGGTTACTTCGTGCATGCCGGCTCCAAACGTATGAGTCATAACTTTTCCATTGTACTCTTGACCATTGATTATCCAAGTATAATCAGTTATACCAGCATTGTCATGGCTGTTAGAGGCATCTAATGTCATTTCTTGTCCCTGATACATGGTTTGGTTTTCACCAGCTTCAGCGGTAGGTGCAATAGTATCTTTCATGTAGAATTCGTATGATTCAGCATAGGCTGTCACTTCAGATTCAATGCACCAGGAATAATCATAGTCTGCTGTATAGTCTGTCCAATCTCCAGGTGTTTGCGGATCTCCGCCGAAATTACCGTACATCGAGTCAGATACTTGTCCTGCCTTGAGACCGAGTGGATAATGGCCTTCACCTTTATCTTCTATCTCCAAAACGATCCAGTATTCTCCTGGATCTTGTATCTCGACCATCGACTGTAATTCTAGTTCTACCCATCCGGCTCCGCTTGGAACGTATTCTTCGGATGAGCCTAACCATTCTCCTGGTGCGCCACCGTTGTTTTCAGCGACATGTGCTTGTACGGAAGTTGCATTCGCTCCGTAATCAAAGTACGCCACTTCAGTTACGTAATTTCCAGTTTCACCTGAGAGGTCTTGAATGATTCCTCCATACCATGTTCCTGAAGAGTCCATTCCCATAGCGCTGTCAGCAGAAGCTCGATGGTCTGCATCGTACATCCATTCCCAGTGTGACTCTATCGGATCACTGGTTGGAGCTTTGCTGAGGAAGTTGGAATTCTCATAGGTTGCTCTGACGAACCATTTATGTGTCTTTGCCATGTCATCTACTGACATAGTAAAGTCGAGACTAGCTGTTCCATCAGTGATTCCACTGTCTTTACCGAGCAAGTCACCAGTTTTCTCCTCAAAGAACATCACCTCTACTGGATCACCAGTTGGCGAAGTAATGTCGACAGACAATGTTTGCGAAGTTCCTTCGACTTCAGATTCGTGCTCAGGACTTGGATTTGAAATTTCTGGAAGTGGTAGTTCTGAGGTCACATCCGTGTTCATTTCCATGTTACCTACATTATCTATGGCTCTGATGAGATAATGCCATCTTTCACCATCTTGTCCTTTATCCTCATCAACGTATTCGTACATCGAGGAACCGTCTGCACCGATTTCCGCTAGTTTAGTGGATCCGTCCCAAGGACCAGTGGTTTCGTTCGATCTATATAGATTGTAGTGATCAACGTCATTTTCACCTGCTCCATCGTCCGGTGAGGATTCCCAAGTCAAGATGTTGTGTTGTGTCTTGATATAATCTTTTTGTACCAACTTGATATCATCGATGTGCCAGTAATCATAACCTGAACCCGTTGCATCTGTCTGTTCGATTCCAATGGTGAAGTTAGCATGGAGCGCATCCTCTGGGAGAACTATTTCAGGCTTATATACCTTACCTGCTGTTCCGCCCTCGAACGTGCCTAGTTCATTCCATTCACCGGATTCGTTCTTATAGGAAACGACTATATCTTCACCGCTCTCGGGATCGTCTAGTACCTCTGAAGCCTTTATCCACATGTTCAATGTTATGTCGCTTCCGGATGTATCCCATCCGCTTATGTCTATTTCAGGTGAATGAACTGTTACTGGACCTTCACCTGTAACCAATGAATAATTACCCGAGTTTACATCATCCTGTGTTACTTCTGCTGTTCCAGCTCCGGAATCTATAGTCCAAGGTGAAAGTTCTCCGTCTTCCCAGCCTTCTTCGTATCCAGTTTCACTGCCGATGTACTCTTTACCTGCCCAATCTATGTTCTTGTTGGTCACTTCACCCGGTTCACTCGCGTCTATCTTAGCCGTAGCTTCTTTCATCATGGCGACTGGCTCGTAAGTCTCGAATGTCCATGTATCTGAAACGTTACTTTCGTAACCATCAGAGACGATAGCGTACCAAGTAAACGTTTCATTACTTTCCAGCATGGGTATTTCAATCGAAGCTATACCAGATTTTATACCTTTAGCTGTGCCGTTCCATACTTCTTTTCCAGTCGAATTCATCACATGATATTCGACATTTAATGGTTCAAGCATCTGTTCATTCGGATCGCTGACATTAACTTCTAAGGTTGGCGAGTACGTTATATCTTGAGCTCCGTCCAATGGGAATGGGTTTATTGGTTCATCTGGTGCATAGTTGTGTAATACTTCTACTCTCTTACTAACTTCGTTATTTGTAGCTATATCGTCATCAGCGAGATTTGTTGTGGCTGTTATCTTGTAATCGGTCATGTTAGAAGGAGTCCAGTTGCCAATTGAGATCTGCTGGGATTCGGATTGATTTAAGCTGTCGATCGTAGTCTGGTTAGAATACTCCATCGTAAGTCTTTCTCCCATGAGCGAGACATCATCTATTCTCCAGAACTCACCGCTCTCTGGTTCCGCACTGAAGAATCTCCAACCTATCTTAACTTCACTTTCACCAGAGGCCAAGTCTGTGATATCCCGTTCAATATGTCCACTGTCTATATTGGTTCCGATCCTTCTCCAAGTGGTACCGTTGTCTAGTGATATCATCAAGTCTCTAGAGTTTGTAGCCCCTTCATAGGTGGTTGAGTTGAATTCTAACCAAACCTTGTTTTCGGCTTCAGTTAAATTCAAGGTCTTTGTGTGTAAGATATCTTCCTCGTATTCACTTTCTGGTCGGATCTCCATGTATTCTCCGTACATATCGGTCCAAGTGTTATAGTTGGCATCTTCATCAATTGTACCCCAGTCAGCAGGTAATCCGTCCGAGAAGTTCTCATCCAAGCTTTGATCCTCAGATATTCTATGTATTTGCTGAATGGTTAAATCTACAGGTATATCCGTTTCATTTCTATGTCCTACGTTTGTGATAGTTGGTTTGATCTCTTTTTCATAATGATATGTGGTTTCTCCTGGTTCATCTATAGAAGTTGCTTCTATATCGGTGGGTACTACTCTGATATCTTTGGTCAGGTAATCGTTGGACTGTTCCATGTCCGTATCTAGTCTAGTGGTAACGTTCATACTATAGTGTCCAATCGATGAAGGTGTCCAGTCAACAAATTCTACAGTCTTATCTACTTCTTGATAGACATCAACCATCTTTGACGTCGAATATACCTCGTTTCTTTTTCCGATCTGTACGTTATCGATAAACCAATTGTCCATCGAAGCTGCAGCACCTTCAAACTCGAATCGAGCCTGAGTTGCAGGTCCTGTATGATTCGATATATCAACAGAGTATGAATCAGCATAGATACTACCCGGTACTGGATTCTCCCAAGGCGTCACGTCTGTCCAACTATCAGAAGGATCAGATCTGACCATCACTTTACAAGAGAAGTCGTCACTTATATAGTAGTAATCCTCGATAGCAGAGTTGAAATTCAGCCGTGCTTCTCCGGAAGTCTCTTTAGGATTGGTCTGCAAGTATGAATGACCTTCAGTAATCGAATCCCAGAACAGATTAGCTTCAGGAGCGGTTCCTCCAGCTTCACTAGAGCTAGCTTTTGCCCAGTCACCGGAAAGCATCGACCAACCATCTGGTGGGAATTCGCCTGAGAAATCCTCTGCCTCACCGGTGTATTCATATATAGTGGCATCTACCGGTACGTCTTCTTCTTCAGTTGTGCCGTCGTTTGCTATCGTTGCGTTAACAGATTGTGTTTCAGTGAAAATGCCCGTCTTGGGTGAAATTATTTCATCCGGAAGTACATCATGATGATGTCCTTTGAAATGTTGTTTCATCTGATCATTACTGTGATCCTCGTCCTGTTCTAACAATAGTGTAGTCACAGTAAGGACGTATTCACCTGTTTCAGAAGCATTGAAGTCTTTAAACTGCTTAGTCTTTGTCTCTCCAGTAGCTAACGAGGCTGTAACCTCATCTGTATAGACCTGATTTGTGCCATATACCTCTACTTTTTGTACTTCCCAGCCATCATAACCACTTGTCTGGTTGGTGGCATTATATCTCCAAGCAAATTTCAACTGAGATTCACCATCAGCAATGTTTGATATATCAAATGTTTCTGACCCACTAGCATCGCTAGTATAATTCTCAATCTGAGTCCAAGTTGTACCGTTATCTGTGCTGATCAATACTTCACCTTCCTGGCCGGATTCATCACTGTCGAAGTTGTGTTCATATCTCAATTTTGTGTCTGTAGCAGTTGTAGCATTTATCGTAGGTGTTATCAACCACTCATCTTGCCATCCATCAGCTAAATCGACTTCAGCTTCTTGATTATAATCATCCCAATACCAAGTCTCTGCTGAAGAGGTATTATCGACAGTCCAGTTCTCTGGTATACCAGTGACGAATTTCTCCTGTAGCATGAAATTCTTTCTTTCAATAGTTGCGTTAACCGGGAATGTCTCATCAAAGGTTCCATAGTTGGTTACATTGGCTGTAACATCTTCAGGTTCACCTGGGGTAAATCCGATCGGTGAAATGATCTCACTCGTACCTACATCACGATAATCCTCTACTGTAATCATTTTTTCCGTCCAATCATTTGATGTATCACCATCGCCGATTAATTCAGTGGTCGAATTGACAACGAATTCGCCCTCACCATTTGGATTCCAATCGGCGAAATTCGCTGTTGTGTCTTCACCTTTGGCTACATCAACTGTAGTTTCGTCTGTATATCGCTGGACTTGATAATATATATCTACATTGTCTATAGACCAGTCACCGTATATGTAACTTCCGTCAGTACTGTTAAATCTAAACGCTACTTTCACTTGTGAATTACCATCAGCATAACTGGATATGTCAAATTTTTGCTCTCCTTCGCTATCAGTAGTGTAATTGGCTATTTGATTCCAAGTTGTACCGTCATCTGAACTAACTAACACTTCGGCGCTGCTCCCATCGTGATAGTAATCGTGATCAAATCTTAACGTTGTATCTGTATTATCTGAGGCATTTATGGTAGGTGTGATCAACCATTCGTCCTGCCATTCTCCTTCAACTGCTTCAGCAATAGCGTAGGGAGTCTCGAATACGTATGAATCATCCCAGTGCCAGGTATCGGCCGATTTATTATCTATAGTCCAGTCCGATGGTATGTTGTCATTGAAATCTTCTGATTCCAATTTAACATTTTGAGTTATCGTTGTATTAACAGGTACACCTGTCAAATCGGTTGTGCCATAATTGTGAACAACAGAACTAACAGGTTTAACAGTGGAATTTGTATAATCTGTAGGTGATGTGATCTCGTTAACTCCAGCATCGTCGGTATCTTCTACCTTGATCTGTTTTTTTGTTCGATCATTTGCTGGATTAGAATCTCCAGATAATTTTGTAGTCGAATTTACCACAAATAGACCTTCACTAGAAGGAGTCCAAGTTCCAAATGTAGCTGTTGTATCATTTCCGGAGTCAATATCGACTGTGTCGGTTCCAGACCATCCAAATGAGGGATATCCCATTTCTACATCATCTATATACCAATCGTTCAAATCCCAGGAACTACCATCAAATTCGAATCTAACCTGGGTGCCACTTCCTATATAACTCGACAAATCAATGGTATAAGTGTCTGGACCTTTATCTTCTGAAATTGGATTAGACCATGGTGCAACATCTGACCAACTATCTGTAGAATTCTGTCGAACAGATACATTACAAGTGATCGGGTCTGACCATGAACCAGCATCATAGTCTATATATGATTTGAAATCCAATGTCAAACTAGGATATCCTGTTGTATTTATCTGTGGAGTCTGTAGATATGAATAATCATCTGTTATATCCCAACCATATAGGTTCGCTTCAGGAGCGGTTCCTCCAGCATCACTACTATCAGATTGTACCCAATCACCAGATTCTGTTGTCCACCAAGTTGGTGCGAAAGTTCCAGAGAAGTCTTCATATATACCCTTACTAATCGTCGTGTTCACAGGTACATCCGTCAAATTATTGTCACCATAGTTTTGAACTACAGACTTTACCGTCTTTTCATTTGTACCTATATAATCTGGCGGTGAATTGATCTCTGAGACACCAGCATCGTCGGGAGCTTTTAGACCGTTCAGAGTCATCGATTGACCTTGACCTACACTTGCGTCGTAACCTGGATCTTCGTCCAAGTAATGTGCAGTGATATTGTCGTCATCTGAAACATGTAGTACACCGTCAGCGTCATTCAGACTGGTGGTTATATTGCCTTGGAACACACCCTCTCCTGTTTCATTTAAAGTTACTATTTCACCTTCGGGTTCGGTCTCGCTTGTTATATTTATATCATAAGTGCCTTCGCCTTTCAGATCTATATCGTTGAGTGTTATTTGTACTTTAGAATTACCTTGATACTCCTTTTTATCTAATGAAATAGTACCGTTCTTCTGTCCCATCTGAGGTGTGTTAAATACAGCCAAAGCAAAGTCCTGATCGACTTCTGATGTATCTGAAACTGCATCTGCCACAACGTTCTTGGCTTCTACTTCGATAGTGTAACTACCGGACTTTAATTCATCAGTAGGTATGAACACGTTCTCAATATTGTTACGATCATCGTTGTTGTCACCGTCTGTATCAAAACCGGCAGCTATCTGTCCGGAACCTTTCACTGACATTCCGTCTTCAAATGCGTTCCCATACCAAACATCTCCTGCAGGATCTGTTACCTTGAGCCATAGATCGTTTTTAAGTGCAGGATTGGATTCGGTACCACTATCAGGTTCGCCATAAACATCAGAGTACGCCAATGTGACATTTAATGGATGATCTGTGTCGGCCACGTTAACATCGTATGATGCGGTATCACCTGTTTCTAATGCTTTTGGTTGATCCCAAACATCCCATCCTGGATACATATCCTGATCTACGATGGGCGGTAGGAATACTCTGCCCCATCCTTCGGCTTTGTTCGGTATCGGCTCCGTATTTCCTGCTTCATCATCCATATCTTTAGCCGCATTGATCATCAATGCTTTGATCATTTCTGGGCTGGGGGTCTCTTCGTAAGTTTCCTCGTAATAATTTGCTATAACAGCTCCGGAACCTGCAGCAGTCGGACCTGCCTGAGAAGTACCGCTACACCATTCGTAGCTACTGTCTTCAGAGTATAGGCCATATAAGTTAGAACTCGAGAGTTCTGGAGTAGATGTTGAAAGAGTGGCTTGACCTGGTGCTACTACATCTGGCTTGACCCTTCCGTCCATTTCAAATCCTTGAGAGCTGAAACTAGCGATGTCATCAATATTACTAACGTCGGAATCACCGTTACCATATGAAGTCGAGTCAGGCATGTAATTCTTGGATGCCCCGACAGCTATGGTATTCTTTGCGGTCGCCGGGCTCGTTATAGCGTTTTCGGATCCACCGTTACCAGCAGACACGAATATACTCATGGGCTGGTCTCCTGGAGTATTTGGATTTGCGTCATTCACAGCTTTGTCGTAGGCAGTGTCGGTTTCGGCATATTGACTGTCGCCACGAGATTCGCCCCAAGAGTTGGAGCTTATATATGCGTCGCCATTCATTTTCCCATCTGCGGGGATATCGTAATAATCGGATGGCAAATCTCCACTACCCCCATTGTCAAATATCTGGGAGGCCCAGAGTTGAGCTTCGGGTGCGGTTCCTTGGCCCACATAGAAATCGGTCCATCCGTCATAAGTTACTCCATTCCCGTTATATGTATCTCCTGTAGCTAATCCAGCACAATGAGTCCCGTGACCATGATCGTCAAACCAACCGTTTACCGTGCTACCAAGGTCAGTTCCGCCTTTCACTCTTCCGGTGAAGTCTTGGTGTCCAGCGTTGGGAGTCGATCCGTCGCCCAACCCAGTATCTGCCACTTGGATTGTTATTCCTTGACCTTTAAATCCAAGTTGATTGGCATGGCTACCGTAATCACCTTCTTCTCTGTAAGGAGAAGCGTCAGGATCGTCTGGATTGAAGAAGCCACCTGTAATCTGTGTTCCGATCTCGTCCTTCAATTCCATCTCTTTTTTATTGGTGATCCATCTAACGTCGGGGTTTTTAGCTATATTTTCGATAACCTTTTTATTAGAAGTCTCACCGATTACTTTCAGTTGATTTGTCTGTAAGTTTATAAAGTCCACTTTGTCCAGTTTGGTAGCTATCTTTGCGGCTGACTGCATCTCTGTGTCTCCATCCAAGAATACTTTGATTTTCTCTGCCTGGTCGACATCCTGGGCATCTTTTATATCCTGATCTATCTTGTATCCAGGATGATATATGCCGACCCAATCAACGAAATCCAAGGACATCACGTCTTCTTTCATTTCTGGTTCCATCTTCACTCTGTATGCGTAGTTATGCATGTAATTCTTCACTTGTACTCCTTCCTTATCTTTCAATGTGTTTATCCACTCGGGATTGATCGGGCCAAGCATATGAACGATATATGAACCTTCTTCGCCCGATTCGAACCCACTCGTTTTTAAATCAATGTTTGGATTTTCTTCTTTAAAATCGAATTCTGTTACTCCTGTATGAATCACTGTTCTATCTTCAAGAGAATCATACTCGATTCCCTTTTCTGATAGAATCTCTAGCTCTTGTTCACTCCCTTCTATCAAGGTATATTTATTATACCTATCTAGAATGTTTAACCCTAGATCGTTGATCACCGAAACATCTTTGACTTCGTCAGTATTAACTAGTATAATATCCTTAGTGTCACTATCCGTTTTTTCATTACCAAAGGCACCTGCGGCGCTTGTCCCTATCGAAAATATCAATAGGAATACACACACAAATGCCATTAATTGCTCTATCTTTTCTTTTTTCATATTTTCACGCCTTTACTCTTTTCTACTAGATTTCAATCTAAAGAGCGAATGGAAATGTTGAGATTAGTTATATTAGATTTTAGTGCAAATTTGCGGTTTTTGTCAGAAAAATTTAATTATCAAAAACACTCATATCGCGTTGGATGAATTCAAGTATCAGAGAGAGGATCTTCTTACATCTATCAAACTATAAATCTGAGGTGAAAAAACGAAGAACCCCTTATGAAATATCTCAGGCAGGAATAGCTAAGGTTGTCGATGGTAGTATAGGGCGGGTGAGTAGAATCATTAGAAAGATGAAAGGAGAGGGATATGTTAAAGAAAAAAAGAAATATCTAACAAATAAACAGAACAGAAAAAGAAAGGTCTATTATCTCACGGATAAAGGAAAAGAAAAAGAAAAAGAGATTTCGGAAAAATTCATAGACAAGAAAATAACCGTCAAAACTGAAGATGGTAATAAGGAATTTAAGGCTAGTAAAGTAATAGAAAAATTTGATAATATAAATTCTTTATTAGATATATTAGTGAGGTTGAAAAATCAAGATATATTGGATCTGAGTGAGGAAAAAGAATCAGATGAGCTTTCTTTTGTAAACAGAAAAGATCAACTTGAAAAATTGAAGAATGTTTGGGATAAAGTGAAGAAGGGAAAGGGCTTTACTGTATTTATAAAAGGGAAGGGCGGGATAGGAAAGACCACACTCGTAAATGAGTTCAAGAATAGTATAAAAATAAAGAAATTTATATTTATTACTGGAAAAGCTTATTCACAAACTTCTGACTTTTACTTGCCCTTAAAGGAAGCATTTGAGAATTATGATGAGGATGTTGAATTGCCCATGTCCCAAGTAACATCAGAAAAAAAATTAGAAATCGAAGACAATTCCTATATCGAAGCGAGTAAAAATTCTCTATTTTTTGAGTTCACAAATCAAGTAAAAGAGCTATCTAAGGAGAAACCATTGATTATTTTTCTCGATGATCTGATGTGGGCTGATAAAGCTACACTTCATCTCTTGAATTATATGACAAAAAACTTGTCGGATAACCCCGTACTTATTCTAGGGGCATATCGACCAGAACTGGTAAATGATGACCATGTCCTTAATGCAGTAATAAATAGATTATCTAGAGCATCCAATTTCAAGGAAATAATTTTAAAACCATTCGATTGGGAAGAAACTAGGGAAATATTGGATTCCCTTACCTCTCTAAATAATATCTCATCAGAATTTGTTGACCTTATTTATAAAAATTCAGAAGGGAATCCATTATATGTTAGGGAATTCATGGAACATCTTAAAGAAGAAAAAAAATTACCGCCAAACACATCAGACTATCCCATTAAAAAAGACATATTAGAAATACCTCCTAATATAGAAGATATACTTCTAAGACGAATTGATTTTGATTTGAATAAAGAATCTCGTCGTATAGCTTCGATAGGAAGCGTAATAGGTGAAGAGATACCTTTTGAATTATTAAAAGAACTTACCGATTTGACAGAGATAGAGTTGTTGCATTCTATAGATGAATTGCTGGAAAGAAAATTATGGTCAGAAAAGGATGAAAACGATAGTTATACTTTTCAACACATCCTTATAAAAGAAGTTATTTATAATAATAATTCTGATATAAAGAAAAAGAGATTTCATAGATTGGTAGCAAAGAATATTAAAGAAATACATAAAGATAATATTAACAAATATTATTCTGATATAGCATACCATTACGAAAAAGCTGGTGATGAGAGTGAAGCCAAAAAATATTATTTAAAAGCAGGGAAGGAAGCAGAGAGGGTATATGCACATGACGACGCCGTAGATATGTATAAGAAGGCCTTGAAGTTAAATGAGCAAGAAAAACATATTGAGATACGCGAAAAATTAGCGGACGTTAAAAAGATGATAGGAGATCTAGATAAGGCTAAAAAACATTACCAAGAAATTTTAGAAAAAACAGACGATCCTTTGGTCATAGGGAGGATGAGAAGTAAATTAGGCCAAATATTTATCACACAAGGAGATTATGAAAAAGCTATCGATATAACAAATAAAGGTCTATCTAATTATGATGGAGAAGGCACGCTAAAATGCGACTTATTGGATGTTAAAGGTCAAGTTTATTCTAAAAAAGGAAAATATGAAAAAGCTAAAAAAATATTTTCTAAAGAGAAAAGAATTGCTAAAAACGTACAAGGTAAAAAAGAGATAGCTAGAGCTCTTTATCAGATAGGATCTATAGAATTAGATGAAGGTCAAACTGATCAGGCATTAAAATCTTTGGAAGAATCCGTAGAGATTAACAAGGAAATAGAAGACAATCTCGCATTGAGTAAATCATTCATTGCTCTCGGAACTACTTTTCAAAAAATGGGTGATCTAGAAAAAGCTATCGAGTACTTTGAACGAACATTACAGATTGCAGAAAAAATAGATAATAAACTTAGCATCATCAGAAGTCTAAATAACATGGGTAATATTTTCAATATAAAAAGGGAAAATTACAAAGCTTTAGACCATTATAAACGTGGTTTGAAGAATGCTAAAAAAATAAATGATAAAGCTGGTAAGGCTAAGATTAACTTAAATATGGGAGTTGTGTATGGATCTATTTCTGAGTTCGACAAAGCATTAGATCATTTTGAGAACACATTAGAAATAGGAAAAGAGTTAAATGATAAACCTGTTGTGACTAAATCTTATAACAATATAGGTTCTATCTATCATAGAAAAGGAAAATTTGAAAAAGCGCTAGATTTTTATAAAAATAGTCTAGATAATTCAAGAGAAATAGGTAATAAAAATAGTACAGCAGAAAGCTTACTTAACATGGGGTCAGTACATAATAAAAAAGGCAAATTTAATAAAGCGTTAGAATATCTCAAAGAAAGTCTAAAACTTACTAAGGAAGTAGGAAATAAGCGTTTAAAGATTTTTATATTCAATAGAATGGGAGAATCTTATTTAGGATTGGAGGAAACCGATAATGCGAAAGAGTACTTAGAAAAGGCATTGAATTTAAGCGATAAACTCGATCTCGTAAATGAAAGGGCTATGACCTTCAGATTTAATGGCAAACTTTATTTAAAAATTGGGAAATTAAATGACGCTAAAAAATACTTAAATGATGGGTTAGACCTGATCGGAGAAGTCGAGGACAATGTTGAGAAGTTCAAGATTTTTTATGAACTTGGTAGACTATATAGAGAACAAGATGAGAACGAACAGGCTAAAAATTATTTAGAGAAAAGTCACGATAAATTCAAAGAATTAGGGATGAATTGGTGGACAAAACAGTGTGAAGCTGAATTAGATAAAATTGATTAGACCTCTAAGACTATTTTCAAAATTTAGATAGAAAAAAGAAAGGAAAGTGATTTTTGTATTTACTCGTCGACCTCTTCGAACCTGTCTTCTAACTCGTCCATCACGTCGGGAAGAGTGGTGTACTCCATCTCTTCCATCGGTAATCGATGAGGTTCGAAGGGTCCGTGCTGTCTCATGTAGTCGGCTACGTCGGCGGATTTCTCCCTGACATTATCGAACGCTGGATCGTCGAATAAGTCCGAAGGTTCGTTGAATTCGCCGTTATTCACCTGAGTTCCCAAACTGACTACTCTCGGAGGACCGTCGAATCTAGTACACTGAGCGTCTTCCACTGAAACGGGCATTATCGGACCGTTGTGGCTTCCTCTCATCCAACCAGATACCAAATAAGGCTGTGAGAAAGGCTCGAGAACTTCACCCAGAGCGGGAAGTCCGGACTGAGACCTGACAACAGCAACCGGATCGTCCTTGCCCACGTATTCACCGGCTATCTGATACAGCTTTTCGGTACTCACTGCGGCGACGGGCTCATCAGCGGGCAGCTTACTCTCCTCTTTGGGATACACTTTCTTTATGACGAACCTTCCTTTAGCGCCCAAAAGCGCCAGTATATCGTAAAGCTCGTCTGGTGTTTCCATCATTATCTTCTTGTTCTTCTTTATGTCCCATATCTCGAATTTGAATCCGATATGTAGTGAAGGATCGATCACCAATCCCGCGGTATTGAACGGATCGGCGAACATCTTGAATATGGGATAGTTGAAAGCTCCGGGTTCGGTCTTGTCCATCAAGAAAGCTACTACGGGCTCAGCTTTTCTCTCTGTGAATTCCATCTCCGCTATTCCCGGTCCCATCCCTCTTACATTGCCTGAAAAGGCGTCGGACAAAAGATCCTGTCCTGCACCGTAAAGACCGAGCTCTTTAGCCTTTTCCGTGGCATCCTGGAAAGTGTCCCAGGCGAGCGAGTGTATCTTTTCTGAATCTTCTCCTTCCTTATGAGTCATCAGGAGTTCTAGATCGTCTCCACAGTGTGTGACGTGATAGTCTATCAGAGCGTCCGATTCTGCCAGGTTTTCTCGTGCCACTTCCATGAGATCGTCGTGCACTCGTGAATGGCCTGGAGAACCTCCTACATCTGCCTTTATGATACTAAACGTTATCTTACTCATATGTTTCCACCTTATCTACCTCTATAAAGACGCTAAATAAAAGATTATCGATTTTTCATCCTTCGAAAAGTGAAAATAATATAAATGAAAAATCTCCTTTTTTTTAATATGTGCTCGAACTTCATAGAAGATTATTCGTTCGGCAATATAGTCATAGAGGGTGAAAAGTACACCGACGACGTTATACTTCTAGGTAGGGAAGTCGAGTCTGGATGGTGGAGAGAGAGCGGTCACAGAGTCGTCAAAAGAGATCTTGGAGACGTTCTCGCTTACGATCCGGATATCCTAATCATCGGAACCGGCAATTCGGGGAGGATGAGCGTGCCGTCTAGTCTTTCAGAAAAATTGGAATTCAAAGTAGAGTCTTATCCCACTAAGCAAGCTTGCGAGAGATACAACGAACTTATCGAAGGCCATAAAAAGATAGCCGGAGGTTTTCATCTGACTTGTTGAGGTGTCCATATTGATCGAAAGTACGTCTTTCGGACAGGTCATCGTGAACGGAGATACCTACGACCACGACATAGTGATATTCCCGGATGAGATCATCAAAAGAAAAAAATGGATCACTAAGGACCAGCACGGGACAAGCCACAAATTCACAAAAGAAGAGATGAAGGAATATCTGAACGATGTCGATAAATCGAATATAGACAGAGTAGTTATCGGTACCGGGCAGTACGGGGAATTGGCTCTTCTACCAGAAACGAAGGAATACCTCAAAGAACACGATGTCGAATTCACCGAGCGAAAGACTTCCGATCTAGTCGGTCAAACCAACGATTATCCTAGAGAACGTACCGTGTTCATAATCCACGTGACCTGCTGACGATAAATATCACTTGAATCCGTTTTTTTCCATACCCTCTTTTATCTCTCTTAGGAACTTATCAGTGTGTTCTGGAGGCTCGGTCATATAGCTTATTCCAATATAGAGAGCCACCGTTACTAACAGACCCCAAACCGAAGGCCACCACCCGAACGGATACCATTCGGTGATGTAGAGAGATGCGGTCAGGACACCTCCTATACCCATACTCGCTAGAGCGCCCTCGGCGGTCGATCTTTTCCAGAAGAACGATCCGATTATAGTGGGCGCCATCACCAGTAATCCTCCGGACGCCATGCTGGACAACACCGCGATAAGGTCTAGCTTAAGGTTGGCGAAAATCACGCATATCACTACTATACCCACGATCAACATTTTTCCATACAGCAGTTCTTTACCTTCTGGGATATCCCTATCTAGATTTTTTATCAAGTCCCGAGAACCTATAGAGCTGAGGGTCAAAATTATAGAGCCGAGTGTAGAAGTCGCCGCCGCAAAGATACTGACGAAAACGACCAGCCCGAGGACCGACGGTACATTGGTAAGTAGGGCGGCTATGGCTTGATCCGGAGCTCCGATGGAAAGGCCACCGATGTTTGCGATTGATAGGCCCAGCAGCGTCGTAATCACGGTGTAGATGAATCCGAATATCGAGAAATAGATGATCATACGCTTCAAACTGACGGGAGAGTCGGAAACGAACATCCTCTGGGATACCTGAGGGTTCGTGACCGCGAAGAACGCCCACGGCAAGGACAATCCTATGAACATCTTGAGATCCCAGTTCAGCCTCAGCAGTTCAGGGGTTTCGCTACTAACGGTCGAGACGAAACCCGCCGGAGAACCGAAGAAGTGATAGAATACGAAGAAAAGCAGCGCGATACTCGCGAAAAGCATAGTCAAAGCTTGAAACGCGTCAGTCCACGAGACCGACTTCATCCCTGCGACCAAAGAAGCTATGGTGCTGAATGAAGCTGCAAGAAGTACACCTACGAGATACATATTCGGGAAAGAACTCGGCATCAGTCCGGATAGGAGATATCCTATCCCCATCAATTGAACAGAAGCATAAGGAATCAGCATGACAAGGCATATGATCGATGCTACTATGCCCACCCATTTACTCTGATATCTTCCGGCTAAAAGTTCTGGAGGCGTAATATAATCGAACTTTTTACCTGCAACCCAAAATCTAGGCGCAAAAATAAGGAGCAAAATTATAGTGTACATCAGATAGGTCATCTCGAAACCAATAGCTGCTACTCCAGAAAGGTAAGTCAAGCCGACAAGACCTACCATCATAAAAGCGCTGTAAGTGGTGGCGCTGTAAGTCATGCCAGATATAAATCCGCCTAATTTTCTATTCGCGAGGAAAAAATCGGGAAGTCCTTCGCCCAACCTCTTCCTTGCAAGATATGCTATGACAACGCCTAAGAAGAACCACAGTCCGAGAGCTAGGAAGACATACAATGGATTCATCTTACATCACCCCACTTCCTCACATTACAGATACCGAAAATTATCACTAGGAGAGTCAAAATTATCCAAAATAAGTAAGTTCCCATAAAACTTGCAGTGTTCTTTAGCACAAGATAAGGAATACCGAGATTAACAAAGGCCAATACCACGGCTAGAATTCCAATATATTTATCTTTCATTTTATTCCTTCCCTACAAAACTATTTTTTAAATTTATTAACGAGACTTCCTATGCCTTCTATGGTTATTTTAACTTCATCTCCGTCTTCTATCGGGCTCACTCCAGATGGAGTGCCCGTGGAGATTATATCTCCCCGCTCCAACGTTAGATAAGAACTTATCTCTTCGATCAGTTCCGGAACGGAAAAAGCGAGTTTATCTATCGTTGATTTCTGTTTCACATCTCCATTCACCTCAGCCCTGATCTCCGCATCTTTGGGCACTAGGTCGGGAGAGGCGATCAAGGGTCCTACAGGAGCGGCGTTATCGAAGGCTTTTCCTCTCACCCAGTTCTGTTCCTGCCGCTGATCGTCCCTGTTGGAAAGATCGTTGACACATGTGAAACCCATGACCTTATCCATCGCGTTTCCCTTAGAGACACTTTTACACTGTTCACCTATAACGACTCCCAGTTCGGCTTCGTGATCTATCCTTTCTTTGTCTGAAAAGAGATTTATCGTGTCACCGTGTCCCGCTAGAGTGTTAGGTGGTTTCAAGAAAAGTTTGGGTCTCTCTGGTATGTCTTTTCCGGTCTCTTCAGCATGATCTTGATAGTTCAACCCTATACAGACCAACTTTGTCGGTTTTACCGGAGGGAGTATATCTATATCTTCAAGATCGTAGAACTCCCCGCAGTAGTTCACACCGTCTTCTTTCCATTCTCCGATCCTCACTGATCCTGACTGATCTTTAAACCTCACTCTTCGCATATTCTCCTGAATGAAACTAAAAATATAAATCTTTGTGATTTTGCAGAAAACTTTTCTCTACCTCTTTTCGGCTATCACATAATTATTTCCTTTCGAGTGAAAAGCCCTCTCGACATGAAGACCGCTGTGTTGAACATCTTCTTCTAGTTCTTCCAGACGATATAGGTGATAAAATCTATCTATCACCTCACCGTCTTCCCGGTGCCAAGGAACCACTACATCTTGTTTTTCTTCCTCTAGATCCCATCTATCGAGCTCTCTCGCCCAGCTGGAAACCTGTATCGTTCCCCCCTTTTTAAGTACTCTTTTCGCTTCTTTTAGACTTTGGATTCGCCCTTCTTTCAGATGATGTATAGCTGCGATAAATATCAGGTTATCGAAACTCTCTTCACCGAATGGAAGATCCTTCACATCAGATCTTATTAACGTAGCTTTTTTGTCGAATTTTTCTTTACATATCTGTAGAAGCTCTTTTGAAACGTCTACTCCATAAACCTCTAAACCTTTCTCTAAACCTTCTTCCATGTGCCTTCCGTTTCCACAGCCCACATCTAATAATTTTCCCTGACAAGTTTCTAAAAATTCCCTGACTTCTTCCCACGGCCTATTCCTTGTTTTGTCGAAGTGTTCTGCTATGGCATCGAAAGTATTCGAGGCTCGTTCTGCGTCTCTCATAGTTTTCCTACTATAAACGACGTAAGTTTTATATCCTGTGGGGTTGTAAAATATGCAAAATGGCAGTTTTCGACCTGGTAATTATCTTAATCATTTGTTCGTTCCTTGCCCTGGTAACGTATCACAAGGGTCTCCTGAACGCAGACGGTTCTATGGCGGCTTTCCTAATAGGATTTATCATCGCTTTGAAAGGAGGGCTTAGCTGTATCTTAATTTTGTTAGTATTTCTTTTCAGCGCTTTTTTAGCTACAAAATACAAGTTCCCGTACAAGAAGCAGAAGAATGTCGCCGAGGGTTTCAAAGGTGAAAGAGGTTGGACTAACGTATTAGCGAACGGAATAGTTCCCGCTGGGGTGTTGCTCCTAGGTAGTTCCGAAGGGATCTTGAATATAAGATTTCTAGACCAGCGTTTTGTGATTCCCCTTTTTTTGGTCAGTGTAGCTGCAGCCGCCTCCGATACCTTAGCTTCTGAAATAGGTGTCACTTCGGATAGCGTGTATCTCATAACAAATATGGAAAAAGTAGAACCAGGCACAAATGGTGGGATTTCCGTCTACGGAGAATTTTGGGCCTTCATCGGGTCTTTGTATACTTTCCTCGTCGCCGAGATGGTGTTTTATATTTCGGGTCGAGGGTTGATCTCACCTAAAATTCTTTTAATCGGGACATTCATCGGGTTCATAGGCTGTCAAATAGATAGCTTACTCGGAGCGGTATTCGAGAGAAAAGGTCTGCTCACCAAATCGTTGGTAAATCTTATAGCTATCTCAAGCGCGGTCTGTATATTTGGTGGTTTACTATGGCTGATAGGATATTGATGCTTATATTGGATGGAGTAGGGGATAGAGCGGTAGATGAGTTAGACGGAAAGACGCCTTTACAGGTGGCCGAGACGCCCAACTTAGATTATCTAGCTAAAAATGGGCAGAACGGAATAATGGATACTATAGCGCCTGGAATAAGACCTGGTAGCGATACAGGTCACCTTTCTCTTTTAGGTTACGATCCATACGAGGTGTATCGAGGGAGAGGTCCTTTTGAAGCTGCAGGTATAGGTATTGAACTCGACCCTCAAGATGTTGCCTTTCGATGTAATTTCGCTACGGTCGAAGACGGAAAGATAGTCGATAGGAGAGCCGGCAGAATAAAGGAAGGCCAGGACGAACTCGCTAAAGCTGTACGAGAGATGGATCTCGAAGTGGATTTCGAGTTCGAGAAAGCGGTCGAACACAGATGCGTACTGGTCCTGAAAAGTGGAGGCCTAGGCGGCGACGTCAGCGATGTAGATCCTCATGCACCGAACACCGAATTTCACGAATCTGTACCTCTAGTAGATTCGGAAGAAAATAAGAGGTCCTCGAGGATACTGAACACTTTCGTGAAAAAAACGGTAGAAGTCCTTGATGATCATCCAGTGAACGAAGAAAGAAAAGAAGAAGGTAAACCTCCTGCCAACATAATCTTACCTAGAGGAGGAGGCAAAGTGCCTAAGCTTGAAGATATAGAGTCGAAGCACGATTTGAATTCTGGTGCGATTTCAGGCATACCTCTGGTCAGAGGAGTCTGTTCTCTAGCGGGTATGGATATCATCGATGTTGAAGAAGCTACGGGAGGACTGGATACGAATACGGAAAGCATAATAGAGGAGACCTTGGATACATTGAACGAAAAGGAATTCATGCTTGTAAATATAAAAGGACCTGATCTTTGTGGACATGACGGTCAACCAGAACAAAAAATTGATTTCATCGAGAAGATAGATTCCTCGTTAGATCGATTGAAGGAATTGGAAGATACGTATATAGCAATCACCGGAGATCATTCTACTCCAGTAACCATAAAAGACCACAGTGGGGATCCGCTACCTCTTACCATATGGGGTAAAGACGTGAGGACGGATCATATAGAGAGCTACGACGAGATATCATGCAGCCGTGGCGGAATGAATAGGATAACCGGAGGCGATCTATTGAATATATTGAAAGACTTAGCGGATAGAACTGAAAAATTCGGAGCCTAGCGTTTATAACCTATATTCTGTAACAATTCCTTTCTATCTTTTTTATCTTCTTCGCTTTCCAATCCTACTGTCGGCGAACCGTCTATCACTCCTAAGATTCCTCTGCCGCCTTCAGAATCCGCTACGATCACTTCTAGAGGATTTGCGGTCGCGCAGTATATCCTACATACCTCTGGAACGTTTTTTACCGCGTTCAGAACGTTGATCGGAAAAGTTTCTTCCATGACAATGATGAAGGAGTGACCAGCGTTTATCTTCTCCGCGTTCTTTACCGCTAGATTTTCTAATTCCTCGTCGGTACCGTCATACCTCACCAGTCTATCTCCGGACGCTTCACAAAAGGCTAGTCCAAATTTGATTTCTGGAACGGACGTGACCAAAGCTTCATAGATGTCCTCTACGGTTTTTATAAAATGACTCTGACCTAGAATCACGTTCATACCCTCTTCTTTTTCAACATTTACTCTCTCAAATTCCATATTCAATCAACTCCGCTCTTACATTGAAAAAGAAATAATTAGATTTAACGTTCCCAAAAAGGACTAGTCCTTTTCTCCGTTCTCTTTGTATTTTTCATCCGCGATATCTCTCACCCATCCACATCTATCGCACTCGTCCTTTCCTTTCAACAGATGACCACATTCAGGACAGTAATCTTCTAATTCTTCTTCCTTTTTCTCTAGCCCTTCCGTACTCTCTTCGACACTGGTATCCATACGTTTTTTGACCCAAAGCAATCCTATGCCGAGTAATAGAACTATCGTAGTAGCTATGCCGCGCTGTAGCGTGATCTGCCAGAGAGCGGTCGATCTTTTGATAGTCACAGGTCCAAACCCGAGCGAGGTGGTCTCCCAGGAATATGCCGAATCTTCGGTCATATTTCCCATCTCTTCAGTGATATTAATCCTGAGGGTGAAAAAGTGATTGAATAATCTTTTCGGAAGATCCGAAACTACCGCATAATACTCGTTAGTCCCGTTTATTTTACTCATATTATATCCTTTGAATTCACTCTGCCGGATACCCTCAATAGTGGGTGATGAAAAATTGGCGTATAAAGTAAAATTTTCTTGATCGTGGTTTTCTATGAAATTTTCATCGACCTCGACCGTTAGATTGAACTCAGTATTGGTGTCACCATAAATTGGATTTACGGTCCCGTTGTAAAGATTATTTTGAGAAGAAAGATCTCTAGATGGGCGTCCATAAAGGATTCCCGTTTGATAAACCGCAGTCGTGAGACTGATCAGGATACAGACTATAAGACCCGCCACTATGAGCTTTTTGAAGCTCTCTTCGTCATAGAATTTATAGGTTACTAGTATAGCAATAACAGGGAGTAAAATATTCATCAGACAAGGATTAACAAATATCAGCCAAACAGAAGCTAAGAAGCTAGTTAGCACATAAATTGGAACAGAGAAGCGAGAATTCTTAGCTTTCTTAGTTTTCTCGTTTATAGTTTGTAGAAATGATTTTCCACTTTTCTTTGGCATAGATCAAATCAACCGACGAATTGGAAGATATTTAAATTTTGTTAATATCTCTTTGTTTTTTTTTTCAATTTTTAACAACCTTTTTTCCAGACTTGTAGACTTCTTCCACCAGATTGACTCCGAAACGATAGGGGATATGCATATGATTAGAAACGTTCAAGATCAAAAAGTCGGCTTTTTTACCTTCCTCAAGTATGCCAACATCTTCCCTATCCAAAGCTCTAGCGGCGTTGAAAGTCGCGGCGGTCAGCGCCTCGCTCGGAGTCATCTTCATCTGCAAGCAGGCTAATGTGATAACGCTCTGCATAGATTCGGTCCAACAGTTGGGATTTAGGTCCGTCGCTAAGGCGACCGGCATCTCTTTTTTCATCATCTCTCTCGCGGGAGAGTATTCGTCCTCCATCAGCATGAAAGGAGTCCCAGGAAGGAGTATCCCTATAGTACCGCTTTCTGCCATCTTCTCGATATCCTCTTCATTCGTCTCCACTAGATGTTCGGACGAGATCGCGTCGATTTCTGCTGCCATGCTACTGCAGCCTATATTTTCGATCTCATCCGCGTGAACACGGGACTTCAAACCGCTCTCTTGACCCACTCTCAAAAGTCTTCTGCTCTCTTCGGCATCGAACACGCCTTTTTCACAGAATACGTCGCAGAATTCCGCCAGGTTTCTATCCACGATCTTCGGTAAAACTTCCTTTATACAGTATTCTATGTACTCCTCGGTTTCTTCGAATTCAGGTGGAAGTGAATGAGCTCCAAGATAAGTGGGAACAAGATCTACGGGATGATTTTCATCCAGTTCTTCGATCGTTTTTAGAGACTTGATCTCGTTTTCTTTGTCGAGGCCGTATCCACTTTTTGCTTCTACCGTTGTTGTACCTTGTCTCATCATCCTTTCCAATCTTTCAGAAGCTTGTTCTTTCAATTCATCTTTAGTCGCGTCTCTAGTGGCTCTCACGGTACTCAATATGCCTCCACCCGCTTCTAGGATCTCCATATAACTTTTACCTTCTATCTTCATAACGAGTTCGTCTTCTCTAGAACCCGCGAAAACAAGATGGGTGTGTGGATCTACGAAACCCGGTATGACAGTTTTCCCTGAAGCATCTATAACTTTTTTTGAGTCGTACTTTTCTTTTAATTCTTCAGTACCTCCGACTTCCACTACTTTTTCACCCTTGACCGCGATCGCTCCTTCTTCGATCTTTCCAGTATCTTTCATCTCTTCTCCTTTTCTAGCCCTGTCCGGACCCCGCATAGTGTGCATCTCTGATATATTTTTGACCAAAATATCAATATCCATTATATCATCACTCCTAGAAAACCCATCCTATCCATCAAAAAGTATATCAAAACAAGAACACCGATAACCATGGCTATCACCGCCCATATCTGCCCTATGGTTATCAAAAGATACAATTTAGCCTTCTTTTCAGGCGTATCAAAATATTTTTCGATTAACTGTTTCAGCCTATCACCGGATATTCAAGATTCTTCTTCCATCATAGACTTTATCCTTTTTCTTCTAAAGAAGTCCTCTCTTTCTCTTTCTTCTAACTGTCTCTCTATATACTTGATAGTCGCTTCCAATTTAGGGATATAGTTGTATTCGAGAGAATTGACCCTTCTCTTCGCTTTCTCTATCTCGTCGGCTAGCCTGTTCAATTTACCTTCGATCTCGGCTAACTGGAGCGCCAATTCAAGTGCACTCCTAAAGTCCTCTACCGACTCGTCAAGTTTGACCGAAGTGTCGGCATAACCGTAAAACTTTTCCTCCGGTATATCGGGCTCTAACTTGGGAACTTTCACGCCCATGATATTATCAGATTCAATGTCAAGACTTTTCATTGTAGGAGAACCGTCGGCTATCGACTCTATTTCGTTCTGGCCCATTATCATCTGGGCGTCGATCAAGCTTTCGTAACTTTCCTCCAGTTTCTTCTCTAGTTTTTCCCTGAGCTCTTTTCGCCTATCAACGATATTAAAGAACTCGTTTATCAAAGCGTCTTTCTTCTCGCTCAAAAGATCGTGTCCGTTCTCGGCTAGAACTTTCCTCTTTCTAATCCGGAGGAGTTCCATCCGCGTCGGTTTAACGCCCTCTAGTTTTTCTGCCATCATTCTAGATGAAAAGGGAATTGTATTATATATTTTCGCCTTTCTACACAAAAAACCAGATAACCCCATATAACTAAATATATCTTTTTCGATAGTGTGACAGAAATTTAATGGTGAGCTACATATGGAGGAAAAATCTGAACTCGAAAGATTCATAATCGAAAAGATCGAAGAAGTTCTTCCTGGGAGAGATGAAGAAGCTCTAGACAAGATAGCTGAAGATATAATGGAACTCACCGAGGGTCTCGAAGAGCAGCAGAAGTTGAGAAAGATCATCTTTGGAGAGCTGGTATTTATAACCGAGGAAAGCAGTAATCTCACCATCGAGATCTCACAGGAGATCGCCGAGAAAATAGCGGAAGAAAAGCGCTGAAATCAAACTTGATCTTTATTCAGGAATCTCAAAACATCCTCTGTTTCCGGGACAAATTCCTTTTCCTCTAGTTCTTTTTCTATATTTGAAGATTCGATGTATCGTGCTCTCTCGAATTCTTTTGTTGAAAGTTTGACTTTTTCAGGATCCACTTCAGCTTTAAATAACCTCACATTTTCTTTTTCCTCTTCTATATCTTTGCTGAAAGAGCCGACCTCTTCATATTCTGGAACTATCCCTATTTCCTCCCCCATCTCCTTTTCCAGCGCCTCTTCGTAGCTCAGCCCTGAAGTCACATGACCGCCGAGAACTATGCTCCACCGACCGGGATAAAATCTCTTATTTTCACTCCTCCGGGTCATCAATAGTTTTCCTTCTCGGTTAAACACGAAAAACATTACACTCCTGTGCCTCAAACCTTCATCGTGAGCCTTTTTTCTTCTCTTGACATCGATCACTTCGTCTTCCTCGTTCACAATATCGAGTTCTTCGGTCATAGAAATCAATCCTAAGAAGGGTATATGAAAATTGTTTGTATGATGATGCAAACCTTTAAGTAGTTTGCTAAATTCAAATTTTTTGATGAAGAAAGGCCAAGAAGAAGAAGAAAATTTTGGATTTAAATCCATTCTAGCCGACCTAAAAATTGTACTCAAATACAGAGAACTGCTGATTCTCTGTTTCGCCATATTTGTCAGCATGATCGGTTTCGGGTTAGTCATGCCGTTTTTGCCCGTATACGCTGAGACCTACGGAGCTACGGACACCCTCATAGGTTGGATGATGGCCGTTTTTGCAGTCGTTCGTTTGGTTTTCTCGCCGATAGGTGGATGGTTAGCGGATAAAATAGGTAGAAAACCCCTGATGGTCTTCGGTATGTTCGTTTATACCGTGGTCATGTTCATGTTTGGAATGGCGAAAACATTACCCGAGCTTTTCATATACAGGGGCGCTCAAGGTGCGGCTTCCGGTCTGGTATGGCCCGTGGCTATGGCATATATAGGGGACGTTGTGAGAGAAGAAGATAGAGGTAAAGCCATGGGGTTGTATACATTGACTTTTGCGACGGGAAATGCCGTGGGACCTATGCTTGGAGGTCTGATCGCGGGCAACTTCGGTTTGTCGATGCCTTTTTTCTTCACTTCCGGACTCGCTTTGACCAGCGGTTTATTACTGCTCTTTGGCCTGAAAGAGTCATTTGAAGGTGAAACCCAAAAGACGAAAGAAGGTATGAAAAAGACAACTCGGATAAAGAACATCCTTACAAAGCCCATGGATTATCTTAAGAGTATCACACCACACCCTGTGACTTTCTTGGGTATTTCGGTAGGTTCTTTCACAGTATTTTTAGGATTAGCCGTTTTATATCCCATGCTTCCCATTTATGGTAAGAACTTGTTAGATCTCAACATGGTGCAGATAGGATACATTTTTACGATAATAGGGGCGGTTCAAGTCGTTTTCATGTTCCCATCTGGAACCTTGTCGGATAGGATCGGCAAAAAGAAGATGATCGTTTCTGGATCACTTATGGCATCTGTCTTTATAGGTGCAATAATATTTGCTGTAGGTTATTATACATTAGCTTTGATCATCATATTTTACACGATCGGACGTTCTTTAGCTAGACCTTCTATACCAGCACTTGTTACATCTTTGACACCGAAAGAGAACCGCGGGAAAGGTATGGGGATATATACCTTCTTCCAAAATATGGCCTGGGCCGGAGGTTCATTCGTCAGTGGAATGATCTCAGACACGTTCGGAAGAAAGTACCCATTTATATTCGCTTTTTTCGTTGGAATCGTAGGGACCGTCATAATATATTACTTCGTTACAGAACCAGAAGTTAACGATTCAGAATGATTCAAACCTTATCGCTCTCTCTTTTAGAATAGTATCTTATATCGGAATCTTCAAAGTTTAGGTGCTCGAAGAAATCCATCCCCTCAGGATTATCGGGTTCTATCAACGCGGCCCAGATCTTGAAACCCTTTTCCTCGAAGACACTTTCCAGCTTTTCGACCAAAATCCTGCCTATTCCCTGACCTCTATACTTTTCCGCTACAGCTAAACGGTTGATCCAACCTTTCCTTCCGTCGTCGGTCCCGAAAACTATACCGACCAGTTTTTCGTTTTTATAGGCGCCGATCCAGTACTCGGACTGTTCTTTGAGTTCCCTCTCTATATTTTCTTTAGTATCTCTTCCTTCGGGCTTGTAAGGAAGGTCCGCTTTTTCCCAAAGTTCCAGTATCCTGTCGTATTCTTCTATCGAGGGCGTCTTAAGTTCCATACGGTTCACATTAGTTCCAAACATTTTATATAACCTTCGTTTTACCCTTTATTGTGATTTACATGGTCGAAGGAAGGTTATCTGTTGAGGAATTTCGTGATGAGCTTGATTCGATTTTAGAAAAACACGAGAACATCAAAGACAATATTGAAAGAAAAAAGATGATAGAGAACTGTGTCGACAACGACGAAGCTTTTGTCAGCGAGAGCGGCGCTTTGGCAACTTGGACCCCGCCGGAATCCACCGGTAGGAGTCCGAAAGACACCACTATAGTTAAGAGAAAGAAGATAGCTGACGAGATAGATTGGGATTCACCTAATAATATTCCGCTCGACCCGGAAATATTCGAGATGGCTCTAAAAGACGCTATCGAGACGTTAAGGGATAAGGAGCAAGTATACGTCACTGATAGAGTAATAGGTGCAGATTCTGACTGGTGCCTTCCGACAAAAACTGTCACAGACAAGGCTTTGACCGCGCTTTTCACCGATAATATGTTCAGACCAATACCAGACGAAATTGAAGAGAGTATCTTTGATGATGAATTCATCCTCCTAGCGCTTCCTTACGACAAGCTGGATAAGGAGAAGTACGAGGGCCTTCTGAGAAAGACCGAAGAAGGCGAGACCTCGGACATGTTAGTCGCGATGGATTTCGAAAATAAGATAGGTCTAGTATACGGCTCGGCTTACTGCGGAACGGTCAAGAAATTGATGTTCGCCGTTATGAATTACCTATTACCTGAAGAAGGTATCCTTCCGATACACTGCTCCGCTAACGAAGGAGAAAACGGCGATTCAGCACTTTTACTTGGGCTATCTGGAACGGGAAAGACCACGCTCTCGGCGGATCCCTCTAGAGCGCTTCTCGGTGACGACGAGCACGGCTGGAGCGAAAACGGTATCGCCAACTTCGAGAACGGCTGCTACGCTAAAATGATAGATATTGATGAAGAGAAGGAGCCGGAGATATACAACGCGGTGATGCATGAAGACCACTGGAAAGAACACGGTAGCATCGTCGAGAACGCCATGATGTATCCTGACGGAACCTTCGATTTCTATGACGATAGGCTGACTGAAAATTCTAGAGCTTCCTATCCTTTGGAGTACCTCTCGAACATAAAACCGGAGTCGACAGCAGATCATCCTGAAACCATACTTTTCCTCACTGCGGACGCAAACGGTGTGATACCTCCGATCGCTAAACTCACTCAGAAACAGGCGATGTTCTGGTTCTTGATGGGATACACCAGCAAATTGGCCGGTACAGAAACGGGTATTGACGAACCGGTTTCGGTGTTCTCTAGATTCTTCGGTGAGCCTTTCATGCCCAGGAATCCGGACGTTTACGCCGAGATGCTCGGAGAAAAGATGGAAAAGTACGGAACTCAAGTTTATCTGATAAATACTGGCTGGACTGGAGGACCCTACGGAGAAGGTCACCGTATAGACATCGATTACACCAGGGCGATGGTCGACGCCGCACTGAACGGTAAATTAGAAGATGTAGAATTCAAAAAACATCCCCACTTCAAAGTGATGGTACCGAAGGAGTGTCCAGACGTGCCTAATGAAGTGCTTTGGCCCAAGAACACTTGGGATGAAAAAGAAAAATACGACGAACGAGCAGAAAGTGTCGCTGGTGACTTCAAAGAACACTTCGATGAAGCCTACGGAGACAAAGATATCGACGAGGAAGTGGCCGAACAGTGTCCGGGAACTTAAGAACGATTTGAACGAACAAACCTAAAAACGATTTCTATTTCTTTTCTTCAGTATAGAGAAAAACTGTCATTGAATATATATACCTCCTTTTTCTATGACTCGTTGATGAAAATCGAGATAAAAGGCGAAGGACCTATCGATGTACCAGAAGGAAGTGAAGTTTCTGATGTCATAGAGTCCCTCGATTATCATGTGGATTCAGTGATAGTAACGTCCGATGGAGAACCTGTCCCGTTAGACGATGAAGTAAAAGAAAATATGACCCTCAAGATTCTTTCTGTTGTTTCTGGCGGTTAGACTTTCGTTTCGGCAGTGCCAGAACACTCATTATATTATCGTGGAATTCAGGCATCAATTCGAACACAATCAGAAGAAGTATCACGAGGACTATCACCGAACCTGTTTTTGCTATTTCGTTGTGCGCCACGTCAAAAGGAACTATACCTTCAACTGTCAGATATATGACCAGTGCATTCCTACCGATATTCGCTACGTAAAGAGTGGGGAGAACGATAAGTAAACTTTTGAGTTTTACTTTCATTTTAGCCGTGGTACAGTATATTAGAGCACCGGCCGCCGACAAAGCCTGGAGACCGGTACATGCTAGAATGATATGGATATTGGAACCGACTATCGGAACATATATGGACTCGTGATTTGCCCTGTAAAGAACCGGATTACCGCTGTAATGAATTTGACCCGCGTAGAAATCATAACCGATTAGATCCGTTACCCATACAGTCTGTTCAGAGACCGCCTTGATAAGAAATCCCGACATGAGAGGTATGCGCTCTATACCAAAGTATATCAACATGGCTATAGATATCCCTCCAGCCAGAAATTTCATGACCTCTGGATCTTCTTCCCATTTCTTTGACAGGTATTCGTGATAGCCAAAATAGGCGAATAAGGGTAAGACCAACAGACATAGTCCGGCATTGAAATAGTCATCAATTTCCAAGAAATGAGGCGCTTCTCCGATCCAAAATATTCCTACAAGTATATAACCTATAGTTCTTGTAAAGTGCTTCTTGTACTGGGATAGATATCCGAACAAAAGGGATATAGAGCCGATCCAAAGTAATATTTCGAAGATCAAAGCCGGTCTCATGTCTTCACCGTATGGTTTACGTTTGAAAATATCTAAAGAATACCGACAAATAAACGTGTTGGTCGATCTGAAAATGCCGTGGGAAAGTCATAAATACCACCCCTCATTAAGAAAATCAACGAGCAACTGACGGCCACAGCGGTGGGGAAACACCCGGTCCCATTCCGAACCCGGAAGTTAAGTCCACCAGCGTGCTCTGTGGTACTGTGGTGCGCGAGCCCACGGGAAGCTTAGGTCCCATAGTGTGGACCCCTGAATCGACGGCTTAGGCCCGGAGTCTTGCTCCCTTCGGGGAGGAAGATAAACCGGACTGTTTGAAGGTCAGCGATTCCTGGCCCGCTGTCAGTTGCTCACCTTATTCATCGATTTTTTAGCTGGAATCTAAACTTTATAGAGTTAAAACTGAGGAACGAATTAATTTTGAGTACAAAAATCTCTTCAATTCTACAAATAAACGATCCAAAAACTAATCAAAAAGACAAATAGGGTAAAGGATTTTTATTCTTTTATGACGCCGTGACCTATTAGATGCCACTTACCTTTGATCCTTCTGCTTATCGCGATTCTCTGCCCCTCCTCCGCACAAACGGATCTCTTCAATCTAACGGCGGCTTCTTTTTCTCTTGCGGAGGTAACTACACCCACCGTTGTAGAGGATCCTACGGTCAGCATCAAAGGTTCTCTTGTCTTAATCTCCTCTACATTCTTTTCCTTTTCCATCCCCACTACTTTATCGAATAGATTCACTTCCATGACGAAGTCGTCTTTGATTGGCGGTAATTCGCCTGGATAACCAGCCACTCGTCCAGAAAGCGAGTCCGATTTCGTTATACTTGGATCTAATTTCGTTCCTACACCGATCAATCCTCCGGGACTAGCCTCTTCAAGCTCGAGTTTTCCCGAGTTCACTGTTTCTACTTCCGTAACCAGTGTTTCCCACTGCTTTTCTCCACCCTCTTCAACTTCGATACCGGGTTTAATCTCAATTTCTTCGCCTTTGTTAAAAGTTCCCTGGATCAACGACCCGCCTATTACTCCTCCACGAAGCTCGGATATATCAGTTCCGGGTTTGTTTATATCAAACGATCTTGCAATGGGTAACTTGGGAGAAACGTTTGGATCTCGATCTGGAGTACTAATCTCTTTTTCTATAGCTTCAATAAGTATGTTAATATTGACATCGTGATGAGCTGAAACGGGTATAATAGGAGCGTCTTCCGCTACCGTACCTTTGGTAAATTCCTTTATCTGCTGATAGTTCTCTTTTGCTCTTTCTCCACTGACAAGATCAACTTTGTTCTGAACGATTATGATGTCCTCAACACCTGATATATCCAGTCCCATAAGATGTTCCTGAGTCTGAGGTTGGGGACACTTTTCGTTTGCTGCTATGACCAATATAGCCCCGTCCATGATAGAGGCTCCGGTCAGCATGGTAGCCATCAAGGTCTCGTGGCCTGGAGAATCTACGAAAGATACTGCTCTTTGAAATTGGGCTTCTCCATCGCAGTTCCTACAAGTTTCTTCAGGTGTGTACGCTTCCTTGCCCTCGCAGTCGGGACATTTATAGAACGCGGTGTCCGCGTATCCGAGTCTGATACTGATGCCTCTCTTGGTTTCCTCAGAATGTCTATCAGTCCATTCTCCGCTGAGAGCCTCGGTAAGAGTGGTCTTACCGTGATCAACGTGGCCGACCATGCCTATATTTACTTCAGGTTGTTCAGGAACGCTCATCTATTATTCTCCTTCTTCCTCTTCTAACAGTTCGGGTATATCTTTAGGACCCGATTCTATGACTTTCATGTTGATTTGGTTTAATTCATCGGAGACAGTATTTCCTCTCATCGTCTTTTTCTTTTTCACACCATCGGACATAGATCGGAATCCATCACCGTCTTTCCCTAGTACTTTTTTTCTTCCGGGCCCGGGTATACTATCTTTCATCGGAAATCCGTCTATGTCACTCCCGCCCGTAATCTGTAACTTGTAACCGGGCAGTTCAACGAATATACCGTCTACTTCTTCACCGATTTTTTTACCGATGATCCTGTTCGCATGTTGTCCGTCTACTTTTTTCTGATAGCTGTTTCCATCTTTTGGATCTGAGATAACTACTTCAAACTCCGCCATATTGATAACACTCCAAGTTGCTCTCTTTCCTTTTACATCCTTCTAGTATAAAACTTTGATGGCCAATAGAAATTCATGTATTGTCTGCAAAAAATTTCGTCAAGATTTAAGTAGTGATAACAATGATGAT
>CAZPCW010000015.1:0-33517 GCA_964585175.1 uncultured Thermoplasmata archaeon
AGAGATTAGAGTCTACCTGCTATCAATGTGGAAAGCCAGGAAAGATGAAACCCTCTTCAAAAAAGATAATATACTTCTTCATACCTTGGCTCCGCTAAAGTTTATTAACAAATTTAATAAAACCCTTTCCTGATTTATAGTCGATGAGGAGACATCTTTCGATAGTTCTTGTAGTTATCTTATTAACTCTCACCCCAGCATGTTTGGACAATCCTGAACCTCCCGGAACGGATATTCCCAGGATAGTCATAGATTCAGTTGAAGGTGAAAATAATAGTGAAGAAACTATTATATATTTACAGAGGATGGAGCCGATCCAATATGAAAATATTACTCTTTCTATAAATGAAACTGATGTAGTAAATAAAGAGAACAGTTTTGGTCTTGAGTATAGGACGTCTAGTAGCCGATTCAATCTGAGTCTTGATATAGAGATGGAAGGGGAAAAATATAATTTCAATGCCACATTTATCCGAAATCCAAAAAGAAAAATAGCATATAGAATAATATATTACTCTGGAGAAGAGGAAGAAATAGAAAGAGAAGATTTGCCTTTCTTTGAGCCACTAGATGAAGTGGAGGAAGAAACATGAAAAAGATGCCGGTTTCCTTGATCATAATCAGTATTGGGATATTATTCGTTGCGTCTATAGCAATAGGGATCATATTCGAGTGGATCCAATTCGAAGATATTTATTACAATTTCATGAGTTTTATATTCGTTCTTGTCGTCATTTCATTCCTGGCTGTCGTGGGAGCTATATTTCTAGGGATGTTCATTTCTCATCGTATATTTTCAGCTAGACAATTTACTACATTTGAAAAAGAAATGCTGGAAATGAAAAAGGACGTTGAGGATATGAAGGAAAAAATAGACGAGATGAGTGAAAAAGATTAGTCTAAAGATTCAGAGCACAAATCCCTTCTAGAGCAATTTATGCACTTACCCTCTCTGTTATGATTTCTATGAACCTCTTTACCATCGATATGTTCTCTCATATCCCCCAATTTTTCTAGAAGTAATTCCTTCAATGAATCATCGTATTCTATATCAAATTCGGTTTCCCCATACCTGATGAGCCCGTATGGAGGTTTTTCTCCCATGTCTTTCTCTACGAGAAAACAATAGGCCGCTATCTGAAGTATGTGAGAAAAGAAAGGCCCCTCAGGCACTCTTCCCGTTTTCACTTCTACAGGAACGGGTTTTCCGTTTTTTTTCAATATGATATCTGGTTTACCTCTCAATTTGTACTCCTCAGCTTTCAAAATATCACTCTGATCTTTGAGTTCATCTACATATTCGATTTTTCCATTTTTCATCTTCAATTTTTTCCTTTCCTTTTCAGTTCTACTCTCTATATCCATGGAACGTTTGAGCCAGTAGCTTGCACCGATCAACCACGATAAAGATACAACTTGTGCAGCTTGGGCGATAAGATTACTTTTCCACATCAGAGAAAAACTGAATCCGCTGAACATAGTAGCTATCATAGAAAAAATAAGGATTATTCTTTCGGATTTTGTTTCTTTGATGACCTGTTTACGGCCTTCGCTTAGATAAAGAAAAAGTGCAGCGGCGAATAGCCAAATCAAGGATAAGATGATAAATATATTACTAAACAACTCCTTCGAAGTCAAAAACGTGATACCGAATATCGAAACTATCGTTGTAGCGATAGCCAACCAGAGTATGATATTTTTGATCTGGTCAAGTTTTTTTTCTTGTTTTTTCAACACCCCCATTTTTTCGCCTATTTTTTTATGCTCTTCCCTCCCCTTCTCTAAATTTTCATCCTCGACTTCTTTTTCTTTCTCACGGTGAAGCCACCAGCTTAAAGGACAGTATCCAAACTTTTCGACATCGCTAGCCGAGATCCATTCTTTTCCCATCTAACCCTCTATTTGAATAGAATCACTAAATTTTTTTGGTATCTTGTTGTCAAAACATCTCCTTTAGTTCTGAAGTAGAAAACACACCTTTCTCGGTTATGTAACCGTCTATGAATTCAGCTGGAGTGACGTCAAAGCTCGGATTCTTGACATCCGAAGCTTCAGGAGTTATCAAAGAACCGTTTATCTCCCTCACTTCCTTTTCATCACGTTCTTCTATGGGAATATCTAACCCTTTCTCGATAGATTCATCATAAGTGGTTATAGGGGCTGCGACATAAAAAGGAATATCGTTTTCCTTAGCCAACACCGCTTTCTCATATGTCCCTATCTTATTGGCAATATCTCCGTTGGCGACTATCCTGTCCGTTCCCACTATCACCATATCGATCTTTCCTCTCTGCATGTAGTGTCCTGAAGCGTTATCGACTATCACTGAATGAGAGATATCTTCATTATAGAGTTCCCATGCCGTCAATCTAGCACCTTGTAATCGTGGTCTAGTTTCATCTACGAATACATGTATATCCTTACAGGAACCGTTTGCAGCTCTCATAGGAGCGAGTGCGGTGCCGTAGTCTACCGTCGCTAAAGCCCCAGCGTTGCAGTGTGTCAAAATATCGTACCCGTTTTCGATAAGTCCGTTCCCGTGCTCGCCTATTTTTTTACATTTGTCCGTGACCATCTTAGAATAATCATCTGCTGCCTTTTTTGGCCGATCAAGTCTATCCAACATGTGGTCTACGGCATAAAAAAGATCATATGCCGTTGGTCTGGCGGATTTTATATAGTCCGCAGCCTCATCGACATCTTCTCCTTGAAGTTTAGATTGAGCTAATCCGTAAGCGGCGGTCACACCTATGGCTGGAGCTCCCCTCACCATCATATCTTTGAAAGCCCGATGAACATCTTTGTAATCCTCCGCGGTAAAGAATTTCAATTCCTCAGGAAGATATCTCTGGTCTATCATCTTTACTTTCTCGTCTTCCATCCACACCGCAGGTTTATCCTCTATCTTATCATCTATCTTTATTTTCATCTTCACACCTCGCAGACTTGTATGCCTCCCATAGTTTTGGAACTGAGTCCATATCTTTTATATCTTCAGGATCCACCCACTCGAACTTTTCGTTTTCCCAATTTAATCGAGGTGAACCTTCGACTACAAATAGAAACGGGTGAATCTTCCAAACTTTATCTTCGTATCTTTCCCTGATCGTATCACCTTCTGAGATAACTTCAGCTTCAAGACCAGTTTCTTCCTTGATCTCTATTTCTGCCTGCTCTAACGGATTTTCCACATCTAGATAACCTGAAACGCCGGACCATTTTCCCCTGTAGCTTCCTACGTCTTCACCTCTTTTTAGCAGGAGTATAGAACCGTTCTTTTCTAAAAAGGCAGTTACCACGTCTACTTCTTCCACGCCCTTAATTTCAACGGTACCTTCTTCGCCATCTAGCTTCACCTCGTCCCCTTCCTTAAGAAGACCTATATCGACATCATCTACCAGCGGTATATTGGATATTATAGATCCTGACGCAACTATGGTTTCGGATCTATTATTTATCATACCTCTAGGCGCGGTTCCGTTCTTCTTCAACTGATAAATAACGTAAGATCCAACGGTGCTTCCTCTCCCGCCTGGAAAAACGAATATGCTATCTGTGATGTTTTTTTCACCGAATACATCTCCTGAATTAGGATCGGCATCTCCAAGAAAAGAAACTGCTTTGTCCACTTTCACTACGGTTCCTTCGGCTTCACCTTTTGAAATCCCCCTTCCGGACAGGATCATTTTATCATCTCCAGTAAAGTTTTCATATCGGCGTAGATTACCTCCTGATCTGCCATTTTGGGAAGATATTCGGCTGCCTTTCCAGAGTTCGTAGCCGCAACATCATATCTTTCTTCCAACGGAGAGACAACCATGCACGTATCGCTGATGACTCTACCAAATTCTTCTATTTTATTGACCTTCTCAGGCATCTCTTCTTTAACCTTCCTGCTAGTGTAAACGAGCAGATCGGGACCGTTACTTTTTCCATCCCCATCTAAGTGATCGGCTATTTTCTTCATTTCTCCGCTTGAAACATGCGGGCAGCCGATAACGATAACATCCGGCTCTGATTCAGATTTGAGTTCCGACTTGATCTCATCGATCTTTTCACTTCCAATCTCGATTTTTTCTAGATCTTTCGTTGAAAAATCATCCGCTTCTGGAGTCAGTCCCTCGACATGATACATGGCCACGGAACCTGTGGCGGCCATCGCTGCCCCTAAAGACTTTAAATCGTCCTCTGAAGCATCTAATCCTTTAAAATAAGGAATTTTCTCTCCAACGTCCCCTCCTACCAAGTAACCCAATAATGAGCAGGGAACCTCGTCTTTGACATCATAAACTACCTCAGGTCTTCGATTCTCTTTTAAGTGGAGTCCATACTTCGGTGTCTTTCCGATTACTGCCGACATCAAAGCCGAGGGTCCGCCTTCTCTATTAGTCCTAGCGCCCAGAACAGAATTAGCGAAAGAAACCGCGGAACTCTCACTCCAAGCTAGGTGGTCTCCTAACTCAGGTCGGTTTCCTACAAGGTATGGAGTACAGGTACAAGTTGTCTCAATCCCCATTTTCTTATATGCCTGAACCATCTCTTTCTGTTTTTCTCTGAACTCGATAGATTCGTAATTTTCTTCTTCAAGGTCCATACCGGCCGGATTCAACATCGCTCTGGTTTTCACTTCCGCCATATCAGAAAAGTCCTTGATGAAGTCCAAACCCGCGTCACCCATCGTTTTGTAAGAAACGCCAGCGATCTGTGCTGATTTGATAGGGATGAGTTTATCCGCGTCATAAATCTTACCTATCGCGAGTAGAAGTTCCATAGCCTTTGCTGGACCTTCACCTTTCTCGCCCTCGAGGATTTTCTCCTCCTCTCTCGTCAGATACATAGAACAAAACCAAAAGTGCCGCAGGCCGGACTTGAACCGGCGACATCCACGTCTTCAGCGTGGCACTCTCCCAATCTGAGTTACTGCGGCTTGTTATTCCGTAAAATCTGCTGGGATTTGTATTTTACGCTTCAAAACGGTTAAGTATGATTATGTCATTACTATGCAATAATATGTTACCGGATATGACTAAGCAAGATATAGACTGCGATAACGTGATAGAGTGTATTTATAACCTCTCAGAATTGGACAAGGAGATTCTTTCGGTCCTATCGGAGGAGAACGAGTACAGGTCTTCGGAGATCGCCGAAGAGATAGAAAAAGATCAGAGCACCGCTTATAGATCTTTAGAGAAACTCTTAGAATGTGGATTGGTCTATAAGGAAAAACAGAATATTCGGAACGGGGGATACTATTTTCTATATTCGAGGAGACCTTTAGATAACATAAAAGAAGAAGCTAAGGCCTGCGTCGATCGATGGTATGATGAGATAGTCGAAGCGATACAGGATATGGACGACCTATGAACTTTTCTTTTACTGATCCAATTCAAAGTTTTCTTCTAGAAGACATTCAAATTCTTCTTTGTCGAGTTTTCCGGATATCTTTTTAATCAGTTGCCCGTCCCTGAATACTAGAACACTCGGCAGAGATTGCACACCGAACTCCGCAGGGACGTCTTTGTTTTCTTCTACGTTTACTTTTCCAAACTTTATATCGTGATTGTGTTCTTCCGCAAGAGATTCAACAATAGGGTCCATTTGGATACAGGGTCCGCACCAAGTAGCCCATAGATCTAAAATCACCTGATCATATTCTTTTACGAAATCTTCGTAATCATCATCCGTTATAGTTTCAACGAAGTCATTTCCGGCCAATTTTTATCCCTCTTATGTCAACGTAATACGAATAATACGATACTTATATTTATTTTTTTACACAGAAAACAAAAGATTAAAATCACCCTATTAGATAAGATATTGAAAACATGTCTACTGAAGAAGAAGTAAAAGTTTCAATCGATTTCATCTATAGCGATACATGTCCAGATTGTCCCCCCGCTAGAAAAGCAGTTGAAAGAGTCACCGAAGGTAAAGAAGAAGTTGAAGTCAATTATCATAGACCGAAGAACGTTCCGAAGATGGTAGACGAGTACGATATCACGCACGTACCCACAATAATAATCGATGGAGAAGTCTCGTTCGTCGAAAATGTGAATGACAAAGAATTGAAGGAAAAGATAGAAGAAAAATTGTAAGATGAAAGAAGTCTTTTTTGAGCTCGTTGGACCGCGTTATGAATTGGCTAGAGCGGAGATCTTCGCTCTTATCGAGGCTCTCTCTTACGATTATGAACTAATAAGGTCGGATCCAGGTCTACTTTCTCTCAAAACTGACTGTCCTATAGATGTGTTAGGCTCTAGGCTGGGACTGACCCACTCTATTTACCGTCAAATTGGTGTAATCTCTGAGGATCATTTCGGTGGATTGAAGGAAAAAATCGAACTTCCAAAGGGAAGCGCAGCCGTACGAACCCGCAAAATCGAGGATGCTGAAGCGGATAGTCAGAAGATAAAGAGAGAGTTGGGCGATACCATCTCTTCGACAAATCCGATCGATCTTGGTTCTCCTGATCACGAGATCACGGTTTTGATCTCCGATAGGAAGTACGTCGGTAGAAAAGTCTACGAGGAAGACAAACAGGATTTAAGATCAAGAGAGGTGAAAAATAGACCTTTTTCTTCACCTATATCTCTCAAGCCGCGTTATACCCGCGCTCTGATAAATCTAGCTCGTCCCGGCGAAGGCTCTAGAGTGCATGATCCTTTTTGCGGGACTGGAGGCATCCTCATAGAAGCGTCAGAGATGGGATTAAAACCCTCCGGGGGCGATAAGGATCCAGAGATGATCGAAGGATGTAAGAGAAATCTAAAAGAATTTAAAGTGGAAGCTCCACTCCAAATGGGTGACGTTTCTGAGAATATTCCTGACGATACGGACGTGATAGTGACCGATCCACCCTACGGTAGAGCGTCTTCTACTTCTAAAGAAAGCCTGTCGCCGATATATGAAAGATTGTTCAAGACTTCTAAGGAAAAGTTAAATGAAGGCGGATATCTCTCAGCAGTTTTTCCCGACAAGAAGTACGTTTCACAAGGTGAAAAGCATCTAAAACTGATAGAAGAATATAAGGTAAGGGTCCATGGATCTTTGGACAGACATTTTACGGTTTTCAAAAAAGAATAAGGTTTTAACGGTTAGGTATTTTCGTTGACTCTTATGCCCATTAGATCGATCTCTCTCGTTTTTCCAGTATTTTGGGAGTGGAAACCGATCTTTATCCTGACCACGGTAAGGTCGTCTTCTGGTTCTGCAGTATAGTTTTCCTTTGATTTCAGGACCGCTTTGAAATCGATTCTTTCAGAAAGGTTGAGGTTTATTTTTTCATCGCTGATATTTTCAAAATCTACTTTCCAACCTTCCCTGCTGATATTTTCCACCCATACTTCATAAGAATCATTTCTTCCAATGTTTATCAGAGAAAACTTGAACTCTGTACGATTTTCCTGTATCAAAGAAATATTGTCCGATATCAAACTAAATTTGTGTCCATCACCTATCTTACTAGCCATCTCTTTCTTCTTTATCCGTTCTTCACCTGTGACATCGGTTTTAGCTTTGAAGACTATATCGGTTTGAGATGTTGAATTTTCAGTAGGAGTCACTTCTATTCTATATGATCTATTTTCTCCGATATCCAGTATGACTTTGGTTTCATTTCCAACCATTGTCCAGTTACCCTGTCGTCGGGTCCACATACGAGCGTCCCAACTTTCGTTCGAGAGGAGATAACCGACTTCGTATTCTACCCCGTTTCCTACATCGACATTTTTACCTTTGTTCTTCAAAGTCAACGTATAATTAACTGATTCACCCAAGGTGAGTTCCTGTACCGGATTTTCTTCCAATTCCACCTTGAAATCATAACTGAAATCTTCCTGCTCTATGGGCACGGGATGGAAACTGATGAAAAGGATCATTATCGCTATCCCGCCGACGAACAATCTTTTCTTATCTAGATCGGTCATGTCGTTGAGCGGCGGAGGATGTTTCACGCCTCCTAAGAAGAGTATCAGTACCGCAAAAACCACCCAGCCGATGTACTGCCATACACCTACGATTATGAGAAATCCAAAAGCTACATAGCTAATATATTTTGCATAATCTCCAAAGAGAGAACGAATGACGTGCCCTCCATCGAGTTGTGAAGCTGGCAATAGATTCAAACCTGTGACCAGGAATCCCACCCATCCCGCGAAAAGCGTGGGATGTATCGTTTCGCCACCTCCCCATGGCAAAAATCTAGCCATGCCTTTCATTATGATCGGGAAACGCCAGATCTGTCGAACACCTTCTGCAGGGATGGTTGCGGTAGGATCGGTAGTAGAACCCAGATACAAACCCATCACGGTGACCGGGATAGCGACTATGAATCCGGCAATAGGTCCAGCTATACCTATATCTAGTAATGATTTCTTATCTGGAATTGGTTCTCTTATGCTGATAAACGCCCCTATGGTCCCCAGAGGAGGCGCCATCGGTAGAAAGAAAGGTAGAGATGCTTTTATGCCGTGATATCTTGCCATGAAATAATGTCCCATTTCGTGGATCCCTAAGATCAGCAAAAGTGGAAAAGTGAAGTATAAAGCTCCGTTCGTTAGATTGTGAATCGAGATCATGCCTGCACCGGCAGGATCGTAGTTCGACCACCACCAGGCGCCAGCTATAAGGGTGGTTCCAAGAGTTATAAAAAGCATGGCGATGTTTGCTTTCACGCTTCTAAATTTTTTTTCTTCCTGCTTTTTCACCTTAATTATATGTTCGCCCTGCTTTTCGACTAGTCGCGGCACGTAATTCTGAGGAACGAATTCTTTCCTCAGTTCATCGAATTTTTTTCCTAAAAGATTCTTGGAAGGAGTTTTTATATAAACCGCCACTTTATCGAATTCAACTTCAGTCTTGTATACTGGAAAGTGCTTGCTTATAACATCTTGGATGAAATCTATCTCGTTTCTGTAGTCACCTGGTCGATCTTTCATGCAACTTGAATTAGGTGTGGGTTATTAATAAGTGTTATGAAGACACTCAAAAATCTTCCAGTTTTTTACCCTTCCATTTTCTCCCTCTCCCTATGTGCACGACTTCCCAACCATCCTTCTGTAGTCTATCTACAATGAACCTTCGATGACACTTCATTGGGTCTTTCTCTAAACACATCAGAACGGTCGAAGTTTGCTTAGCGATCTCCTTTACATCGTTGAAGGCGTCGACCCATTTCTCGCTTTTCATCTTTTCCTTATAATTTTCCTTCCCTAAACCCCCGAGTTCCGGCATATGTTCGTACTTGACGTTCTTCCGAACAAGTTCTTTTTTCAAATTCTGTTTACTAAATTTTTCTTTTTTGGATTTAGGATGTGATCGAACGTCTATCAGCTGTTCAATCCCGCTTTTTTCAAGGAGTTCTAGGAATCGATCGATGTCCTTTCCCTCGTATCCGATGGTATATATCTTCTTCACGGGTTTAGATATAAAATATAAAATAAATAGTTTGCCTTTATCTTATCTTCTTTTAGAAACGAAATTATTAAATATGGAGTCCTAAATGTGTATTGTACATAGAAACGACATACAAAAGATGTCGTTTGTACACAGATCGGAGGAAAAAACTTGTCTGATACTGAAAGAGTAAACGTTCGGCTTCCAAAAAGCTTCCTCGACAGGGTCGACTTTTTAGTGGAGATGGACGACTTTTCCTCTAGATCTGAAGCTATCAGGACCGCCGTTAGGGACATGTTATATTATAGGGTGGATTTGGTAGCTGAGAAAGTAGAAAAGATGGCCGAACAGGAACAGAAGATGGCGAAAGCCAAGGCTGTCAGAGAAGAGTATTTGAAGAAATGATGGGATGGATGCACTCGGCTTACTAGCCCGAGCCCTCTCGGGCTCACTTTTTTTATTTTTGTCTTCCTCAAACTCCCATAGCCAACCTTAATATATTCCTTATCGATGGAGAAAAGCCTAGAACAATTATCACAAATTTTAGAAGTACTTTCAATTCTCCACTATCGGAGAAATCTTCTTTTAAAAATTTATCTAATGAGTATATTATCAATATAATCAATGAGATTTTTAAGATGAATATTACTGCGGGACCAAATAGATTGATCATGAAAGTCGGTAACACGTGCTTTTCTGAGTATCCGTATGCCGCGATACCTCTATAAGTGGAAGAAGCATCGACTAGATGAGCTGAACAGATTAACAGGTTGAGAGGACGAGTGAAGATTTGGAATAAACTGGTGTCCGAAGCAAAGACTGGTGAATAGTCGATCCCTTTCAAAGATATAAGAAATAAAGTCGTAAGTCCGAGCCCAATCATCGGTATGAGCGCGACTTCGAGAGCGTTAGTCCCCTCTCTATATAATATGTAATAGGCGTTATAGGAAAGAGTTATACTGATAGCAGTCAGGCCGTAGGTAAAGAAAAGGTATTTTTCATTTAGCTCGAATTCTCTAGTCCCCGCCAATAAAGACAATGTCATAACTGCGAAGAGAACTATAAAGAAGTAGATAGAAAAGTGAGTGAGATATCTCGCGATAAAAAGATAAATGAAAGGTATAGGTGTTAGGACCAGGACTTGAACGTATACGCTTCGGATTTTATTTAATTCTAGTTTGGATAACCAAGCTCCGATTATCATCAAGGTTATCGCTGAAAATCCAAGTAGGAAATATATGGAAGGACTGATAGTTAGTTTGACGAGTAATCCTTTGAAAAGTCCAACGTCTTCTAAACTCCTTAGAGAACCTCCGAGAACGATCCAAGGTAGTAAAGCATAGACGAATTTCTTGTCTAAAGTTATTTCAAAATGATCTATCAATTCTTTGATTCCAAAAAAGGATATCGTCAAGATTAATCCATAAGTGATCGTATTGACTATATTGTATCCTGCTGAAAGACCATTTACGGCTTCTCCTTCAGCATCCGCTACCACCGGACCCCAAAAGAATTTCCAGATGAATGAATCCCAAAATATATCCGGTAAGATTATGGAGCCAACGATCAAAATAGAGATGGGTAAAAATAGAATCAAGAGCCAGACTGGTAGTTTGTGCTCTTTATAAACTTGTAAGAGACTCTCTATCATTCGACAGTCACGCTCTTGGCCAAGTTTCTTGGTTTATCGATATCTCTATCCAGCCTATATGCGGTGTAGTAAGCGATGAGTTGAAGCACTACATTTACCAGGAGAGGGGAGAATAATGGACTAACCTCCGGTATGAAGTATGAATAATCGGCCAATTTACTCAATTCTTTATCCTGCTCACCGATCACCATAACGGGACTGTCTCTAGCCGCTATTTCCCCTATATTTCCGAGCATATTTTCGAAGGTATCGTCTTTCACCGCAAGTGAGATGACCGGTGTATCCTCTGTCAAAAGAGCGAAGGGTCCGTGTTTCAATTCTCCCGCAGGATAACCCGCGGCATGGATATAGGCTATCTCTTTCAGTTTCAATGCTCCTTCGAGCGCTACTGGATAATTTAGGTTCCTTCCGACGAAGAAAATATCGTTCGCTTCGGCTAGATCTTCAGTCATTCCTTTTATCTCGTCCTTGTCATTCAGTATTCTTTCTACCTTTCTGGGCAGTTGTCTCAGTTCATCCTTATATTTTTCCGCCTCGTCCTTGCTCAAAACGTTCCTTTTCAGCCCGATCTCTATGGCCATAAGGTAAAGAACTATGACCTGGGTAGCGAACGTCTTGGTCGCAGCCACACCGATTTCAGGACCGGCTTTAGTATAAACGACTTCGTCCACCTCTCTCGTTATGGAGCTGTCAAGCACGTTGGTTATAGCCAAAGTATCGTTACCTCTTCTATTGGCCTCTCTCGCCGCTGCAAGAGTATCCAACGTCTCTCCGCTCTGACTCAGAAGTATAGTGAAAGGATAGCTGTCTGAGGATGAGGAATGCCTGTATTCAGAAGAGAACTCGACAGTACAGGGCACTTTAGCGATGTTTTCAAAGATGTATTTTCCCACGTACCCCGCGTGTGCAGAAGTTCCACAGGCTAAAAATTGGACTGAGTCTAAATCGTAATTTGAAAAATCGACTTCGTCGAATTCGGTCATCCTCCCAAGTATTGTCTCGTGTATTGCTTTAGGCTGTTCAAAAATCTCCTTCAACATGAAATGTTCGTAACCGCCCTTTTCTGCGTCTTCGACATCCCAATCCAATCTTTTCGTTTTTCTCTCTACCAATTCGTCTTTTTCGTTCCAGACTTTTACGTCGTCTTTCGTGATCCTAGCCACGTCCCCGTCCTCGATATATTTGACTTTTTTCGTATGATCGAGTAAAGCGGGTGCATCTGAAGCTACAAGGTTTTCGCCTTCTCCTACGCCGATAACCAGGGGATTCTTGTCTCTGGCAACTACAATCTCATCCGAATCATTCCTTATCGCGACTATAGCATAAGAACCCGTAAGATTATCGACGGTTTTTTTGAAAGCCTCGAGAAAATCTCCTTCGTAGTTTTCTTCTATCAAGTGCACTATTACTTCGCTGTCCGTTTCAGAGGAGAATTCATGACCTTTATCGATCAGTTCATCTTTGATATGGTTGAAATTATCTATTATACCGTTGTGCACTATCGATATATTTTCTTCACAGTCTAAAAAAGGATGAGCGTTCCTGTCCGACGGTTTGCCGTGTGTAGCCCATCTGGTATGTCCGATGCCAGCTTCTTTTTCTGGTACTTTATCTTCTGAAATTTCTTCCAGTCTGCCCTTTTTCTTTTGGGTATACATTTCGCCTTCATCCTTCACTGCCACACCGGCCGAATCGTATCCTCTGTAATCGAGTCTTTTCAAGCCCTGAAGGAGAACTTTACCGACATTTTTAGGCCCTATATAACCGACGATTCCGCACATACTTAAAACCTCATACAGCTTCGGAACCGGATTCCATAGTCTTTCGGATGGTTCTACCCGAGCTGATCTTGCACTCTTTGCCTATGATAGTACCCGGTTCGATAGTCACTTTAGAACCTATTACTGTATCTTCCGCGATCATCACCCCTATATCTTTCACTTCGTGAATCTCTCCCTGGGCATTTATTTTTACATCGCTGGAGTAGGTGGAGAAATTATTTTTGATATGGACACCGTCTCCTATCACCGAATTAACGACCGTTGAGTTAGATCCTATCGCCGCTCCATCCATTATGATACTGTTCTGAATCCTGGTGAAGGGTTCTATCTTAGTGTTGTCACCTATACTGGAACATGGAGATATACAAGCTTGGGGTCCGATATCACATCCTTCTCCTATTATAGCGGGCCCTTCTATGAAACTTCCTCCTCTGATCCTGGTCCCTTCTCCTATCTTAACGTCGCCCTTGATGATTACATTTTCTCCTATCAAGCCGTTCTGCCTCTTTTTTATGTTTCCTAATGCGGCTCTATTGACGGAAAGCAAATCCCAAGGATAAACCGCATCGATCCAGTCTCCTTTGGTTTTTATGGCTTTCACGTCTTTTTTCTTTAGGATCTTCCCTATAGCCGAGGGTAGATCGTAGTCTCCCTCGTTCATCACATCCTCTATATGATCGAAGATCTCGGGTTGAAATGAGTATATACCTGTAGATATAAGATGGCTGGGACTTTTTTCCGGTTTTTCGAAGAGTTCGTCGACTTTCTTTCCTCCGCTCTTCAAAGTGACAACGCCATATTTCGAAGGGAGATCGCTTCGAGTGATAAGCATGGTGTAATCGTCCATATTATCTATCAAGTCGGAAACGGTTCTTTTCGAGATTACGTTATCTCCCGGAAGCAAGATAAACTCTTCCTCGATCTTGTTTTTAGCCTGGTACAGCGCGTGGGCGGTCCCTCCGGTCGGCGGCTGATTTTTCTGAACTACATAATCTATATTTGCATCAAAGTCATCTCCATTTCCAAAATAGGACATTATCCGCTGTCTTCTATAACCCACGACCATGATTATATCTCTAATGCCATTATCGACTAGAGCTTCTACCACGTATTCGAGTATGGGCTTGTTCGCCACCTGCATCATCACTTTAGGCTCAGAAGCGGTGAACGGGCGGAGTCTAGTGCCTTCCCCCGCGGCTAAGATTACTGCTTTCATATATAAGTATAGAGATCTCACTGATTTAAGAGTTTTGATTATTCGACGTAAATCGCTGGTTTTCTGGGCGCGGCCTTTTGACTCTTACCCTCGGGATCATAGATATCCTTCTTGTCTCCTTCATATATTTGGATATCAGTGTCGAATTCGTTTTCTAAAAATTTTTTGCCCTGTTCCAAAGCACTTACCTCGTCAAAAGAGATTTTCCAGGTCTTCTTCTCTCCTTTTTCCTTGATATCCTGCAGAGTTTTCTGTACGAATGATGACAACTTATCTTTTGGCGCTTCTATCTTCTGTACGAGATCCCCCATTATACTCATCCCCTTTTCTCGATCATCCATTATCTCTTTCAGCGCTTCCTCTTTCCACGGTTCCGCCACATAGATGTAGATCGTTTCTCCTTCGATATCGGTCACCTTTAAAATATGCTTTATATCTTCTTTTACATCCCGTAAATACTCTTCTTTGGCTTCGACCTTATCCGATATCGCACTTTCTTCGATTTCTGGCAAATCCTTTTCAGTCACCATGCTGGATTCAAAATTTATATTCAACTCTTCGGCGAGATGGGGAGTGAAAGGAGCCGTAAGTTTCACCCATTTTTTACCGACCTCTTCCAAAAGATCATGGTTAGAGCCCCCTCTTTTGAAGTACCATCTTAATTCTGAAGGGATGTCATAAAATACTATATTGGCTCCCTTCCTGATATCGTAGTCTTTCATCATATCGTAGTATTTCTTCATCATGGCGTTAAATCTCGATTTCAAATATTCGTCAACGCTGTTTTTTTCGCCTTCAGTATTTTTCATCTTTTTTACCAAGTCCCAGATATCGCCGAGCTTTTTCCTGTAATTGAAGGCTTCTTCTTCGCTCCACCCTTTGTCCACGAACGGGCTGGCGGAGTGCGCGTAGAAAAGGCGAAGAGCATCTACACCGTATTTTTCTGCAGCGTCTTGAATCGGTTCCGCCCCACCCTTCGATTTGGATATCTTACCACCTTTTCCGACCAGCCACCAGTTCACGAATATACCTTTCGGCCGATCTTCTTCGTCCAATATCCCCACGTGATTCATCAGGAAAACGGGGAAGTGTACCGTCATGTGCTCTTTTCCACCCAAATTCAGATCGATCGGATACCAGTACTCGAAGTCCTCTTTCACCTCTGAGATCTTTTCCTCTCTCAAACCTGTAGCTTCCGAAACTTCTCCGAGTTCACCTTCGTCCAGATAGATGTAATCAAAGAATTCCTCCATCATCTGATCCGCTTCTATTTCCCCGTCGTTGTAGTGTTTGGCCAGTATGTAGTAAGCGGGATACAGTGTAGAATCGGCTATCGCTTCTATTATCCAGTCTTCGTCGAAAGGAAATTCCGTTCCCATCCAGTTGCCCTTTCTTGCGCACGAACGATCCTGGAACCACTCGATCGTGTCCGGTAGATTGTCGGAGTAACTCTCGGGTTTGATCTCCATCTTTTCGGCGTGTTTTTTGCTTTCTCTGGTGAGTTCGTCGTCGGAATACTGGATGAACCATTGGTCGGGTATCTTCCCTACTACGACCTTACCTCCGCACCTACAGATCACCTCTTTGGAGAGGTCGTACATCACATCCGCTTCTCCTTTTTGTTTCATATCTTCTTTGACTTCTTCCTTTGCCCGCTGCACCTTCATACCCGAGTAATCTCCACAGGAATCCAGCATCGTTCCGGTGTGGAAACCGGCTTTGTATATCTTTTGGGTCGCTTCCTCCAATTTTTCTTCCTCGTTTTGGTTTTCTATCCCCATCTCTTCTATTATCATTTCAGCGGGGTTCGTACCCCATTCTTCAGAATCTATTATAGATATGGGATCGACATCTTCAATTTTCCCTTTCAGATCGTATCTTTCCAACGTCTCCTTGTTTTCCTTCAAGTCCTTGAGTGCGATCCAGTCGTACGGAGCGTCGCTGGGAACGCTGGTCACTATCCCAGTCCCCACATTCGGGTCGGTGAATTCCGCTGGTAATACGATTATTTCCCTGCCTATGGCTGGAGCTTTAACATATTCGCCCACCAGCGTTTTTCCATTTATGTGATCTACGAGCCTAACCTCGTCTTTCTGATACTTCAGTTTCTCGACGGCCTCTTCACTCAATATCCATTCTTCGCCGTTCACTTCCGCTACAGCGTATTCTTCTTCTGGATCGACCCAGAGATTGGTCTGGCCGAAAACGGTTTCGGGTCGTAAAGTAGCCGCGGTTACGTATCTTTCTCCATATTCGAACTTGAGAAGAGTGTACTCGTGCTTTTCCGCGTCACCGCCTTGAGAAAGATCCGTTTCGGAAGGATCTACCGCTACGGGCCCACACTCCACACATTCCGTACCAAAATAGGGTTTCTGGGTGAGCAGACCTTTTTCTTTCAACTTTTTGAACTGCCACCTGATAAACTGCTTGTAATCCTCTCTCGTGGTATAAGTGAAATAGTCGAAATCTATACTTATGCCGAATTTCTTCCAGTATTTATCTCTATAAACTTCGTTAAAATAATCGATCAATTTTTCCGGGTCTTTCAATCTTTCGATATCCTCGTCCGTGGCTCCGTTCCTTTTCATGTAGTCTATTTTTTCTTGATTCCCTTCCTCTAACTGCTTAGATAGACTTATAGCTTGATTTCCGGTCGGGTGAGTACCGGCCGGGAACAGTACGTTGTAACCTTTCATCCTCTTGTATCTTGCGATTATATCCGTGTACGTGTAACATCTCATGTGGCCTAAATGTAGAAATCCCGAAACGCCGGGATAGGCAAAGATAAGGTAAAACGGCTCTTTCGACTTATCTGCTTCAGTATCGTTTACACCTTTCTTCTGCCATCTCTTTTGCCACTTCTGTTCTATCTCTACTGGGTCGTACTCTTTCATACCCGGTTCAAATATAGGTGAATATTTAAAATCTTTCGGAATTTTGTTCAAACAAACATTTCCTCAAAAACTTAATTAACTCTTCCTTGTTTTTTAGCGTGATGAGTAGAGCGGTCATCTCGGTAAAAAATTTAAGAAAATCTTACGGTAGAGAGTTGGCGGTCAAAGATGTCAACTTTCAAGTAAAAGCGGGAGAGATCTATGGACTTATAGGCCCTAACGGGAGCGGTAAAACCACGACTTTGAAGATACTGGGCGGTGTATCAGACTCATTTTTCGGCGAGGCTAGAATTGCAGGTATAGACGTCAGAAACGAACCGAACGAGGTGAAGAAACAGGTCGGATACGTTCCGGAAAGCCCTGATCTTTACGAAAGTCTGACACCCGTTGAATTTTTCAGTCTGGTCGGAAGCATAAGAGAGATAAATCAAGACAAGATGACGAAGAGGGTGAATTATTTCGTTGACGCTTTCGAGCTGAATGAATACATGAATCAATACATCGGCTCCTTGAGTTTCGGAACCAAACAGAAAGTTTCACTCATATCTTCTTTTATCCACGATCCAAAGGTCATCATACTGGACGAAGCCATGAACGGTTTGGATCCGAAAACTGCAAAGATACTGAGGGGTATACTTTTCAAATATAAAGAAAGGGGTAAATCCATCATTTTCTCTTCACACGTTCTACAACTGGCGGAAATAATCTGCGACAGAATAGGTATAATAGGAGACGGTGAGATAATAGCGCAGGGAACGATGGATGAACTCAAGGAGAGATCACACGAAGACAGCTTAGAGGATGTATTCCTGAAGCTTACGAAGGGGGAAGAAGAGGTATCGACGGTTTTAAAAGCGTTAGAAGACGGAATGGGTGGTAACGGTTGAAAAGATTAGAGTTGATGAAAATACTCTATAGGGAACTTCAGTACAAGATATTAAAAAACAATCCCAAGATAACCGATGAAGGGAAATTCAAGAAAAGATTGAAAAAAGCTACAAATATGAAAAGAAAGATAGCTAAACAATCTTTGATATTCTCTCTCCTGGGATTCTCTCTAGCCTCTTCCGTGTTCTTTGCGGAAGATACAACGGTGATATCTTCTATACTGGTCACTTTAGCCGTGGTCCCCTTCGTTTTTGCTATTTACCAAACTACCGTTCAAACATCTTATATCGATTCACTCGACATATTCGAACCATTGAAGCCTTTTCCTCTAAAGATAGGTTCATATCAACTCTCAGCGGTCCTTTCCATCGATTTCATACCGATGCTCGGCATCGCGCTTCCCACTATCGTTTATTTGCTGATATATTATCCCATGACTGGAATTTTAACCTTGATTTGGTTTTTGACCGGGATATTGCTCGGCCATACTTTTGGTCTTCTAGTCTACAATGCCTTCGGTTTCAGGATCGAGGAAGGAGGAAAGAAACTCAGGTGGGTAAAAAATTTCTTCAAAATATTGGGATTTTTAGCTTTCATGAGCATGTTTTTTATTATCACCTATCTTCAGGATTATATCGTCGCGCAGAGTCACATAATCCTTAGATATTCTATAGCGTATCCCTTTTCCATCGCCTCAGTTTTCGATCCTATAAAAAGCACGGCTTCTTTACTGGCTCATCTTGTACTAGTGATACCACTTTACTTGTACTCATCTAGGAAAGTTTGGGATAATATTATAGGGACTACAGCAGTTACTAGACGTGAAACTACCACGGAGTACTTTCTATCATTAGAAAATCCTATATTATCTCTGATTAGAAAGGATCTAAAGATAGTCTTCCGTAAATCTGCCATGATCGCCGGTTTTTTAGTGCCCTTATATGTCTTGGTCCCTCAGGTATTTATCGCTATCAGGAGTGGTGATCTATCCGTAAATCGAACGACGATTTTTCTTTTTATGGTGGGGGTGTTGACGATCACCACTACCAACGCTATCTTGAAAGTCGACGGTAAAGCTATAGATATGCTGAGGAGACTTCCATTATCTAAAAATAGATTTGTAATGAGCAAAGCGTTTTCCATGAGTGTTATTACCATATTAATGTCGCTGGCATTTATAGGATTGGGAGCTTATTTTCATTTAAAGAGCTTGATATTGATCCCTTACGCCTTTCTTTTGCCTTTGATAGCTTCATTTTTCAGTATGTTCTATCTATTCAGGTATAAAAGGGAAAAGATCGGTACTCCGGATATCAATTTCTACAAGTTAATTCCGCTTTTGATATTTACTGGTCTAATCTTTGGTCTGATCGGTTTTCCCATATTCTTTTTGGAGGGGGTTGTTCGATACATCGTTAGCTATTCCATAGCAGGAGGAATACTATCCTTCCTTTATCTTAGATTAAAGGGTTGATCCCCACAATATTTATTTATATATTTATGATTTCAAGTTGATATCATGTTAGAAAAACCGACGATTATTGTCAATTACAAGACTTATGGACCTTCTATAGGGAAAAAAGCTCTCGAACTCACAAAAACCATAGAGGAGGAAAGTACTGAAAACTGGGCGGTATGTCCTCAATCATCGGATATCAGGATGGTTAGTGAAAAAACCGACATTCCGGTTTTATCGCAGCATATCGATGCCGTAGAACCAGGGAGTAATACCGGTCACGCGCTCTTAGAGACGATGGTAGACGCCGGCATTCAAGGAACGTTGATAAATCACTCCGAAAAAAGATTGAAACTTTCTGAAATAGAGAATATTGTGGATAGATGTAAAGCAAAAGAGATAGGCACAATAGTATGTGCTAACAATCCGGATGTCGCGGCATCGGCCGCCGCTCTTGAGCCCGAGTTCGTCGCTTATGAACCTCCAGAACTCATCGGAGGAGACATATCCGTTTCTTCTGCGAAACCCGAAGTGGTGGAAGAAGCCGTAAGTAAAGTGAAAGATGTGAATCCAGACGTGGAAGTTCTCTGTGGTGCGGGAGTAAAGGATGGAGAGGACGTCAAAGCTGCACTGGATCTAGGAACTAAAGGTGTTTTGCTAGCTTCCGGGCTTGTCAAAGCCGATGATAAGAAAAAAGTGATCAAAGATCTAGAGAGCGGGATCTGAAACCGATTTCAGATTATCTACTTCTTAAAATCACTTATCTTTTTATCTCGTGTTGAATTTTCCTGAAAAACTAGGCTCACTCTTCCAATACCAATGCATCTTCAGGACATATCTCCGCACAGCAGTAACATCTGATACAGTTAAACCAGCTTATTTTGGGTCCTTGTTTCTTCATCTTGATCGCGTCTTGAGAACATATCTCCTTACATTTCCCGCACCGAACGCATTTTTCCTCAGCCAAGTCGGGTCGATCGAGATAAAAATTGGAAAAAAGGTCAGCCAGAAAGTCGGGGGCCCACCACGGAGTCGAACCCCCGGAAGGATAGTCTATATCTATTTCAAAAAATGAAGGAGGTCTCTTCAAATATTCTATTTCATCTTCCTCATAATCGCTCTCTAATAGAGTCGGCACCTTTTTCGTGGGGATGCCTACGGTTTTACACGCCGCGTGATCACAGACCAGAGGATCTTTGGAGGCGATAACTGCTTGTGAATTTATCGGGTTTCCACTCGAAGGACCTCCGTTACCTTCCATCCCCCATACTCCATCCATCAGCGACAGCCTCGTCTCTGCTGCGTCGCTTATATCTAGTAAAACTTTACCGAAATCGTTCAATTTGTTGAACTGGCCGTGGTAGGCCGATTTGGTCAAACCTGTGATCAAACCGAAATGGTTTTTCACAGCACCGGTAAAGACGGTCAGTGAATGGGTTTTGAGCTTGGGAAGATTTATTATTCCGTCCACTTCATGAGCGACCTTCAAAAATTTAAAAGATTTTTTCATCCTTCCATCGTATTTCATCACTTTCGTTTCGGTATCGTAATTCAATCTCGCGTCGGTCTCTTCCTCTATCTTCAGATACCCCGATTTATCGTAAACCTTTTTCATCCTTCTTTCGGACATCGGACCTCCGGGGCTGTCGCCCACTATCATATCTATATTTTTTTCCTCCAGAGCTTTTATCGCACCTATAACGAAATCCGGATGGGTGACTATACACTCGGACGGATCGCTGCCCTGAAGTAGATTCGGTTTTAACAATATGGTTTCTCCGGAGCTTACGAATTTATCTATACCGCCTAATTCGGAAAAAGCTTCCTCGATAACATTCTGGCAGCTCTCGTAATCTTCACATTTATCGATGAAAGCTTTCATGATCCTTCCACAACGTTTATATTATAAGTATTTGTAGGTTTACATTGCAATGTGTCTCGCTGTACCAGGTTTGATCGAAGAGATCGAAGGTGATGAAGCCGAGATAGATTTCGGCGGAGTGACCAGAGAAGCTAATGTATCTCTTGTGGATGTAGAAGTCGGAGATTATGTAATAGTTCACGCCGGATACGCTATAGAAAGGTTGGAAGAAGAGGAAGCTAAAGAAAGTCTAGAGGCATGGGACGAAGTTATCGAAGCTCAGAAAGAAGTTGAAATGCAGTAGACTTCTAGACATTTTAGAACTCTTTTTATCATTGGCTAATACTCGAATATCGACGATAGAATCGTTGAGACCTTCACTCATCAATCCAAGTAATTATTTTATAATTTAGAAAATAGAAATATAAGGGGTTTTTCGATTTTTATCTGACGGCTTCATCTGCAGATGTTAGACTCATCTACATTCCGGGTGGCATTCCGCCGCCCATTCCGCCGGGCATTCCACCGCCGGGTCCTCCGGCAGGTGGACCGCCGCCTTCTTCGTCGCCGCCTTTAGAGGCGATGACGTCGTCGATCCTCAGGATCATGTTGGCGGCTTCGGTGGCAGATTTGAGAGCCTGATTCTTCACTCTGTAGGGCTCGATAACTCCTTTTTCTACCATGTCTTCTGGCTCTTCACCGTCTTCTACGTTGACACCGTAGGTCTCTTTGCCGTCTTTCTCGTGAGCGGTGTTCAGGTTCATGATCACGTCTATACCGTCTAGACCGCCGTTTTCACTTATCGTTCTTGGTATTATGTCAAGAGCGTCAGCGAACTCTTCGAATGCTATCTGTTCTCTTCCTTCTATACTTCCCGCCATATCGGAGAGTCTGTTCGAGACTTCTATCTCGGTGGCTCCTCCACCGGGGAGTACAGCGCCGTCTTCGATAGCTACCGATACGACCTTGACCGCGTCTTCGATAGCTCGTTCTAACTCGTCGACTACGTGCTCAGTTCCTCCTCTCAACAGTAGGGATACCGCTTTAGCTTCTTTGGTGCCCTCGACAAACGTCATGTTAGAACCCGAGATCATCCTCTCGTGGATTCTTTCGGCCGATCCGAGATCACTTTCGTTGAGATCTTCGAGATTACTGACTATATTACCGCCGGTCGCTCTTGCGAGCTTCTTCATATCCGACTTCTTCACTCTTCTGATCGCGAATATGCCTTCTCTAGCCAAGTAATGCTGAGCAAGGTCGTCTATACCTTTCTGGCACAGAAGAACGTTAGCTCCGGAATTCTTAACTTTCTCGACCATCTCTTTCAAGTTTTCTTCTTCCTTGTTGACGAATTTTTCAAGTTGATCTGGATCGGTTATCTCTATGGAAGCGTCCATCTCGGTTTCCTGTACCTCTAGAGCGGTGTTGAGCAGTGCTATCTTAGCGTCTTTGACATCGCTCGGCATATTGTCGTGGAGCCTTTCCTTGTCGAGTATCATACCTTCTATCAATTCTGTGTTATCCACACTGGCTCCGGCTTTCTTCTCTATCTTTATGTTGTCTACATCCGCGACGTATCCTTCGTCGGATTCTTCCGCGATATGACTGACCGCGTCTACCGTGATATCCGCTAGTTTTTCCTTGTTTATCTCGACGTTCTTACCGGTCATCGCGGTGGAAGCGATGTTCTTCAGTGTTTCTTCGTCCTCCAGGTCAATCTCTATCTTAAGCTCGTCCAGTATCTCGGACGCCTTTTGAGAAGCTAATCTATAACCATTAGCTATTATGGAAGGATGAAGCTGGTCTATCCTTTCTTCTGCCGCGCTCAATAATTCTCCCGCTAAAACTACCGCGGAAGTGGTTCCGTCACCGCACTCTTCTTCTTGAGTATCTGCGACTTCTACGAGCATCTTAGCGGCGGGATGCTCTATATCTATCTCGTTCAAAATAGAAACACCGTCATTTGTAATCACTACGTCACCAAGGTTATCTACCAACATCTTGTCCATCCCTTTGGGACCTAGAGTGGTCCTGACTGAATCGGCTATCGCTTTTGCCGCTTGTATATTGTTTTTCTGTGCGTCTTTTCCACTTTCCCTTTCCGTATCCTCTTTCATTACAAATATGGGTTGCTGTCCAGACATCATGTTTTATCACTCTATTTGTATTTGAAAAAAGAGGTTCTATATATATGTTTCCCTGCATCTTTTTCGACTATTAAGCAATCATAGATGATACGACTTAATATTATAAAATAAACAAATTCAAAATTTTTCTAAGAGCTCAATTTCAGCTATAATTTCAATAAAAATAAAAATAGTAAAAAATCTGCTAAAAGGTCTTATCATAACGGATTTATTTACGATATCCAGATAGTTTACGTACCGCTTTTCTATCAATGAAAAAAAGGACAAAACTTTATTAGGAAGCTTTTGGATATGACTTTCCATGTTACCCCTAGAAGTTGAAGATTTAATTTTATTATATTTAGATGGTTTTGAGGAATTTAGAGATGAAGAAGAAGTACCCTACGGCTTGACCCCCCGAGGTATCACTAAAGCAGTTGGCATAAACGAGACCGAACCTTATGAAACGCTGAACGAGATGAGTGAAGAAGGGATGATCGAGGGAGATACCAGAGAGATTACCAGTGCAGACCGGGTAAGAAACGTCTATTTTCTCTCCGAAAAAGGAAAAGAAAGAGTGAAGAAGGTATGGAATGAGATAAAAGATAAGACGATCAAGATGAAGACGGAGGAGGAAGAGAAAGAATTGAAGGTCAAGAAACTTGAAAATCACATAAGCGGTAGAAATCCTATTTTAAAGGGTTTAGCAACGATGGAAGATGATAAGAAAGTAGATATCACAAATTTAGATACAGACTTCGAAGTATTCGTGGGGAGAAAGAAGGAATTAAATCATCTTAAAGAGAAATTGAAACAAGTCAAAAAAGAAGGAGTCGAGACCGTTCTGATCGAAGGTAAAGCGGGGATAGGCAAAACCTCTCTTGTTACAAAGCTGATACCGTTCACGGAAGAATTGGGCTTCAATTTTTTATCCGGCACTTGTCAAAGTGAAACGTCAGATCCTTACTTGCCATTCAAAGAAGCTTTCAGTGAATATATGGAAGAGGGTAGCTCTGGTCAAGGCGGTGGAGCCGGTATGGCGTTTATGGGGGCTGGTCAGGGACAGAAAGCGGAAGATAAAAAGATGTTCGACGCGAAAAAGAAAGAGACATTTTACGAGACAACTAACTATGTTAAAGAGATAGCAGAAAAGGACCCCCTAGTAATTTTCCTTGATGATCTACAGTGGGTCGATAAAGCCACACTCGATATTTTATCCTACATGAACGAAAAATTAGAGGAAGATCCAGTATTTTTTATTGGGACTTATAGACCCGAGGATATCTCTGAGGATCATCATCTCACAGAGATGATGCATAGATTGGGCAGAAGAAATAGCTATGAAAAGATAGAACTTGAACCTCTTTCCTACGAGAACACTCGCGAAATCGTTCAAGGTGTTTTGGGAAAAGAAGACATACCTCTAGATTTCATAAAGCAAGTCCACGATAAGACGGAAGGGAATCCGCTATTTATCAAAGAAAGTATAAGGCAGATGCTTGATGACGGTATTATAGATCCTGAAGAAGACAAATATCCTGAAAGAGGAGATGACATATCTTTTTCTGAGATGGTTCAAAACGTTATAGAAAGAAGAGTGAATCGTCTAGACGACGAAACGATCAAGATTATAGAGATGGGGAGTATAATCGGAGGAGAGATACCTTTCGATATTCTTTCAAAGACCGCCGATATGGATGAGATCGATATCTTGGATCATATCGACATGCTAATCGGAAATCAACTGTGGGAGGAAGACCCTAATCAGGAAGCATTTTACTTCTCCCATGAGTTGATAGAAGAGACGGTTTACGGTCGGATAAAGGGATTAAAGAAAAAATTGCTTCATAAAAAGGTGGCAAAAAATATCGAAGAGCTTTACGGAGATCAAATAGAAAATTGGTACTCGGATTTAGCTAGGCATTATGAAGGTGGAGAAGAATATTCTGAAGCACTTGATTACTATCTCAAAGCTGGTGAGAAGGCTGAAAGCGTTTATGCTAACGAAGACGCCATAGAGATGTATGAGAAAGCTCTAGACTTGACCGACGAGGTTCCTGATTCTGATCTAGATAGGCTGAATATAATCGAAAAGATAGCGGAGGCGTACTCTCTGCTCGGAAAGTATGAAAAGGCAAGACAGTCTTTAGAGAGAGGATTAGATCGGACAGAGGAGGAAGAAAAAGAGCAGAGACTCTACAGAAAGATCGCGGATACATTTTATAAAAGAAATGACTACGAAGAGGCTTTAAGACACATAGAGAAGGGATTAGAGAAAGGTGAAGAGAATACCGAAGTATGTAAGATGTTAAGTATCAAAGGATGGACCTACCTTCAGAGAGGGAAATTAGATAAAGCGAGAGAAATATTTGAAGAAGAAAAAGATATCGCGGAGAAAGTAGCTGACCAGGCAGCGATAGGCCAGGTATATCATGATCTAGGAACGGTTTTCTTCCAGACAGGGAGTTATGAAGAAGGGATAGAGAAACTACAGGAGGCTATTGAGATAAGAGAGGAGAACGATATAAAAAGAGAACTGATGAAATCACTGAATAATATCGGAATAGCATATTCAGATAAAGGAGATTGGGATAACGCTGAAAAGTACTATGAGAGAAGTCTCCAGGTTTCAGAAGAGATGGGAGACAAGAGCGGTGTTTCTACCACTCTCAACAACATGGCTATCGTTCATTCCAAAAAAGGAGATATAGAAAAATCTATTGAGAGATATAAAAAATGCTTAGAGATGAATAAAAAGATAGAAGACAGGCAGGGAAAGGCAATCTCTTTAGGAAACTTGGGTGAAATGAACTTGATGAAAGGTGATTTAGAACAAGCGGAAGACCAGATAAAGAAGTCTAAAGAGATCCAGGAAAAAATAGATGATAAACCTGGGATTCAGGTGAATTTAACGAATTTAGGAGCTTTGAATCAGATGAAAGGAAACTTGGATAAGGCTGAAGAATACTATGACAGATCCCTCGAAAAAGCAAGAGAGATCGGGAGTAAAAGGAGTGAGACGATATCTTTACAAAGTTTAGGGGAATTGTTCGTCCTTAAGGGAAAGTTTGATCAAGCCGAAGAGGAGTTCAAAGATGCAAGGAAATTGGCGAAGGAGATCGGGAGTAAAGATACAGAGGCCGAGATAATAGACGGATTAGCCAAAGTGTATAGACTGAGAGGAGACCATGAAGAAGCAGAAAACCTTCATGAGGAAGGGATAGAGAAATCTGCCGAAATAAACGATGAGGAAACTAAAATAATGAACAAGATGGGATTGGCAGAAGACCTATTCGAAAAGGGAGACCTGGAGAAAGGGCTCGAGATAAGCAAAAAAATGAGCGAGATATTAAAAGATAGAGGAGACCCGTCTTTGCTCGTGAGAAACAACATCATAAAATCAAAGATATATCGAGAGATGGATGAATTTGAAGAAGCAGAAGAACTTTTTGAAGATACAGTAGAAAAAATCGACGATATCGGAGAGATGCCATGGAAAGGAAGAGCACTTTATGAATATGGTATGCTCCATAGTAAGATGGAAAATGAAGAGGAGGCTGAAAAGAAGTTTGAAGAGGCGATGGATATATTTGAAGAGATAGGGATGGAACACTGGAAAAAGAAGACTGCCGATGAACTCGATGAAAGGGGTGACTGAAACTTGAATGGAACTTTACTTGAAACCCTCAGTAAAGATGAGATCCTCCTTTTGCATCTCGGTGATGAGGGAGCTTTTGATGAGATGGAGGAACCGGTCAGTCTTATCTCTAAAGAAAATATTCTCAGTGTGCTAGATGAGGAAGAAGAAGAAATCAATGATTTATTGGACGGATTAAAAAAAGAAGGAAAGGTTTCGGAGAGTACCGAGGAAGAAGAAACGTATTATCATCTAACTGAAAAAGGTGAAGAACACAGAGAAAAGCTATGGGATGAAATAAAAAATGAAGAAATAATTTTGATCGATGACAAGGATACGATCGAGCTGAAATTGAAGAATATCAGAAAGGTATTGGCCCGTGAATATATAGTGAAGATAATAGGTAAAACAGATGAGAATAATAAACTTGATATTAGAGAAGATAGCAAATTAACTGCTGAATTAGTCGGTAGAGATGAACAGATAAAAGATATAAGAGATTCTCTTGAAGAGATCAAAGATGATTCGGGGAAAGCTATTTTCATCGCCGGGGATACGGGCATTGGTAAGACGAGATTGGTCGAAGAATTGAAAAGATGGGCAGTAGAGGAAGATTTTGACTTTCTAAAAGGAAAATGTCATCTCGAAGATTATGAACCATATCACCCCTTTAAGAACGCTCTTAGAAAATTTTTGACGATAGAGAGAGAGATCGGTGAATTCGAGAGCGTTATCAGTCCCTCTCAGAGTTCTGATGGAAAGGCTCAGACCAAGCAGATGTTCGATGCTCAGAGAAAATCGGTATTTTATGGAACTACAAAATTTTTAGAAAGTCTCTGTGAATTTAAACCCCTCGTTTTATTTCTCGACGATCTTCAGTGGGCGGATAAAGGCACGTTGAATCTTCTCGATTATATGACTGGGAGATTGAAAGATAAACCGGTATTGATCTTAGGGACTTATAGACCAGGAGATGTATCGGAGGACGATCCATTGAAAGAAACTATGAGGAGAATGTCTAGAAAGAGACTATATGAAAAGATAGAACTATCACCTTTAGAAACCGAGTCGATAGAGGATCTGATAAAGAGTCTTACCAACGTTGAAGAGGTGCCAGAAAGTTTTGTAGAGAGTATGGAAGAGAAAACCAACGGTAATCCTTTATTTATAATAGAAAATTTGAACCAGATGATCGAAGAAAAGCTGATCGATCCTGTAGAAGGAAGTTTTCCTGACGAATCCGAAATAGTCCTTATACCTGAAGTCGTCCAAAATGTAATAGAAAAAAGGGTTTACAAATTGGATGATAAAACTAGAGAGATCTTACAATTAGGGAGCGTCATAGGCAAAAAAATCCCTTTTGACCTGATAGTCGAGGCTTCGGAAGCAGATGAACTAGAGATATTGGAAAGGATAGATGATCTTCTTGAAAATAAAATATGGCGAGAGCATCCAAGAGACGAATCTTTTGTATTCTCCCATGATTTTTTCGTAGACACCATCTACGAAGGTATCGGGAAGTGGCTTGAGAAAAAGGCCCTCCATCGAAAGGTGGCCGGGGCTATGGAAAAAGTCTATGAGAACGAATTGGTGGATAAATACTCTACTCTTGGGCGACATTATAGAAAAGGGGAGGAGTATAGAAAATCCTTCGAATATTTCAAAAAGGCAGGAGAAAAAGCTGAAAGAGTTTATTCTCACGAGGACGCGATAGAGAGGTACAAGGAAGGTTTGAAAGCGGCGACAAAGATCGAATCGTTAGATGAAGAAGAATTTTTCGTGTTGCTGGAAAAACTGGGAGAAGCTACCAGCATAATCGGCAATTATGAGGAGTGCAGAAAATACTTCAATCAAGCTCTGACGAAAACCGAAGATATCGAGAAACAGAGAAGGATGTATAGGAAAATAGCTAAGAGTTGGACCAATCAGGGCGAATTCAAAAAAGTGATCTCGATCGCAGAGGAAGGTCTAAATCTTGTAAATAGTGATGAGATGTTACCTGAAGAGGAACTTGAGGAATCTGAAAAGGAAAAAAGCCCGGGTGAATTGGATGATTCCCCGGAGATCTGTAACCTCCTAAGCCAGAAAGGTTGGGCGTTGAGAAGGATCGGGAAAAGCGATGAAGCAAAAGAGATATTTTTTGAGGAGTTGGAAAAAGCCAAAGAGATTAACGATAGCTCGTCTCTCTCTCAGGCCTATCATGACCTTGGGTCTCTAGAGCGTTCGGTTTTAGATAGAGAAAAATGTAAGGAGTATCTCTTAAAATCTATCGAGATCAGAAAAGAGATATTGGACGAGAAAGATTCTTTTGAAGATAAGTACGGTCTATCTAGATCATATAACAATTTAGGAGCTATTTATATTCAGTACGGCGATCAAGATAAAGCGTTAGAGTACTTCGAAAAGGCCTTAGAACTCCACCAGGAGATCAAAAATAAACTTTTCGAGGCTAGAACATTGAGTAATATGGCCGTCATATCCATGAAGAAAGGAGAATTGGATAGAGCTGAACGTATACTTGATGATGTTTTCGAGATAGAAAAAGCGATAGGGGACAAACAGGGCATGGTTAGAGCTGAAAACAATAGAGGACAGCTTTATCTTGAGAGAGGCAAATTCGATTTAGCTCTCGATCAGTTTGAATCCTCATTAGAGCTTTCAGAGGAGATAGATGATAAGTACGGTACTGGATTAGAGTATATAAGTTTCTCGAAGGGATATATGTTCAAAGGAGAAATAGAAAAGGCGGAAAAATACGCTGAAAAAGCCTATGAACTAGGCAAGAAAATAAAGAGTAATAGGATGAAAGCCGATGCCCTCATACAAGATGGAGCATTGAAAAGGTTAAATGGTGATCTTGAAAAAGCTTTAGATCTCCATAATGAAGGTCAAGAAGTGGCTGAAGAGACAACAGAAGTAACAAGCCTATTCCAGGCTAGATGTGAATTGATCGAAGATTATATAGAGAAGAACGATCTGGAGAACGCTAGACAGGTACTCCAGAAAGCCAAGGAAGAAAAACCGGACGTGCCGGATCTTGATAATAAAATAGAGATGGTCGAAGGTATTTTACAGAGAGAGAGAGGCTCTTTAGAGGAAGCTGAGGAAACGCTGCAGCAGTGTTTAGAAGGTGCTGAAGATTTATCCAAGAAATACAGGATCGCTAGGGTATATTACGAGCTCGGCAAAGTCTACGAAGCTAAAGATCAAAAGACTAAAGCGAAGGAATATCTGAATGAAGCGGAAAAACGTTCCAAAGAGATGGGTATGGAATTGATTTTACAGAGAAGTAGAGATGAACTAGAAAAGGTATCTTGAAGGTCTCCCCTAAAAGGGAGTTAAGTCGATTTAACAGGGTTCTTAATCTTTTTTTATCGATCTGACTTTCTTTAGGTATGTACTAATGGAGTAGGAGTTTCCTTTGAGTGTCCGAAAAACCTTATGGTATGCAGGAATAAATTTCAGCAGATACGATTGAATGGAAGGAAGCACCTTCTAATCTGCAATGGTAATAAGGATGAAGGGGAATCGTATCCTTCAAAAATCGTTAGATTTAGTAGGTGAGGAGGCCGACGAACGTTAAACTAATTACCTTCTTTAATTATAGTCTATGACGATGTATAGCCTAGAATGCAAATGTATGCTAAATAAGGATGGAGAATTTGTATTGGGAGAAGGTCGGAAAGAACTTCTTGAGTTGATTGAAGAGATGGGTTCTATTTCTGAGGCAGCTGAAGAGATGGAGATGTCATACAGACATGCTTGGGGCATCGTGAAAGAGATAGAAGAAGCTAGTGGAGAAGAGGTCATCAAGAGCCAGAGAGGGGGTAATAAAGAGAGAGGTTCCGTCCTAACAGAGGCGGGTAAGAAATTGATATCTGATTATGAAGACCTGAAGAAAGACCATAAAAGCAAGGTATACAGAAAACCCTCGCTTACAGTCGACGGTTTAGTAAAGAAAAACGACCAGATCCTACTGATCAAGAGAAAGAATCCTCCATTTGAAGGCGAATACGCCCTTCCGGGAGGTTTCGTCGAGTACGGTGAAAAAGCGGAGGAGAGTGTGGTTAGAGAAGTTAGGGAGGAAACAGGTTTGAAAACGGAAGTCGATTCTTTGTTAGATGTCTATTCCTCACCAGATAGGGATCCGAGAGGTCATATGATTTCTTCAGTCTTCGTACTTGATCTAGTTGGTGGTGAGTTGGAAGGCGCTAGCGATGCCGAGGAAGCCCAATTTTTTGATTTAAAACATTTACCAGACCTAGCTTTCGATCATGAAAAGATAATATCTGACTTTTTGGATAAAAAAAAATGAAGAGCAACGGTGACTTTTGAAGAGTGAATAATATGTACTTTTGAAAACAGTTATAATTTGGTTTATATATTATTTAGAATGAATGATTTCTAATCAATTCATATCTGATTAAGTCTAAGCCATTCAAAATCATATGTGATTAAAAATTTAGTAATGGTCTAATTTAAAATATTAAAAAATGGGTTTTGGGTTTGAGGAGAGTTATATCTATAAATCCTCAAAAACGTCTTCCTCGGATTCATCCGTCAATGGTTCACCGCATTCTGGACACTCATCGGCGTCGGCAGGTACTTCTGCACCACATATCGGGCATTCCTGTTCTTCTTCTACTTCTTCTTCCTCTTCCTCTTCAGGTGGTTCTAGTTCTTCACCACATTCAGGGCATTCCTCAGAGTCTATAGGAATTACAGCGCCGCACGTTGGACAAATGCCTTCTTCCTCGATATCTTCCTCGAATTCTTCCTCGAACTCTTCTTCAAATTCTTCTTCCTCTGGAGCCTCTTTGGTCCTACTGGACATGACTCCGCCGATGATCATTACGATTACACCAACTGCAAGTCCGCCTAAAAAGTAGGTACCGTAAGCGCCTGAAGGATTGTCTATACCCATGATCTCATTAGGACCGGCAAATTTAAGAGCTAGCAATCCTACAATCATAAGGATGCCAAGTACTGCTACGGCCATCCCGGCAGAGGCTCCGCTTTCGTTTCTATCTTCCATATTTTATCAACCTCCATTCATTTATTCATATCCTTATCTTATAGATACTATATAAATTCTATGGTTTTAAAAATTTTCTCTGGACAAAATCTGTTTTTTATTCTATCATTGTTGTTTTTATATCTCCTGCTGGTACTATACAGAGGAACACTACCTCATCGTCATACGGATTTTTGTAGGAGTGCTCTAAATCAGATGAGATGTACTGGATGTCCCCTTCTTCGGCAACATTGGTTTCATCTCCCAACTCCACTTCCATCTTTCCTTTCAATATGTACTGAACATGATCGGTTTCTTCGTGCTCATGGAGAGGCATGAAAGCTCCAGGTTTCATAGTGAATTTCCTCATAAAGCAGTTTTCTGCGCCTTCACTGTCTGTAACGAGTCTTTGGATGAACACTTTTTCTCCCTTGTCTACTTCTTCTACTTCCACGTCTTCAGAATCCATAAGTATCGAACTAGCTTTTGACATAATACCAACGTAGGATATCCGCGAGGTCATATAACAATTTTCGGAATATATCTCACGGAAAATAAATTAAGAGGAGAATATGGGTAAACCTTTTAGCCCTTTAAACACATTATTTTCGATAAGAATCGAATTTGGTTCAATATGGCAAAAGGAGGGTATAGATTGATGGATGTATTATTGGTTGACGATGAAGAAAGCCTCTTGGAACAGGCGAAAATATTCTTAGAAGAAGAAAATGAGTCTATCGAGGTAAAAGGAGTCCCCTCTCCTGACGAAGGTTTAGATGAACTTGAAGAAAAAGAATATGATATAATAGTTTCAGACTTTCAAATGCCAGGAATGAACGGATTAGATTTTTTAGAAAAAGTAAGAAAAGAAAATGAAAGCAGGATACCATTCCTGATGTTCACCGGCAAAGGTAGGGAGGAAGTGGCGATGGAAGCACTAAATTTAGGTGCCGATCGATATCTTCAAAAAGGCACTAATCCCAAAGCTCAGTACAGTGTTTTGGCCCAGGCTATAGAACAAGAGGTGGAACATAAAAGGGCTCAAGAGAAAATCGAAAGTTTAGCTAGATATCCTTCGGAGAATCCAGAACCTGTTCTCAGGATATCGAGAGAAGGAGAAATTCTATACAGCAATGAAGCAGGAAAATCTCTTCTTTCGAAATGGGGTATAGAGAAAGGGAATAAGGTTCCCGAAAATTGGAGGGATCTGATAAAAAAAACTTTCAAAAAAGATGAATCCAAGGAAGAAAAACTGGAGTTAGAAGAGAAATATTATTCTTTCACTATAACTCCGGTCCAGAACGAAGACTACGCCAATATGTACGGAAAAGATGTAACAGAATTAGTCAAAGCTAAAAAGCAGCTTGAGAATAAATAGAAAGTTTTAAATCCTAATCTGAAAGAGCACCCTTATCTATCAATCTTCCTAAACTTTGGTAATCAAAGAGTACCTCATCCCCACAACCTATTCCCGACCTTCAAAAATTTGATAGAGCCACTGGCGGGAATCTGTCAGGAATGAATTCCTAACGCTCGCTAATTGTATTCACAATTAGCTCGTGAACCCGCAAAAAAAAGAAAGAGCCACTGGCGGGAATTG
>CAZPCW010000016.1:0-31617 GCA_964585175.1 uncultured Thermoplasmata archaeon
CCGTCTTTTTGACCCTGTCGTTCCATTCCGCGGGACCGTAATCGGGTTCCCATTCGGTGTCTTCCAATTTATCTTCAAGTCCTTCGTACTGCCCGCTACGTATGGTCGCTAGATTTTTTCTTTTCTCTTCGGTAGCGGCTTCTTCATACAAGTAAACGGGTATATCGAGTTCTTCGGCGACTCTCCCGCCTACCTCGTTAGCTATCTCCACGCAGTCTTCCATGGTTACTCCCTTCACGGGAACGAAAGGGCATACGTCCGTTGCGCCCATCCTGGGATGACTGCCTTCGTGTTGACTCATATCTATTAGTTCGGAAGCCTTTTTTATCGACTGGAAAGCCGCCTTTTTAACACCATCTGGTGAACCAACGAAAGTAACTACCGTTCTGTTGGTATCAGAACCCATGTCTACATCCTTTAGTTGAACTTCATCAACGCTTTCTATTTCATCCGTTATCTCATCTATAACTTTTTGATCCCGCCCCTCAGAGAAGTTAGGAACACATTCTACCAATGCCATCTTTACACCAATTATGGGAAATATAAGAAAGATAAAAAGATTTTGGCTGAGAGGAGGATTTTAACTTCATATATTATCACTACTTAACGGATCAGTATCGCCTGGATTCATCGGATAGATCGTTGTATGCTCTTTTAATAGATATACATCTTCCCCGTTCGGTGTGACCCGGAAACCAAAAGCTTTGGTAATAGGGAGGGGAGCATAATAAGTGTAAGTTATCACAATATCATCCCGAATCGTATTTTTCATCCTGTAAACAGATAGTTTTCCTGGTATTTTACACATTTCTCTAAGGTCTATTTCATCGAGGATATCTTCAGTGTGCCAGTATTTGGAATCATCTTTCATTTTCTCAATTACGGCATCGGAGTCAAAATCAGCTTCGATGGATCGAACTACTGGATCTCTAATATATGTACCATTATTATAAGTTCCGTTATGGCAGTTTTCATAATAACTTCCTGACACCATCGTTGGGTCTCTTCGCATATAAAAATCAGATAATGAACTGGAAATAAAGGACATGGCCGGAAGAGAGATTAGTAAGAAAATTACTAAAAAGACCTGCAGATATTTTATTTTATCGACATTTTTCTTCAATTCGTTTCTTTCCCTTTTTTTAGAGGAAGAAACAAAGAATATACCCCTAATCAATTCCTTAATATTCCAAAATTTGGATAAGATGATTATCAGGCTCAATATGAATATTAAATAGTAGATCAGATAATATATGTAACGTATCATATTATCTTATCCCTTTTCAGCCTATCACATGATTATAATTTATCTTATAAATATCTTTTGAATTATTTAAATATAAAAATGTATTAAAAAAAAAATTGCTAGACCATCATAAACTGAACGGATCAGGATTGCCCGGATTCATCGGATAAATCATAGTATTTTCTTCAACTAGATATGCCTCACCGGTTGGACTTATTTTGAAACCAAAAGTTCTAGTTATAGGTAGAGGGGATAGATAGGTATAGGTTATGACTATATCATCTCGACCGTAATTTCCCATACCCATTCTATATACCGATAATCTTCCTGGGATTTTATTTAGGTCTTCAAGGTCCAACTCTTCTAAGATATCTTCTGTATGCCAAATATCAGGTTTTTCCTTCATTTTATCGATCACTTTTTGAGAATCGTATTTTCCCTCGATAGAACGTTTTACAAGGTCCTTAGTGACTACATATTGACCTTCCCAAGTAGAGACGTAGACTGTAGATTTTCTCATATAATGATCCGATAGGGTTACTGAAGTAAAAGTCATGAAGGGTAGGGATATCAATAGAAAAACAACAAAGAAAACTTGATATTTTTTTGTTTCCATTAATTCCTCTTCTATAGTTTCTACACTTTCTTTTTTTCGAGTAGATAAAAAATCACTCAAACCTTCAGTAAGTCCTTTAATACCCCACAATTTTGCCAATGTCAATATCATTCCTAATGGGATAACGATATAATATATGACATATAGGACATACTGAGTCATTGCTTCATCACTTTAGCTAAATGATTTTTTGTAGAATAAAAAAGTTTCGATCGTTTCAGAGACATTTGTATCACCGGAACGGATTCCAATATCAACTTGCCAATCCAAAAAGTATAAATTCTCATATCATATACTTTTTCTAGGAGCTATTCAAATGCCGTGTCCCGGGGAATGAATAGCGTAAAAAGCATAGATTTATTTATGGCTAGTTAAGAATATAAAGTTCTACAGTATAAGGGGTGTAAAATTGTCCGGTAAATATCTCAAAGCTAGACAACTCGCAAAAGAAATGGAAGAAAAAGCGAAAGAAACGGCCGAAAAGAAAGAGAAGGCTCAGGAGAATAAAGAACAGGCCGAGGATTTACTTGAAGGTATTAATGAAGGTATTAAAGACACTGACGTAGAATTAGAATTAGACGAAATAAAGGATCATCTTGAAAGGGGAAAAGACAACATATCAGATAAGAATTTTGAGGAGGCTAAAAACGACTTTGAAAAAGTTATAGAACAATTACAAGAAAAGAGTTTATCCAAACATGAAGAGATATTAAAACCTATAAAGAATTTCCTAGACTCAAATCAGGATCCTCAAGAATTTAAATCTCTTTTGACCGAGATAGAGGAAAGCAGGGAGATGATCGAAGATGGGGAATTAAAAGGGGGTTTTGAAAAAACTTTAGAAATCAAAAATAGAGGTCAGGAAGTCATTGAAGAGAGATTGGATGATAAAATAAACGATATAGAGTCACTTCTTGATATTCTAGATGAATCTGAAGATTTGAAGGAAGAAGGCGAAGAAATAGTTTCAAAGGCTAGATACTCGTTCGAAGCTCAAGAATATGAAAGAACGATTTCTTTGATAGATGAGGCGAAAGATGTCATAGAAGAAGAAATCGAAAGTAAGTTGGGAAGCAGGATAGAAAAATTAGAGAAAAGAATGAAACAATTGGATGAGAGAGATATAGAAGTACCAAGTGCTAGTGAGAGTATACATGAGGCAAATCAAAAAATCAAGAATGAAGAATACAACGAAACTTTAAGTCTTATCAATGAGACTAGAGAAAAGATAAACGAGTATTATGATCAAGAAGTGCTTCAAGAAAAATTTAAAGATATAAGAGAGGAGATCAAGGAAGCAAAAGATATCGATGCACCTACCAAGACCGTAAAAGAGATGGTGGAAGAAGCTAAAAGACTCGTCAGTGAAGATAAAATTCAAGAAGCCGATGATCTATTGAAAGAAGCGTTTGAAAAGATCGAAGAGGCGAAATTCGATAAAGTTTTGAACACCATAGCCGAATCTAGAGAAGATTTCATTAAAGCGCAGGATATAGGAGCGGATATAGAAGAGCCGATGAAGCTGTTGAATACGGCAAGAGATTCACTTAAATATAACAATTATAAAGAAGCTCTTGAGTGGGCAAGAAAGGGAAGAGAGGAAGTCCAGGACTTGATAAAAAAATTCGACGAATCTAAACAAGAAATCCAAAAAAAGAGAAAAGAGATACAAAGATTGAAAGATGTTTTGGAAGCGGACTTTTCTGATCTGGAAGAATTATTGAATGAAGGAGAAGAACGATTGAATGAAAAGAACTACGATGAAGCGATGTCTAAGATCAACGAGCTTGAAGAAAGGATGGACGAAAAAGTACATGAGTCTGTCGAGGAACTATTGGGTGAGTTTAAGACTCTTTATAATATTGCGGAAAAGCTGGATCCGGAAGTCAAAGATTTATCGAAACAGCTAAAAGAAAGTGAAAAGAAGGTTGACTCTGGGGATTACCTAGAGGCGGCAAATATGGCTAAAAGCGGTACGAATATAGCGAAGAAAAAAATCGAAGAACGTCTGAAAGAAAAAATAGAAAGCCTTAGAAGCGAAAGTGAAAAAATAGAGATAGAAGAGGGGGAGATGAGGGAACGTATAGATGCTCTAATCGATGAGAGTGAAGAAGAATTGGATTTAGAAAATTACGAAGGAGCTCTCGAAAGTATGGAAGATGCAAGAGCAGAACTAGAAAATGCTAAAACTGGGGCTGTCAAAAGACGGATAGAGAATATATCTCAAAAATTGAATGAGATAAAAGAATTAGAGTTAGAGGCAATCGATTTAGAAGATTACAGGGATGAACTCGAAAAAACGAGAAACTTGTTAGAAGAAGGAAAAGAGGAGGAAACCGTAAGTAAAGTCGATGAACTTTCACAAAATCTGAACGAAGAATTCCACAATGTCGCTAGGAATATGTATGAAGACTCAAAAGATGCTGTAATGAGGGCTAAGGATAATGGGGTCAAGATTGATTCGCTTGAAGATGAATTGGAAAAGTCGAAACAGGCAATGGAAAATAAAAATTTTGTCGAACCTATAAAGACCTTTATCGAGACAGAAGAAAAAGCTGAAAAGATGAAAGAACTAAGAAACAAAGCTCGCCAGAAGATATCAAGGGAAACCTCGAAGCTTTCTGAACTGAAGGGCGAAAAAGGTGAAGATAAGATCAAACCAATTAAGGATATTCTAAAGGATGCTAAAAAAACGTTCCGAGAAGAAAATTACTCCAAAGCTATAGAAAAAGCCGAAGAGGCTGAATCGCTATTGAGTGAATTTGAGGCTAAAACTCTGTTTTCGACCACGAAAAAAAGAGTGAAGAACAAATTAAGGAAGATGAAAAAAACCGGAATTTTAAAGGAAAAAATAGGAGAAATAAACCGAGAAGTCGAAAACATCTCTAAATCCACCAAAGAAGGTGAATACTCTAAAGCTCAGAAGAAACTAGAAGAAAAAGAAAATGAGCTAGATGAACTATTAAGGGAAAAAGCAAATGAGAAAATAGAGAGTATCCACAATATTTTAGATTCAGCTCAAAACCTTGGGTTCTCAGTTCAAAACTATAAAGACAAAGTTAAGAGGACAGAATCTTTATTAAAACAAGAAAATCTCTTGGAGACTCTCGAAAAGATTAAGGAACTGAACGATGATCTTGAGGATCTAAAAGACAAAAGTAAATTAGCTATAGATAAAATCAACGAGGCAAAGTACGCTCTTAAGAGAGCAGAGGTGATAGGCTCGGATGTGAAAGAAGAAAAAGAGATGATAGACGAGGCTATGAAAAATTTTGAGAAAAATAGGTATGAAGAATGCATAAATAAAGCTAAAAACGCTAAAGTGAAAGTCAAGGATGCCGAGCAGGAGAGGGTCGAAGACATAATAAACGATTTTACAGAAAAAATTGAAGAATTGCGCTCTAAAAACGTGGATACAGCTTTAGCTGAAAACAAGATCCAGAAAGCTATAAAATCTAAAGAGAAAGGTCAATATACCGATGCGATAAAATTTGCACTGCAGAGCGAGGGTGAACTAGAGAGGTCTGAAATACAGATGAAAATCGCTGAGCAGACACTTGATGAAACTGAAAATATTTTAAACAAAGCTCAAGAGAAAGGTGTTTTGGTAGACAAGGCTAGAAAGAGCTTTCAAGAGGCTCGAAGTTCATTCGATAACGGGTTCTATCCAAAGGTATTAGAAGATGCTTTAGAAACGTCAGAAAATATCGTTGAAGTGATAAAGCTTTATGACAAAACAAAGACGTTCTTACATAATATAGAAAGTATCGAGGGAGAATTCAAGGGAGAAACGTTCGACGGCTCTAAACTTTTAGAGGAGGCCGAGAAGGTTGAAGAGACTTTCCAAAACGGAGATTACCAAGAAGCTAATGATCATTTAGAAAACATTAACGAAATATTGATAGACTATGAAGATAAAATAAAAGAAACGGTCCATGATATCGAAAACGAGATCAAAGAACAGGGTGAAAAAGACGTAAAAGAGTCTAAAGAAAAACTGCAAAAAGCTAAAGCTTTACTCGATTTCAAACATCCAATAAGAGCGATGAGAGAAATAGAGCGGGCGAAGGACATCTCTGGGCTCAAGAAAAAGAAGGAATATGATGAACTCAAAGAAAAGGTTCAGAAGTCGATAGCTAACGCTAAAAAATTTGGAGCGTCCGTTGGAGAAGTGGAGGAAAAGATCGAAGCAGCTCAGAAGATAAGGGAAGAAAAAGACAAAATCGAGGCCTATGAGAAGATGAAGACGGCTCACGAAAAGGTGGAGGAATCTTTAGAACCTTACAGTCCAAAAGTAGAGGTATCCATCTCAGAAATGTTGAGTCTGGAAGAATGGAATCGTACCTCTGTGGTGTTGACCAACAATGGAGAAGCGATGGCAAATGATCCAAAGCTTGAGATTAGAGGAGGAGAAAAGAAAGACTTCGACATCAAAGACAAATTAAAATCAGGTGAAGAAATAGAGGTTGAAGGGAAAATCAAACCTGAAAAAGAAAATGCTAAGATCATATTTTCGGCTCTCCGAATCTTTGATGACAAAGTCTTCAAAGACGAGATCGATTTAAATGTAAGTATGGGAATGGAGATGAGAAGAGCCAAAAAGGAAGAAGAATGCGATATATGCGGTGAAGAAATAGAAGAAGGAGAGAAGGCTATCTACTGCAGTTGCGGTAAGATTTATGAAAAATCCTGCGGGGAAGAAGCGGGTAAATGTCCAAACTGCGGCACTAATTTAGAGATGGAGAAAGAAAAGAAGAAAAGTAAAAAGAAAAGGCTTTCCTTAGACATGTAAGGAGGTCCGCAAGTGGATTTGCTTTTGCATGCGTGTTGTGCCCCCTGTCTTACATATTCGGCTAAATCTTTTAAAAAGGACTTTGAGAAAGTGACCGCTCTATGGTTCAATCCAAATATACACCCCTTCGAGGAATATAGAAAGCGGTACGAAGCTATGGAGAAATATGAGGAGGAATCGGATACAGATATTATCTATGTGGACAATTATGATCTAGAATCGTTTTTAGAAGGTGCCTTGAGATCAGAGCCGAGATGCAAATTCTGCTATAGAATAAGATTTTCAAAGGCCGCTGAAGTGGCTATAGAAAACGATTTCGATAAGTTCTCTACCACTTTGACGATATCTCCGTATCAAAACCACGAGATGATAAAAAAGATGGGTAAAGAGATAGGTGAAAAGAAGGGCGTAGAATTCACATATAGAGACCTTAGAGACGGCTTCTCAGAACATCATGAATTATCTAACGAGATGGGTCTCTACAAACAAAGCTACTGTGGATGCATTTTCAGCGAAAAAGACAGATATTACGAGAAATTGAAAAAATAAAATCACTCTTTTCTATAGTATTCTCCTTCACCATCTCTTTCTTTTATATTCTCGATGGCTTTCTCAGCTTGTTTTTCAAAGAGTTCCTCAGCCTTTTTGTAATCCTGAGTTTGTATCTCGACCCTATACTTGGGAGCCGCGACATAACTCACCTCGACTTTGGAATCCTCTGTGTCTTCAAAAGCGGATAAAGAATATTTTATATCCTCTACTCCATTTGGATTTGTTGAAGATATCTCGACGAATCCAGTGATACTAACATAAGGTGGTGAGATGTTCTCTCTTGCTACTTCGACGAAGTAATCTGCCCATTCATCCTCGAAACCTTCTTTTTCTAGAATGTTCTTATCAGCAGAACATTTTTCGAATGCTTTATATAAACTTCCAAAGTGATCACTCAATTCAAAGCCAAATTCGTCGTAACACTCCTCCAGTTCTTTCCCGTACCTATCGGCCACTATCCTGAGTAATTTATCTGCTTTTTTCTGATTTTTCCAAGCCTGAAGTTTTTCTCTTTTCTGGTGTTCGTTCACCTGCTTCAATGAAAGATCGATATGACCTTTACTTTTATCTATCCTGAGTACCTTACAAACTCTTTTTTCTCCTTCTTGTATGTGGTCCTGGATTCTTTTTACCCAACCAGAAGATATCTCAGAGATATGTACAAAGCCTTCTTTTTTTCCATACTCTTCAAGCTCCAAAAATGATCCGAAATCCTTGACAGTCTTGACGTTACATATAACAAGTTCTCCTTCACTAGGCCACTCGTACTCCTCGTCTTCTACCATTATTCAACCTCTTCTTCAGAAGAGTCAATTTCTTCAATAATCTCTCCATTAAATTCAGAGTAACCCCCGGTCGGTTCAGCTAGTGGAGCTCCGCAGACCATGCACTCAACTTCGGATGAGACATGCCTGAAAGTAACCTGTTCATTTTCACAGTCGGAGCATTTAATCCTGACAAATTTTTTCTTTTCCGTCATGATATCAACTCATCTAATCTTCAAATTCGAATCTTCCAGCTCTCTGACATTTCTTTTGCCAGGTCTTTCCGCATTCGGTACAGGTGTACTTGAGATAGACTCTCTTTACGGGCTTACCTGCGCCGGAAGGTTTTGACCACGGGAATCCACCGTAACCTGAGGTGACCCTTTTAAATCTACGCTGACCTTTCCTAAGTTCACTACCTGGCCTATTTTTCCCTTTGCTTAACTCCATCTCTGTATGCGTATCACAAGACGGACAGTAGTCCTTGATCTTACGTGGTTTCTTCATAGTGGTTCAGTTCATAATATGCCCACTATTAAAAACTTACCCCCCAAGGCTCTTTTTGTCATCTTTAATCACCTTCTGTATTTATCTATTTTGCTGAGAGGTTTTGGTTTATATATAGTGTTTTAAAACAAATCCAATATATTGGCCATTGATTTTATATATCACATGCTAGTAACTAACGTTGCTAGGTCTAACCGGGGCGTTCGGCGTGTCCTTATACACCGAAAACGTCGATACGCGGGGGTGACCACCGGGGACGGTGTAATCAGCCCACCGCCGAGCCAGATTCAGACGATGAGATCTCGTCCCTCGGGATCGGAGGTGCTTTGAAGAACAACCGGAGGGTTGTTCTTCTCTGTCTTAGCCAGGTTCATCAGGCCAGGCCCGGAAGGGAGCAGTCGATACCTGGACTGCCGATGCTCGAGGGATAGCGGGGTCGAGGATGAATCTGGAGTCACTTGGTGGTGAGCTGAGCGCCAACCCCGGCGACCTAGCACCTATCGATATTTTGTACAAAGGTAAATTCCAAATAGAGTTATGATACCTCCGATGATTGTATAGTCTGGGGGTATTTCATTTAGTATAAAAAACGCCAGAATAGAGGAACCTATCGGTTCGCCGAGCAGGCTTATAGAAACCAATCTAGCCTTAACATATTTTAAAGCCCAATTGTAAAGAGTGTGCCCAAGCATCGTCGGTATAAGTGCTAAGGCAAAAAAGATAAGATATTCTCTAGGCGGATATATTGTAAAAGAAGTGGAAAAACCGATAGAAAACAAACCTAAAAATAACGTGCTGAACAGATAAATAAGAAATGCATAGGGCACTAGAGAGATATCCTGTCTCACTTTTCTCCCCCTTAAAATATAGGCGGCCATCGCTAACATACCTAGTAGTGCTAAGAGATCACCGAATAAAGCCCATTCGCTGAACCTGTAATTTGAGAAAGTCATGACGAAAACCCCTGCTAAAGCTATCACGATTCCTATGTATATCTTGGTAGGCGCTTTTTCGTCTAAGTACCAGCCTCCTATCCAGGTAACTATGAGAGGATGCGCGGAGACCAGTATAACTGAAGAGGCGACGGTCGTAAAGCCGAGAGAAGAGACCCACGCAGCGAAGTGAACGGCTAGAAAAAATCCGGTGGTTAGAAGTATCTGCCAGTTCTTTTTCTCTAGATTTTTGATCTCATCGAGATAAGGACGTATGAAAAATATCAGGATCAGGCTTGAGAATAACATCCTATAGAATGCCACACCGATGGGATGTACGTTTGAGAATCGAATGAATATGGCTGCAAAAGAAGCACCGATTATCGCGATGGGCAATGAAAATGGAGCCAATTTTTCTTTTTTTACTTCTTTATCGATAGTGATCCACTTCATTTTAGAGCATAGACGAATTGCCACACTCATTAAAATATATTTTTATATTTTTTGAACAGGGACAAATTACTTATTCAACAAAAAAATAACATCTATTCAGTCACATTCTCGATTAGAGATATAGGTCCCCGGGTAAGATAAGGTAATTAAAAAATACGAAGTAGGATGGAGGAGAATATGAAAGATCGTATAGAAGATGATGAGAACTTATCCACTTTGGTCGATAATTTTCCTGGGATAATTTATAGGTCTAGTTTTGAAAAAAAACGGACAATGAGATATTTGAGTGAAAACTGTGTCGAGATAACGGGTTATGAACCTTCTAAGTTGATAGATAATAAAGAATTATCTTGGGCTGATTTGATCCATTCTGAGGATGAAGTGAAAGTTCGAAAAGAAATAAAAGATGCTCTCGATGAAGGTGATAGATTCAAAGTCACATATCGTATAACAACCAAAGATGGAGAGGAGAGATGGGTATGGGAACAGGGCGTAGCGAAAAAGAACTCTGAAGGCAAAGTGGAATCATTAGAGGGGTTCATCACCGATATTACCGAGGAGATCGAAACTCAGTCTATCCTGAAACAAAGAGAGAATAAAGTAAAAGAACTTTATAAAGCTAGCTCTCGACTGGAAAGATGTAGAACTCGACAGGAAGTCTTCGATCTGGCGGTGAGATACGCTAAAGATATCTTAGGATTTTATGCTTGTGGTATCTTTATAAAAGAAGACGATCATCTAGTAGGGAAAAAATTTACTGAAAAGAGTGTCGGGAAAAAAGGACATCCTTATCCCATAGATGAGGGTATAAAAGGACTCAGCTTTAAAAAATACGAAGCTATCTTGATAAAAGAGGCGTCTAATTGGGAGGATGAAATAGAAGCTCATCAGGAGGGTTTGAAATCGAGTGTGACCGCTCCCATCGGGGAGAGAGGGATTTTTCAGGCGGCCTCAAAAGAATTAGGCGATTACGATGAATTCGATCTGGAGATGGCTAAGATATTGGCATCCCACATAAACGAATCTATAGAACGGATAGAGTCGGAAAAAGAAAAATCACTTATATTAGATACCGCGGAAGAACATATATTTTATTTGGACACGGATCTCAACATAAAGTGGGCAAACAAAGAAACTGAGGACTATGCCGATGTGGAGGAGATCAGCGGAAAAAAATGCTATAAAGCTGTTAGAGGTCATGATGAACCTATAGAGAACTGCCCGGTCAAGAGAGCTATTCAGATGGGAGAACAGCAGGAAGAAATAGTCCGTGATGGAGAAAAATATTGGTTATCGAGAGCCACTCCAAGATTGAATGATGAGGGCGAGGTAACCGGTATTGTTGAGATGTGTTTGGATGTTACGGACAGAAAAGTTGCTGAAAACAAGTTGAAGGAAAATAAAGAGAAGATCGAAGGTGTTTTAGATGCTACCTCTAAAATAGAAAATGAGTTCGATCCTGAATCCATATATGAGGTCGCTGTGGATGCTGCAGAAAATATCTTGAATATTGATATGTGCGCGATATTTACTGAAGAGGATGAGGATTTAGTATTAAAGGCTGAATCTTCAGGAGTACCGGAAGATAGACCTGAAAAAAGGGACATATCTGTCGGTGTAGCAGGAAAAACATTCAAAAATAAGGAGCCGGACATAACCAATCATATCCCCTCTTCGGAGGACGCCACCCTTTTATTGGATGGATACAAATCGGGTATCACTGTTCCTATCGGTGATATAGGAATATTCCAAGCGATGTCTGAAAAAGAGAGTTGTTTTGACGAAGACGATCTGACGATATTAGAATTGCTTTCCACTCATGTCGCTGAAGCTATTGAGAGATCGAGATTATATGAAGACCTCAAGGAGAGTGAAGAAAGATACAAAAAACTCTTCGAAGGATCTCCCATTTCGATGTGGGAAGAAGATTTCGGCGAATTGAAGGACTATCTTGAGAGCTTGAAAGATTCAGGAGTTCATGATCTTGAAGAATACTTCGATGATAATCCTGAAGAGACAAAGAAATGTATCGATTTGTTAAAAGTAAAGAATGTTAATCAAAAAACTTTAGAACTCTTTGAAGCCGAAGATCGAGAAGAGTTGGATAAAAATCTAGATACTGTTTTTGGAGATGAGATCGATCAGGTTATTAAGAATGAATTCGCAGCGATCGCGGAGGGCCAGGAAGCGTTTGAAACAAAAGAAGTAGTGAATTACACTTTGGAGGGAGAAAAGAAACACTTTTATATGAAGTGGACAGACCTAGGAGAAGAAGGAGACTACTCAAACGTCTTAGTTTCTCTTGTCGACATAACCGATTTAAAAGATACTCAAAAGAAATTGAGAAAATCTGAAGAAAGGTATCGATCGATCTTTGAGAGCACCGGAACGGCGATGATCATAATCGATGAAGACGGGACTATTTCTCTGGCAAACGAGGAATTCGCTAAATTAACAGGATACTCTAAAGATCAGATCGAAGAGGATATGGAATGGACTAAATTTGTGGTTGAAGAAGACAGAGTAAAGATGGACGAGTATCATGAAAAAAGAAGAGAAGAACCAGCGGGAGAAGTTCCGTCTCAGTACGAATTTACCATGGTTAATAGATTTGGAGATGTGAAAGAGATCTTCGTGGAAGTCGGGATGCTGCCCGATTCTAAAAAATCAGTTGCTTCTCTAATAGATATAACAGATTACAAAAAGACGTTTGGAGCGTTAAGAGAAAGTCAGGAAGCATTCAGAAAGTTGTTTGAAAATGAGAATATACCTATCGCATTGATCAACAAGGAGAAAAATGTAAAAGAAGCTAACGAAGCTACATGCCACCTGTTTAGTGTAGAAGAGGGCGGTCTCACCGGGAGATCATTTCTAGAATATATCCATCCCAAGGATAGAGATTCCTGTAGAGATATTTTAGAGACTTTGCTTTCTGGAGAAAAAGATTCAGGAAAATGCGAGATGAAGGGGCTAAGTGATGAGGAAGAAGAGATGTCTCTGAAAGCAAAATTAGACCTTATAAGAGATCATAAAGACGACCCCCTCTATTTAATCTGTACTCTTCAGAGTCTATAGGCTAAAAAATCCGCTTTTTCAGGTCATTCTCATAGAGTTTTGTTTAAGTAAAATATATATATGGTTTAACCGCTAATATATTCCAGAGTTATAGCTCGATGGTGATGAGGAAGGTTAAATTAGATGGATGTTCTAATAGTGGATGACGACAAAGAAGTGTTGGAACAATCTAAGACTTTTTTAGAAAGAATAGATGAAGAACTGAATGTTGATACTTCGATATCTCCGGATCGAGCTCTCGAAAGATTGGAGAAAGGGAGTTATGATGCTATTATTTCTGATTATAAGATGACTCCTAAAGATGGGCTAGAATTCTTGAGGGATGTTCGTGATGTTGAGATTGACATACCTTTCCTGATCTTTACCGGTAAAGGTGAAGAAAAAGTAGCGATGGAAGCGTTGAATCTCGGGGCTGATCGCTATATCCGGAAGGAGGGCGATCCGAAGAGCAGATATAAGTTGATAGTGGACTCTATCAAACAGGAAGTCAAACACTATAAAACTAAAAAGAAATTGGAGGTTAGGAAAAATCAATTTGAAAAAGCTATCGAAGAAGCACCTTATCCGGTCATACTTCATCGAGAAGATGGAAACGTCATATCTTTAAATAGTAGATGGACAGAAATAACTGGTTACAGTGAAGGGGAGATATCGACCATCGATGATTGGATAGAAAGAGCCTATGAGAGCGAAGAGAAGAAAAAAGAAATCAGAACCCATATCGATAAATTATATGGGCTAGAGAAGAGAAAAAACGAGGGTGTATTTAGGATCACCACTAGTGAGGGAAATAAAAGATATTGGGAATTTCGCAGTACACCAATAGGTGAACTACCGGACGGGAGAAAGCTGATACTTTCCGTGGCTAACGATATCACCGAGGAAAAAGAGATCAAAGATAAGTTGAAGATTTTCAAAGAAGCAGTGGATGCATCTACAGACGCTATCGGTCTCTCTACGCCTGAAGGAGTGGGTTATTATCAAAATGAAACTTTCGAAGAGTTGTTTGGAGATGTGGGAGAAGATCCTCCCAATGAACTATATGTCAACGAGGAAGTAGGAAGAAATGTTTTTGAAACACTGATGAGTGGGGAAGAATGGACCGGCGAAGTGAAGATGTATGGGAAGAAAGATGAGGTCCTAGATATATATCTCCGAGGTTATCCGATCTTCGAAGACGGAGAGATCGTAAGCTTGGTAGGGATCCATACCGACATAACCGATAGGAAAAAAGCCGAAAGGGAATTAAAGAGAAGCCAGGAAAGATACAGGGCGGTGGTGGAAGGTAGCCCTTATGGGGTAGTAGTATACAATGACGACGGCCTTCAGTTTATAAATTCTGCTGGTGCTGAAATATTAGGTATGGAAGATCCAGAAGATTATCTAGGGGAATCACTAATCCAGGTGGTACATCCTGATTATCGTGAAGTCGTTACGAATGAAGTTAGAAACTCAGATCAGGATGGAGAATGGACTTCTTTACATGAGGAAAAGTTCATCCGATTGGACAATAATGAAGTCTTCGATGTAGAGGTCTCTGGGTCTTCCATAAAGTTTGATGGAAAAGAGTCGATAATGGCTATTTTTAGAGATATAACGGAGCGCAAAGAGGCAAAAGAAAAATTGAAAAAATCGTTAAATGAAAAAGAATTGCTTTTGAGCGAGATCCATCATCGGGTAAAAAACAATCTTCAGGTTATATCAAGCATGTTGAAACTACAGGCGGAAAAGGAGGAAGATGAAAAGGTATCTCGCGCTCTGATGGAAGGAGAAAAACGGATTATCTCCATGGCGGTGATACACGAGATGCTTTATCAGGAGGACGACATGGCTTATATAGACCTCTCTCATTATGTAGATAGATTGGTAAAAACCCTTTATCGAACGTACGACATTAGATATGAAGAGATCACTTTTCAAAGTGACCTTGAAAATATAAAGCTTAATATAGATCAGGCGATCCCCTGCGGGTTGATAATAAACGAGATAGTCACTAATGTTCTCCTACACGCTTTCCCGGAGGGATATGAAGGGGAAAAGAAACTGGAGATTTATTCCCGCTTGTCCGATGAGAATATAGTTGAATTAATACTTAGAGACACGGGAAAAGGTATGTCTACGGATCTAGATTTCGATGAAAATGAGACCTTTGGTCTTCATCTTGTTAAAATACTTGTAGAAGATCAATTGGAGGGGGATTTGAAAATGGAAAAGAAAGAAAAGGGTACTGAGTTTAAAATAGAATTTGAAAAGAGGGAGTTAGATGACTAGGGAAAAAATAATGGTTGTAGAGGATGAAAGGTTAGTCGCTGAGGATATAAAGAATACTTTGGAAGATATCGGATATTCCGTTGTGGGTCCGATGGATAACGGTAAAGAGGCTATCCAAAAAGCCGGAGAAGAGAAACCCGATCTCGTTCTGATGGACATCGTTCTGAAAGAGGAAATGGATGGAGTTGAAGCAGCGGAGAAGATAAAATCTAAATTCGATATCCCGGTCATCTACTTGACGGCTTATTCGGACGATAAAAAATTGAAGAGAGCGAAGGTAACACAGCCATTTGCTTACATAATAAAGCCGTTTAGAAGGAGAGAGATCCACAGCAATATCGAGATGGCCCTTTATAAACATGAAATGGAAGAGGAAATAAAACGAAAAGAGGAAAAATATAGAGCTATATTTAGAAATAGCGGTACCGCTATGGTGATCATAGAGAAGGATAAAACTATATCCTTAGCGAATGAAAAATTTGCCGATTTGATCGGATATCCCAGAGAAGAGATAGAAGGCGAAATGAAGTGGCATAAATTTGTTGTGAAAGAAGATCGAAATATGATGGAAGAATTTCATGAAAAGAGAAGAGAGCCGAGCGAAGATGTTCCAAAAAATTATAAAATCAAAGTAGTAAACAGATTCGGTGATGTCAGGGAGGTTTTGATGGAAGTCGGCATGATACCGGACTCAGAAAAGTCTATCGCCTCGGGAATAGACGTTACAGACTATAATAAAACTTTTGGTGCCTTGAGAGAAAGCCAGGAAGCCTTTAGAACACTTTTTGAGAATAGTGAGGAGTCGATTGTTTTGATAGATGAAGATAAAAGTATAAAGGATATAAATAGCACTTTCTGCGAATCTCTAAACTGGGTCGAAGAACAGCTGACTGAAGAACCTTTCGAAAAGATCATTTTATCAGACGAGGTTGAAAGTTATGGAAAAAATATAGAGATGCTTCTATCCGGGGAGCGGGACGGAATCGAAGGAGAAACCGTATGTTTGACCGGAGATGGGGAAGAGGTTCACATGGAATATGATTGTCTATCGGTGAAGGATGTAGATGATAATCCACAGTATATAATCACCATTTTCAGAGAGAAGTGAAATCGAAGGATCGATTAGATCAGTCTATCCAAAATCTTTATATCCCAATTTGTTTTATCATCACTCCCAAGTAGCATTCAGGGAAGCCGATTTACCTTGAGCAGACGACCTCACTGCGGATTTGGTGTAGTTTGGTATCACCTAGCCTTGCCAAGGCTATAACCGGGGTTCAAATCCCCGAATCCGCATATTTTTTTTACCATAACCTTTTTACAGGGATTAATCTATCACTCAAATATGACTGAAGAATTGGAGCAGTTCTTGCCCGGTGAGGATGGTTCGGAAATAGATGATAGTCCGTTTGTTGATCCAACCGCTAGGACCGTTGGAGATGTAGCTATCGGTCATAACGCTTCTTTATTTCCTGGTTCTATCGTGGAAGCGGATAAATCAAAGGTCGAGCTCGGTGATGATTCTATACTCATGAACAAAGCCTTCGTTGAGGGAACGGAAGGACATGACACTTCAGTGGGAGAGAAGGCATTTATTTCAGCTGGGGCCCGATTGAAAGGATGTGACATCGGAGAAGGTGCCATGGTAGGTATAGATGCTGTAGTTCTAGAGGGTGCGGAAGTAGGTGAAGAAGCCATCGTGGGGACAAATGCTATCGTTCCAGAGGGTATGGAGATCCCCGACAGAAAATTAGTTCTTGGTCAACCCGCCGAGATAGTTAGGGATGTATCTGACGAAGAGCTTGAAAAGATCGATAATATAAGATCCGATCTGGTGGGTAAACGGAAAGAATTCAAGATAATCGAAAACAGAGGAAATAGATTCGATGTATTCGATACCCCAGAGCGGCCAGAAGAGCTGAAGGAGGATATGGAAGTAGAAAGGCCAGATACGAACGGTAAAGAAATACCCGATCTGGAAGAAGTGAGAGAGGAGCTGAAAGAGAAATTCGATGAGGATCAAATATTTTGAATCGTCTTTAATAGGTTGAAAAGAAAGTGGGGCCGCCGAAATTTGAATTCGGGTGTCGGACTCCCAAAGCCCGAAGGATCGACCAGGCTACCCCACGGCCCCTTGGGAACGATAAGGGACAAAAAGGATTACAAATAAATAATTTCTCCCTCACTATTGCTTTTTTGATGGAATATTCGATTCTGCTCGAACGAAATCTTTGTTGAGAAAGAAAGAATCTACGGAAAATACTTTTAGAAGGAACTTTTACTTAACTCAGGAGATAACTTGAAACGTGAAGATATCAAAGCCGGTGTCCTCAGGATAGAAGGTACGAATTGCGAGGAAGAATCCCATCTCGCATTCAAACGTTTAGGAGCTAAAGCTGAAAAGGTCCATCTCAAACAGGTACTCAAAGAAGATGTAAATGCCGATGAAGAAAGGTCTCTTCATGACTACGATATTTTGATGATACCCGGTGGTTTTTCCGCAGGAGATTATATCCGTGCGGGAGCTATCTTTGGAGCTAGGATGAAGAGCAGATTGGGAGAAGAATTGGAGAAGTTCGTTGAAGCCGGAAAACCGGTTTTGGGTGTCTGTAATGGTTTTCAAGTTTTGGTAGAAATAGGTCTACTTCCGGCGATCGACGAAGTGATGAGTGATGTCCCCAAAGCGGCATTAGAAACCAACGACAGCAACAAATTCGAATGCCGTCCCAGTTTATTGAACGTTGATGAGAGTACCAAATGCGTTTTCACTAGAAAGTACGAGGAAGGCGAGACAGTCCTTTATCCTTCCGCGCACAAAGAAGGTAAATTCGTTTTATCCGATGATCTATCAGTAAGTGCTTTGGAACAAAATGATCAGATCGTTTTCAGGTATACTTCGCCTGAAGGTAAAAAACCGGGATATCCTTGGAATCCGAACGGTTCTTTGGATGATATCGCGGGAATATGTAATCCAGAAGGTACGGTTCTAGGATTGATGCCCCATCCCGAGAGAGTTTTTAACGCACACACCAATCCAGATTGGGCTAAAGATGGATTAGAAGAAAGTCGTGGAGACGGTAGATTACTGTTTGAATCTGTACTTGAATACGTTGAAAACAATTTCTGACCAGTTTTTTTTGAAGTCCTTTGAAAATAGAGACTTAGCAGAGATCAATCCCTATCTTCGGGCAGTGCACTCGCATCCATCCCTGTATGAAGGCTTTTTCTCGGTCTGACCCTGCACATCTCCATTTTTCTCGTTTCATCGTCGAACAAAACGGCCAGTCCTCTTTTATGTTCCATCTGTGAGACCTTCGATTGTATATCTTCACCTTTGCTCATGTAAGACTGTCTTGCTTTTCCCAAGGCTTCGATGTCGTCGTGAGAAGTGAGGTTATGCGACATTATTATATCCGATTGCCTTATAGCGCTGTCGTGAAGCGAGGAAGGTTCCTGCGTAGCTAAGATCAAAGACAAACCAGGATGTCTGCCCAATTTGACCCAGTCTATCAGGACGTCGGATGATAGTGTCTTTTCCTCGTTCGGTAAGAAAAGATGGGCTTCGTCCATCATCATATAGACGATGGGGTTTTCGGTTACTTTGTCTTTGAGTTCATCGTCTACCATGCCGGCCTGTGCCTGCATTTCTAATGTGGAATACAAAGTTCTTTTTTGAAGAAGTTTTTTTGCAATGATAGATATGAGTAGGTTTCTGACGTCATATCCTTTCAGTCTCCCTAAATAACTCATGTCTAGAACGCTTATGTTTCCTCCAGTGGTCAAGTTTCGGAATGAAGATTCTTTTTCAGTGAATATTTTCAGCTCTTCGATCTGCTTGAAGAAATTTTTTACGGCCTGCCCCGTCTCTCCTTCCCCTTCCAATTCATCGTAGATGTCCTGGAAACCGAAATAGTCATACTTACTTTTGAGGTCATCTAGAACGTCCCAAAGTAGAATTCCGGCGGGTTCGGTGGACTTCAACTCGAACAGGGAGAGCCATTCGCTGACATCGACCTCACTCAACGGGAATTGCAGTAAATGGTCGTAGTCCGGTTCTTCATCTTCATTGTATTTTTCTAAAGAGAGTCCAGGCATGAATATATCGACTTTCTCTCTATAATCTTCGGGTTCGAGGTCATTGAACTCTTCCAATCTCTCGACTTCGTTCTCGTTGTTGTTTTCAGTCTTTAAGCCGTGAAAGACGGACATGGTGTCGACGACTATCAAAGAGATCCTTTCTTTGATATCCTTTTCCAGCTCTGCAAAATTTTCTATCATCACACCTAGAGAATAGGATTTACCGGTACCTCTCTTTCCGAGTACAAGCATACAGTGAGGGGAAGTAAGGTCAAGATGAACGGACCCCATCTCTTCATACTTATCTCCTGGATAACTGACCACTTTACCCAGATATCCACAGCCCTTTCTACCAAATTCTTCAATTTTTTCTTCTTCTCTGCCAAAAATTTCCGATCTTTCATCTAAACTCATCCTATCAACTCTCCGACTGATCTATCAAACAGAGCGAATGCTGAATTGAGCATTAAAGACATGGTTAGATCGAGTGTTATCTGATATTGTTTTTTCAAAGAGAACGATTTGTAGTTAACAACTTTGTCGAAATGATTTCTTACTATCAGTATTTTGAACATGTATATGGTGCCCGCAATCGTAAGTAATGTAGCCAAAATCATATTTTAGACCTTTATGGTTCTGGGTGAGATTTCTTTAAAGGTGTTTCACTTGTATGATGATTTTTCTTCCTCGTTCAAAGAAGTAAAGCTTCCTTTATGAACACCTGAGGCCACGGTAGTATTTGCTATCATATCACCGGTTCGAACAGAGTAATTGAATATCAGCAGTATTTCGATCACTCCGAAAATGACTCCGATTATAGGTAACCTGAGGATGTATTTAGTCGAGTTTCTTAGGAAAGAATCTTTCAAGGATATCTTGTTACCTTTCTTGTTAACGACTTTAATACCCAAAAGCTTTTTCCCTATAGTTTGACCACCTAAATATTTAGATTCCAAAAGAGTAAAGTACCCGATAAAAACGACACTAGTCGCTATGTGAATATATATATCATAAAGAGTTTGGAAAAGATTGCCCGACTCGTACATAGCTGTTCTAATCCGAAAGATATAGAAAGCGAACTGTAGAGAGACATAATCGAAAATAGCTAGTACGATCAAAAATAGTAGGATGATAAAACCGAACATAAAATAGTCAATAGCAAAAGCTATCACCCGTCTTATAATGTTGGCTGTTAGGATGGATGTGTCATCTTTTTCGGTTCGGAATACTGTTTCCCTTTTCATCTTAACTACTTTTTGAAAAAGTGTTCAAGAATAAAACTTTTTCTATGATTATATCTCTTCATCATTCTTTTTTTGTAAACCACATGTTAAAATCTTATTTCCTAGGTAAGTTTAATATAAAGCTCTTACAATAGGAAGGGATGCAGGGGAATTAAAAATATGAGAAAAGTTAAGATAGATCAAGACACGTGTATAGCGTGCGGGATGTGTGAATCGACTTGTCCTGAAGTGTTTAACGTAACCGGAAATCCTCATTCTACGATAAAGGAGTCTTTCAGACTTGGCAGTGACGACGAAGGAGAGGTGTCCGAAGAGGTCGAGTGTCTAGAAGACGCTGAAGAGAATTGTCCTGTCGACGCTATAAAAGTAGACTGAATAGAACGGCATCATCTTTGGGTAGTTTGTAACTCTAAGATGTCTTGATTCTAGGTTAAAGTCTAAATACCGCTGTAGAGTCAAATCTTGGAATGCCTTGATCCTGATAATACTGCTTGAAAGAGCCTAATTGTATTTTGATTGATCAGTTCAAAATTCCGTATCTAAGCTTCCATAATTGTCTATCACTATATCTATGTATTCAGGGGTGTCAGGGAAGGAGATATCTTCGTCCTCTTCTTTGATCATGAATTTAGAACCTTCTGTGACCTCATTTTTCTCATTTAGATCCTTCCAGTTGTTTTGATCCACGATGTAGTCGCTATCGATCTCGACCGAATCACCGCCGTCCCCGATTAAAAATATCCTCAAGTCTGAAAGCGGTGCGGAGGCAGGTACTTTCAATTTTCCAAAAGTAACGTTCAAACTCCCTTTTTCTTCACTTAAATCCACCTCGATACTTCCATCGACTTGATCGAGTTCTGAACCGCCTCCTCCGCCTATATCATCGATACTTTCGTAAAGTATCCCGGCAAGACCTGTAAAACCTATATACCATTCATCTTCGATCTCTAGCATGATTAACATAGCTTTATCCGTTTCGCCCATTTCATCTAATTCATCCCAATACTCTAATGTCGAATTTTCTTCGACCGTTGCGTTCCAATCAAATTTGACCATACATATGTCATCAACATTGGCGGTAAAATATTCACTATTGTTGACTTCTTCCATGAGCTCTTCTGATTCTGTTCTATTCAAAGGCGAGGAATCTTCGTCCATATCTTCCAAGAAAGTGAATTCGGTCTCGTATGATTCTATCTCCATCTCTCCATTATCTATAGCCTCCTGCATAGCGTCCATTTCCTCTTCGAACTCCTCTTGGTCTTTTGGTAACTCTTCCCAGCTATCATCATCCAAAAATTGCGTATCAAACAATTCTATGACTCCCTCGCCGTCCTGGTTATTGATACGCTCAACGAAGAGACTAAAAGTACCTTCAGGAGACTCTTGGGAGGATTCTTGGTTCCCCTCTTCAAGACATCCCGCGGATAGAACTGAAAGTAGAAGAACAGATATCAATCCTACGGCTAATACTTTACTCTTGGATGTTCCTTCGATTATATTCCATGACATATCTTGTCTACCCTATCGTTTGGATGTAAATATAATATTTAATTTTTTTTGGATTACAAAAGACTTATCACTAGGCTCGTAATAGATGAATTAGGTGAATAATATGTCTGAGAAAATGGCTACTTTTGAAGCGGAAGTTGAAAAGAAAGAGGGGTTAGAGTGCGAAGCAAAGATGAGAGAATTTTCTTTGACGATCGACGAACCGGAGAAATTAGGAGGAACGAACAAAGGGGCCAACCCGGTAGAAGTTCTTTTGAGTTCACTAGGAGGCTGTATGAGCATAGTCGGTACTGTCGTGGCGAAAGAGATGGATCTTGAATTAGAAGATTTTAACTTGAAAGTAGAAGGTGATCTCGACCCTCGAGGTTTTCAGGGTACTGCTGACGTACCTTCAGGATTTCAGGAGATAAGAGTTAAGATAGAGGAGATCGAGGGCGTACCTGATGAGAAGATGGATGAGTTCATCGAAAGGATTGAAAAAAGGTGCCCTGTCGAAGATACATTAGGTAAAAGTCTTGAAGTTGAGATTGAGAGTTGAGGAGAAACTTGTTTAGTAGAATTCTTAAAAAAACTTTTTCTTTATTTACATATTCTTTGAGCAAAATGATATCGACTCAAAATCTTTTTATAATCTCTAGAAGAAATTCTCCGATATGATATTATGGCAGAACTCGATATCGAAGAATTGACCGATTACACTTTTTTATCCGACCCTAACTTTTCACCGGATGGAGAACACGTCTGTTTCTCACACCACGAGATAGACGAAGATGAAGACGAGTACGTATCCACACTCTGGATACTGAAGACGGATTCAGAAGAGATGTACAAACTGACGAACAGCGGTAAAGATTCGGAATTCGTTTGGTTGAATGAAGAGGAGATACTGTTCACTTCCGGAAGAGATATGGGTGTCGACGAGGAGAAAGGAGATGAGGACAAAGATGAAGAAAAGACCAGGTTCTTCAAGATCAACATCCACGGGGGCGAAGCCGAGCACCTGTTCACAGTAGATAAGCAGGTGAGCGGTTTAAAGAAGTCTGAGAGAGGGATATTCGCTAATGTCTGGGAGGATGCTGAAGAGAAAGAGGAGCAGGATTCCGAGGAAGACGAAGAGGAATTGGTAGAGGGCGAAGACTACCACGAGTTAGACGAGATACCCTTCTGGTCCAACGAGAGAGGTTTCAGCAACAAGAAGCGCCTGCATCTTCACGAGTTAGATATTGAAGAAGGAGATATGGAGCAGTTAGTCGGCGGTTACAAGAATGTGACGGACTTCGATATCGAGGGAGAGAAGATATGTTTCGTGGTCACCGAGTACGAAGATATGATGGAAGTGGAGAACTATCTCTACGAATACGATCTTAAGAGCGGCGAGATGGAGCAGCTCACCGAGGACGTGTTACGGATAGACAGAGCGAGGTACGTAGACGAAGGTATCTTGTTCGAAGCGACAGATATGGAAAGGATGGGTATCAACACCAATCGTGAATTCCATCTTTATAGACATGAGGATGACGACTATCAAAGATTGACCGACATGGACCGTTCCTTCGGAAATTCACTTCTGACAGACGTGCGCTACGGAGGGGGCGAACTTGCGCGTGTGGAAGACAACGACTATTATTTCCTGATAACCGAAGGTTACGACGTAGGACTGCACAAGTTCAACGTAGATGAAGGAGTCGAGCCCGTAGTGGAGAAAGAAGGCTCTATAGACATGTTTGACGTTCACGACGGCGAGTTCGTGTATGTGGGGCTTCGCGAACAAAGACCGCAGGAGCTTTATCTTTACGATGGCGAGGAAGAAAAGGTAACGGATTTCAACGATATGGATGTCGAGATCTCCGAGCCCGAGTACTTTAAAGTCGAATCGGACGGTCGTGAAGTGGATGCGTGGGTAATGAAACCCGTAGATTTCGAAGAGGGCGAGGAATATCCGACCATATTGGAGATACACGGGTGTCCTAAATGTGTATACGGTACGGTACACTTCCACCAGATGCAGATCATGGTCAACGATGGTTATGCGGTAGTTTTCAGCAATCCGTCCGGTAGTTCCGCTAACGGAGACGACTTTGCTGATATAACCGGCGAGTATGGAGGAATAGATTACGAAGACATAATGAACGTGATGGACGAGGCCCTGGAAAGATACGATTTTATCGATGAAGAACGCCTTGGAGTCACCGGCGGTTCCTACGGTGGATTCATGACGAACTGGGTGATAGGACAGACTGATAGGTTTGACGCGGCGGTTTCCTTCAGGAGTATAAGCAACTGGATCTCGAAATTCGCTACTTCCGACATCGGATATTATTTCGTCGAAGATCAGATATTGGGAGATCCTTGGAACGATCATGAAAAGCTCTGGGATCACTCTCCTCTGAAGTACGCCGACCAGGTGGATACGCCGACGATGTTCATCACATCTCGGGAGGATTACAGGTGCTGGGAAGCCGAGGCTATACAGATGTTCACCTCGCTGAAATATCACGGCGTTGATTCGAAGCTCGTGCTTTTCGAAGACGAGAATCACAATCTCGCCAGACAGGGCCAACCTAAGAAGAGGATGAAAAGGCTAGAAGAGATGATGGACTGGTTCGATAAATACTTAAAGTGAATCAGTTTAGTTGTTCAGGATGATTGAAGAATTAACTCCGAGCGAATATGTAGCAAAAGTAGAGGAGGCTCTAGAAGAGCAGGCTGATCCTGAAAGAGCCGAGGATAAGAAGGAGTATATGAGAAATAAATTCGAATTTTTCGGCATCGACGCTCAGCCCAGGCGGAAAGTGACTCGTGAATTCAAGAGGAAAGAAAACCGCCCGGACCATGAAGATTTAGAGCGGGTGATTGAGGAACTTTGGAAAAAGCCTGAGAGAGAAATCCAGTATTTTGGCTCTGAACTCGTAGAAAGATACAAGAAGGAGTTCACGGAAGATATCATCGAACTTTTTGAGTTCATGATAACTAACAAATCCTGGTGGGATACTGTCGATAGGATAGCCAAGAAGTCGGTGGGAGAATACTTCAGGAAGTATCCGGAACGTAGGGAGGAGTACATAAAAAAGTGGCTTTCCTCGGGCGATATATGGCTACAGCGAACATGCTTGTTGTTTCAATTATCTTACAAGGAAGAAACTGATGTAGATTTGTTATTTGATATTATAGAGGAACTGAAAGATATCGACGAGTTTTTTATCCAAAAGGCTATCGGCTGGTCACTCAGGGAATACTCTAGAACTGAGCCGGAGCTCGTTGAAGATTTCATCAAAGATCATGAGCTGTCTTCGTTGAGCACCAGAGAAGGTATGAAAGTGATAAACGAGGATTAAGAGAGAACTCGAGATTTTAAGCTTTAATGACGGATGTAATGATTAGATTAGACTATTCTTTAGGCTTTCTTATCTAAAAATTCTGTGTATTCACTCCCGTTGATTATCCTGTTCAGTTCATCTTTTTGAGATACTTTTAGCTCTTCCCTCCACCGAGGATTCATGTTTTCTAGCTCTTTTAATTCAAGGTATCGTTCCATCCTTTCGTTGTATTCAAGGCCGTAAAAGTCGAGGATGCTGGAAAAAGTCTTTTTCGGACTCTCTACCATATCTTTGTACTTTACCTCCTTGTAACGTTCTTCTAGTATGTTTTTAGCGTCTTTTCGTATCATCTTGATGATGAATTTCCACTGGTAGGCACAGAACGTGAGGAGCGAGCCGTAGTTTTTCTCGAACTCTTCTCTCCACTCTTCAGGCCAGCCTTTTTTCCACCACTCCATCTCTTTTTTCTCCGGATAAACTCCTTTTTCTATCATCTGACGGTACTCGTGCGCTACTGCTCTTCCGTCTCTCACTACGTGTACGAATTTAGGTGCTGAAAACACCTTGCTGAAGAAGTTCATCCTCGGCCAGAGCGCGTACTCCGAAAGGAAGTGATCTTTTCCCTGCCATTTGCAGATATTCTTAACTGCTTTCCTAGCACTTTTCTTATCCTCTTCGGGTATATTGTCCCCAGTCTTCAGTGTTTGCGGATCTCGTTCTTCAACGGGTACCGCGTTTTCATCTTCGAATCTTTTAGGCTCGAATCCTTCGAGGTGCGTCTTCCAGAAGTCGTTCCCTTGAACTGGGGTCGTGATATCGTCCTCCTTCTTATTCAAGTAGGACTTCAGACCGAAGAACGGCATGTCGTACTTGCGGTTGAAAAAGCTGATAGAATCCAATCTCGGGTGTGAATCCTGAAGATCGGAGATCCATGCGAATTTTCCCGACGAAGCGAGGACGTCATGAGTAGTCGTTTTCCCGCTTCTAGGACTCCCTATGAGGAACAATAAGCCCTGCATCCGGTCTCCCTGTTCGTTTAGATAACACATTCGAATCTTTTAACCTTTCTCTTGGGACATGTTGAGAAAATCTTCTAGAGCGGGAATGTTGCCGACATTGAATCGTTAGATCATTTCCTTATAAAGTATAGCTGAGAAATATTCCATATGGAAGGAATCTTGTTCTACAAAATTTTCAGCAGTTCTCCCAGTTCCCTTATCTCTAGATCCGGCGATATTTCATCTCCTTTTTCTTTGCCATCCCTATTCAGCCAACAAGTCCACATACCGACCTTTTCCGCACCCTTTATATCACTTCTGAAGGAGTTCCCTACGTAGAGGCATTGATTGCTGTTTTTCTCGACCTTCTCTAAAGCTTTGCGGAATATCTCTTCATCGGGCTTTCTGGAACCCACTCCCTCCGAGAAGATGAATGTGTTGAAGTATTCGGCCAACTCTAAAGTCTGAAGTTTTTTCATCTGGGTCTGTTCGGTACTGTTAGTGAGGATACCCAATGCGTACTTCGAATTAAGATATCTAACTACCTCTTCAGCTCCTTCTATCTCCACCGGTATATATGGATATATACGATAGAATTCTTCGTGGAAAGTTTCAGCAAGATCTTCGTTCACACCTAATTTTTTTAGAAACCTTCTGCTCCTGTTCAGTCGTAGATCCTCCATCGGAACTCCGTTCCTGAACTCATCGATTGCCTCACTATCTGCTTCTTTAAATGCCTCCAGCATCTCTTCTAGATCGATTTTATCAAAGAACTCGTGGCTATTCTTTATTTGATTTAATGTTCTTCGATGTGCTTTCTGCTGGTTGAAAAGAGTATCGTCCAGATCGAAGAGGATCACATCTATATTTTCTAGTTCTGAATTGCGCATATTGAAGGATATAAAAGGTGCTTAATAAGTTAAATGATGGAGTATTAACTTTTGATCCTATAAAAGTTAGTGTATTCACAAAATATAATTATAATAATATCATAAGAATTATCGATGTGCTGGGAGATCTTGATTATCATAGGAATCACATTCTTTGTAATCTTTTTACTGATTGGACTGGAGCTTTTGATCAAAAGTAAGAGGATGGATCTAAAAGATGATTTCATGAAGCTCAAAACGTTGATATCTCCTGTAGCTATATTTCTCCCTTTATTGCTTATCTATCTCACGGATATAACCTGGGCTGAAAGCGGTTTTCAACCAGGTACTTTCAATCTCCAGCTATTGATCGCTCTCTCTATCGTAGCCGCGATAGTTTTAATCAAAGTGATACAGGTGTGGAGAACGTCTAAGACTGAATTGAAAAAAGAGTTGGAAGAGGAAACTGAGTTAAAGAAGATACATTCGGGTGATCCAATATATATCTTGCTCTATACTTTAGTCTTGGTCGGCCCAGTTGAAGAGATTCTTTTCAGAGGTTTTCTCCAAGGACATTTACAGTTATTCTTTGATGGAGATGTATTCACTATAGGCTACGCTACTATCGTGGCTGGATTAATTTTTGGTTTAACTCATCTTTTAAATGCAAGGTGGAAAGAGTTAAGTTTGAAAGACCTCATAAAATCCCTCCCGTTCATAATACCTGTTGGTATATTGATAGGATATACTTTTCAGGTTTCACAAAGCATAATATATCCCATACTTGCCCATAACTTGATAGATGGTGTCGGGACTCTCCTTGTAATTTATAAACTCAAGGACTGATGATGTGATTGTTGTTTACTTAACTAGTTTTTTCACAGCCTCAGACTCTAGGTATTGCTACCATCTCACCATAATACATTTATGCTGGACAATATCTCATATCAAGTGGACTATGAACGAAGGTCAGGATCTTAAGATCAGAAAAATCGATGATTCGGATTACGAAGATATCGCTAGACTGCATAATCTCTTGTATCCCGATATGAAGCAAAGCGTCGAATCATTCAAGCGCGGTGACGAGAACAAGGCTGAGAAATGCAAACATCAGAGGTGTATTGCGGAGCTGAACGAAAAAGTGATAGGGCATGGTTTTTACACGCAGACCGAATGGAACCACCAAGAGGGTAAGTTCAGGATCGATATAGAGATACATCCAGACTATCATGGAAAAGGTTACGGCTCGTTGCTTTACCGTCATCTCATCGATGAGCTGGAGGAATACGACCCTGTGAAACTCGTATGTTATGCAAAAGAAGACAAAGAGAGGTCGATACGTTTCTTGAAAGACAGAGATTTCGAGCCGTTCATGAAGGAATGGCTTTCCGTATTGGACGTTGACGAATTCGATCCTGAGGAATATGCAGGCTTGGAAGAGAGATTGGTCGAAAAAGACATCGTTCTCACTTCTTTAGAAGGATTAGAACATGATGAAGAAAACAAGAGGAAATTATACGAACTCCACGAGGAGTTGTATGAGGACGTCCCGACGCACGACGATTATACCGGTATGGATTACGATAGATACATAGAAAGCGTGTTCGATCATTCGGAGCCCTTTTTTGAAGGATTCATCATAGCTGTAAAGGATGACGAATTCATAGGTATGAGCAGGAATCTGCTCAGGAAGGAAGACGATTCTCTTTCCACCTGGTTGACTGGAGTCAAACGGGAGTACAGGGGGAAGGGTATAGCTACTGCCATGAAAGTGAAGGGGATAAAGAAGGCGAAGGAAAAGAGCATCTCTAAAATCAAGACCAGTAATGAAACCGGAAATGAAGCTATAGTGTATCTCAACGATAAGCTGGGTTTTGAGAAGAAACTCGCCCTTATATCTTTTAAAAAGTATGTCTGAAGACTTAGACGTTAAGGGACAGACAAAGGACATTTGACTACTGCGAGGGCTTATGAAACATTGTTGAGGGATCCTCTCTTGCTTTGTGATCAAAGATCAGTTTTTATTTTTGGTGGGTTCTGAAAGTTTTTTTAGTTCGTTTGATAGGTATTTTTCTACCCCTCTATCGACATTGCAATCCTCACATCCGTATACATCTACGATATGATCTCTTAAGATATGGAACGATATCTCTCCTATCTCTTTAGTTAATAAAGCATCTATCTTCTCCTGAATTATAAGATTGGCAGCATTCATTCCCGCACGGACCGATTTATCTTTATATTTGTTATCTTTGATCTCCCAATCTTCTATCTCCTTTTTCTCCTTATCGAGTGAAACTATGATGAAATATGGGGCTCTACCAAAATAATCAGAAATATCTGAGTTTTTACCTTCATCTGTTTTTACCGGTAATGCTATTCGACTCTTTGGAGTTTTATGGGGCTCGATGTGAGTCGTGAAAGAATCTATTGTTTTTAGCTTATCCTTCAACTTATTTTCAAGATTTTCGGAGATCTCATGCGCTCTATCCACGTCTATCGATTTACGAACCTTGACCGTCACCTCTCCAAATACAAAAGGTCCTGATTTTCTGAGTTTAAGGTCCTGATATCCTTCCACACCAGAAATATTACCTATAACACTCACCACATTTTGTTCTTTTTCTTCACTGGGTGAAATATCCATCAGGGCGTATGCTGAATTTTTTATCGATTCAAAACCCACTTTGAAGATCAGTAGTGCTATAACCATGGTCACCGCGCCTTCAACGTATCTAACTTGAAGATATGATAGAGCTATAGCGACAAACACGAGTAATGAAGAGAAAACGTCCATCATTGATTCCTTCGAGTTAGTTATCAAAGATTGGGAATTTGTCTTTTTACCTATTCTACTCTGGTATCTAGATATCAAAAAGGAGATAACTATTGAACTGAAAGCTACACCTCCAGCAATTATCGGATGAGATACACCAGATAACTCAAATAATTTAGAATAGCCTTCTAACAGAAATTCTAAAGCTATATATATGATGAATAAAGATACAAATAACGAAGCCAAAGACTCTGCCTTGTAGTAACCGTATGGGAATTTTTCATCCGGTTCCCTCTGTGCAATTTTAAGTCCGAACCAAGAAGCAAAGATCGGGATCACGTCAGCAGCGGAATGTACGCCGTCTGTCAATAATACTAAATTTCCAGAAAAGATGCCCGCTAATCCCTTTCCCGCTGCTAAAAATAGAGTTATTATTGTCGTTGTGAAGGCTGCTTCTTCACTCTCTTCAAGTATCTCTATCTCGTCTTCCAATATATCACCTCATTCAGTCCCATTTACCGATCATCCTTGTTCCACATTCAGGGCACTTTTCACTGGAGCACGGGACGCCTCTTTCATGTTCGACTTCGGTACCACAGTTAGGGCAAACACAGTGGGATGGCGGTCCTCCACGACCTCTTCTTTTCCTTCTCAAATCCTACACCTTTTCAACTAGTAATAGGATGGGCAATATAAATCTTTCACATATGTGTAAAAAATCTCGAATGAAATTGACTGATCGAAAAAAGGTGATGAGATTAAAATTGCTAAGAAATAAATAAGATAAGATTAATTAGAATTCATTGTAGGGGGAATAAAATGGGCAAATTAAAAACGAATAGGAGAGCTGGAATAATTGCTTTGATAGGAGGTGTGTTGATGTTGATCGCTGGAGTCACCGGCGCCTCAACATGGGCCAAAATTGGAGACATAGCGATCGATATAACAGGTTTAGAATCTCTGGGAATAGTATTTCAGATCCTCGTACTGATCGGTTCACTGGGCGGGATCATTGTGATATTGGGAGGCTTGGTCCTTCAGAAAGCGGTAACACCCGCTAAGATAATGATAACTCTCGGAGCGGGTTTTGGGATCATAGGGCTGATAATCTTTGTGGTAGTTACTATGATAGGTGATAATCCTGCATTAAACTTTATTTCTGCGATCGGACTCGGATTTATAGGGCTCATCCTCTCTATCGTTGCAAGACAGAAAGCTGTAGAATGGTAGGGCTTAAGCTTTCAGGATATATGATACATAGACGAATTGCTATCTTTTGTCCTATAGTGGAAGACATTATTTATGGAATAAAATAATGTCATCCGCAGTGCCAACGAGGATGAAGTGGGGCTTGTCCCACGTCATCCACAGCTATCCGCAACGCTAGTGAGGATCAAGTGGACGTCAGTCCGCGCTAGTGAAGGACCCAGAAAATACGGACTGCTGTGTCCTTCACTATAGAGTGACAGGGAAATAGTTTGGCCAATGATGGTTCAGTATTTATTTTTTAAATAACACTCACATATAGGATGTTCTAGTTATTTTTCATTAAACCAAGGTAATCACCTAAAAACAGGCAGGAGGCTCCTTCCTTCAGGGAGGAGAGGAATGCCACT
>CAZPCW010000017.1:0-3061 GCA_964585175.1 uncultured Thermoplasmata archaeon
ACTACTATATCTCCACCACTATGGAAACCATCACTGCAAACGATAACGGTGATAATGGCATAGAGATATCTTCTGCCACTTATCTGGACGGGGAACTCACTGATTTAGAAGCCTGGAGAAATGATCTACGCGGTATATATCTTGATTCCGGATCATCGATGGATGTAACTCTTTCAAGCTCTATAATAAATTACAACGACGATAATGGTGTAGAAGCCACGTCGGGCTCATCCATTGACTTCACCATGACTGATGTGGAAATCATCAAAAACGGTGAAGATGGTACCGCTGGAGCTAGAATAATTTCTGACTCAACGATGACCTTGTCTATTGATTCCTCTACAATCAACAACAATTATGGTTACGGTATCTATTCCACCTCTGGATCAGATATGACAGTGTCCATAACTAACACGGATGTTATGGAAAATGAAAATACAGGCGTTCTTTTAGACTCGCTTACGACATTAGACCTTACCACCGCAAATATGGATATAAAGTCAAACGAGGGAGACGGGCTGCGTGCTGTTACTACCGACGAAATGATGGTAGATATGGAGAACGACATGATAATGAAGAATACCAACGACGGCCTGTACCTCATGAGCGGAGGAAGATCACAACCGATCAATGGCACAATCATGGGACTACTGAGTCAAAACAATGAAGGAGACGGTCTTGATATAACCCATGGCGGAGATCTGATTATTTCTGAGAGCGAAATACTCGATAATGAGGATATGGGACTGAGGTTGGAAGATTCTCTATTCATGAAGGAAGAGTACTCCGGAGGAGAAATAATCACTATAACCGCTAGACCCATCATCCAAAATAACGTGATATCTGACAACGGCAACACTTCTCACGAATCGCATCCTGGAGATCTCCCTTCCGATCAGGACAACGGAATCTATATCGAATCCTCTTGCCCACTAATTAGGGACAACACGATAGAAAATAATTGGAACAATGGTATCACTATATTTAATTCAGGTTTGAACGGCTATGTAGATCTCACCGTAAAAGATAACACCATCAGACATAATTATATCGGACTAACCTCAGAGAACTCGACGGCGGAGATAAACAATAACGTCATCACTTACAATCGAGGATCTTCCACTGACAATGAAGGTGGCGGCATCTACTCTCTCTCGGGAAGCGATTTAAACCTTCTGAACAACCAAATCTCGTACAACCTGATGTATGGAATCTGGACAGACGAGGATTCCAGAACCGATTGGAAAGTTACGAATTATGCTTCTGTGATGACCAACACGATTGTACTCAGAGGTAATTTAAAGGTCCGATCAGGAACATTCCATATAGAGGATGTAAAAGGTACCACGAACCAACCGGAATTTAAGGCTGTCTTGCAGACTGAAAGAGGATTCTACTTTAGAACTTCGCTCAATAATCGTTTTGGAATAGACGTGGATTCCTCTGGTAAATTCAAAGCACACGATACCCATATATCCTCATACAATGAGATTGATTCCTACACATTCGAGGTCGCCGGAGGAAGTCATCTACAACTAGAAAATTGTAGAGTGGACAGAAGTCATTCTATAATGATAAGGAATAGCGAAGCCGGAATACACGGTACGATCATTTCCAACAGCTCTCATGGAGGGATAGAGATATACGATTCTTCCACCATAACTATCAGTAAGAATACCATAGAAAACGCGAACAACTTCGGGATATACTTGGAATCCACCAACGAGCCTACTATTTCAAACGTGGATATCTCCAGTACAGATGTGGGAATCGAAGCCTACGATTCTAACCTGAAAATTGTAGAAAGCAGTATAGAGGTTACCAATGTTGGTGTCAGAGCGTTTGGAGATACGGACTTCGAGATGCACGCTTCTACTTTGGCGAAACCCAGCGACACTGATTACGAGGACTTCTACCTGAGCGGTCAGAGCAACGGTTCCTTATACGGCGTACTTCGAGCAGATGAAACGATAGAGGCACCGGATTATGAATTGAGGATAGAAGACGATTCAGTGCTCGATGTCTACTGGTATATTAGAGCAAAAGTGGTGGATCTTTACAGAGATCCCGTTGAAAACGATACAGTAAAGATCTACGATTCAGAGGGAAATATGGTGGCCAATCTGTCAACTGATTACCAGGGATTGACTCCTTACGTTCCGCTACATACAGAAACACACATGGCCTCAATGGTTACCTATCATACACCACACGAATTCATCGCCACGAACAGGCGCACGACAGAAACGATAGATCATCCACAAACGGTTACCATAGGGCCAGGAAAAGAACCCGAGTTCATCAGCGAACCGGTTGTCACGGTCCTACAGGACTCTCAGTATTACTATAACTCCGAAGCGGTTGATCCGACGAATTATTCAGCCGAGTTGATCTACTCTCTGGTCCAAAAACCGATTGGGATGTCCATAGACCCAGCAACTGGTGAGTTAAGTTGGACACCTACAGCAACTCAAGTTGGTAACCACACGGTGACTGTAAAAGTCAAGAATCCAGATACTAGTAGAGGTACTACACAAGAATTCGAGATAGAGGTAAAAGATGTAAACGATCCTCCTAATATAACTAGTCAACCGGTAGTAAATGCACTGAAAGATCAAGAATACACTTACCAGGTAGAAGTGGAAGAATTCGACAACGATTCATTGAGTTATACATTGATTATGGCACCCGATGGCATGAGTATAGACTCAAATGGAATTATCACCTGGACACCTACGAAAGCACAGGTAGGTAGTAATGGAGTCAGAATAAAAGTGAGCGACGGCATAGCATACGATACACAAGAATTCGAGATAGAAGTGGAGAACCCCAACCATGCTCCACAGATCAACTCTGAGCCCATTACAAGTGCCACTCAAGATGAAACCTATGAATATCAAGTCATAGTTGATGACCTCGATGATGACTCATTGACTTACACTCTTTTGAACGCACCAGATAACATGGATATTGACTCCAACGGAATGATCACCTGGACTCCGACCAATGATCAAGTCGGGACTCATACTGTCAAAATAAGAGCGAGCGACGGTGAAGCATA
>CAZPCW010000017.1:3161-31402 GCA_964585175.1 uncultured Thermoplasmata archaeon
GAGCGACGGTGAAGCATACGATACGCAGATGTTCGAGATAAAGGTCAAAAATGTTAATGATCCTCCCGAGATAACCTCAACTCCGGTTACCAGCGCTACGGAAGACAAGGACTACGATTATCAAGTCACGGCCGAAGACATCGACGGCGATAATCTATCGTACAGTTTGAATAAACAGCCCGAAGGAATGAGTATCGTAAAAGAAACCGGCAAGATAGAATGGATTCCTTCGCAGGAAGACGTAGGTTCCCACGATATTGAAGTTCTTGTACAGGACGGCAAAGGCGGATCTGATTCACAGACGTATACGCTCGAAGTAGAAAACGTGAACAGTAAACCGGAAATCGTAGATAAGTCGGTCTCTTCCGAAGAGGGTACAACGGAAGATGAATTCAAATTCATGCTGACCTACAGAGATGAAGATAACGAGGCGCCGAGTAACGTATATGTGGTGATCAATGGTGAAAAGAAAGAGATGACCAAGACGTCCGGAGAGGACTTCTCTGACGGAGTGGTCTACACGACTACGGAAAAGCTAGACGCGGGTACCAATCAATATTACTTCAGTGTGGAAGACTCAGAAGGAAGAACCGATAGTACATCTGCACAGACTGTAGATGTGGAGCAATCCGAGACGCCCTGGATGGCTTATTTAGGAACCATACTGTTGATAGCATTGATACTGATGATCATTCTCATCGTCTACTTTAGGGAATATAGAGAGGTACCTGAAGAAAGCGAGATAAGTGAAACGGAGGAAGAGAAAGAAGAAGGCGAAATCGAAGATGAGGAATTATTCCCAGGCTTCGGCGAAGAGGAATCTGAAGAACCCGGAGTGGAAGAGGAGCCAGAATCTGAAGAAGAATTCGACTTCGGAGAGGAAAAAGAATCTGACGAGGAATCTGGAGAAACAGAGGACGAAGAAGAGCTACCCGGCTTCGAAGATGAAGAACTGTGAATATTTAAATGCAACAGGGAGTTCCAAAAACCCTTTATCTTCCTTTTTAGTTGTTTATTAAGATAATTTTTAACCGTAATTTATTTATACTTACGTACCCATTTAGACTATTGTCCGACGTATAAACAATAAACGTCGGACGCATATATATTTCCCATGGGATGGGATTTTAAATGCACTCTACTCATGCGGTAGAAACTACCGCCACGGTCCAGTACCCTGGAGGAAGATAATTTTGCACTTAAAAAAGGTCAGGATGAAGAATTTTAAATCGTTCGGTAAAGAGATGGAGATTCCCTTTCAAGAGGGATATACGAACATAACTGGACCCAACGGGTCCGGAAAATCCAATATAGCAGACGCTATTCTATTTGTTCTCGGTCCAAAGAGTTCAAAGGAAATCAGGGCCGGTCGTCTGACAGATCTTATCTTCAACGGAGGGAAAAACGGAAAGCCCGCAAAGGAATGTAAGGTCAGCTTGACCTTCGAAAACGAGGATAGAACCATACCGATAGACGAAAACGAAGTCACATTCACAAGGCGGGTCAAGAAGTCCGATAATTCTCAAGGATACAACTCTTATTTTTACGTAAACGGAAGATCTTCTACGCTTACTGAATTCCAGGATCTTTTATCGCATGCAAGGATATCTCCAGAAGGATACAACATCGTTCAGCAGGGGGACATATCCAGGATAGTTGAGATGAGTTCCACCGAAAGAAGAAAGATTTTAGACGATATGTCCGGAATAAGTTCATATGACGAAGAGATCGAAGAGGCGGAGGAGAAGAAGGAAGAAGTGAAGGATGATCTTGAAAGGATAAATATCCTTCTAGACGAGATATCTACCCAGGTAGAGGAGCTGGAAGAGGACAGAGAGAAAGCATTAAGGTACCAGGAGCTGTCGGATAAAGCCTCAGAAGCGGAAAAAAAGAAGAACTGGAAGATGGTCCAAAACACCAAGAAAAATATAGGATCTATCCAGGATGATATAGAAGATAACAAAGAACAGATAGATAATAAAGAAGATAAGAAGGAAGAGTTAGAGGACGAAATAAAAGAACTAGAAAAGAAAATAAGAGAACTGAAAGAGGAATTAAAAGATAAGGGAAGCGAAAAGAGTAAAGAACTTCAGAATAAAATCAATGAGTTCAAACTGGATATAGGAAGGGCCGACGATAAAAAGGAGGATGCTGAGTACACTATCGAAAAGAATGAAGAGAAGAGAGAAAAACTGAAAGACGTGTTGAAGGAGAAGAAGCAAGAACTCTCCGATATGAAGAAAGAAAAGAGAAATATAAAAGAAGAAAAAGAGAAGAAAGAAGAAAAGCTGGACGAACTTCAAGAGGAAATAAATAAAATAGAAGATAAACAGTCAGACTCGGACGAACGCATAAAAGAGTTGAAAAAAGAATCACTCCAATTGGAAAAGAAAATAGAAGAGAAGAACGAAAAGTTATCTGATAAAAAGATCAAGCTGGAAACGACGAAAGACAAGATCGAAAGGGTGAGGGAAGAGATAGCTGAACTGGAGGAAGAGAAGGAAGATATAGAGTTCGAAAAGAAAGAGAAGGAGATGGAACTCGAAGATCTCAGCGAGGCGAACGAGGAACAGGAAGAAAAATTAAAAGAACTGCAGAAAAATTTTCACGAATATAAGAGAAAAGAGGACAACTTGAGGGAAGATAAGGAAGATCTAGAGGAAAGAGTCAACCGTCTCAAAAGGAAGTACGAGCAGTTGAAAGCGGAGAAAAAGGCGGCTAAATCGGTCAAAAAAGGTTACAACAGAGCGGTTTCGACCATACTCGAAGCCAGAAATAAAGGGGAACTCGACGGGATCCATGGAACTATAGCTGAGCTCGCTGATGTAGAAGATGAATACGAGACAGCGTTGAAGGTCGCGGCCGGCGGAAGGATGCAGTCGATAGTAGTGGACAACGACGGTGTGGCTTCAAAGGCGATTAAGCATCTAAAGAAAAAGAAAGCCGGAAGAGCGAGCTTTTTACCGCTCAATAAGATGCGCAGCGGCAGACCGCGGGGCAAAGCTCTTAGAGCCGTCAAAGACGATAAGGCCGTGGATTTCGCCATCGAACTCGTAGATTATGACGAAAAATACGAGAACGTCTTTTGGTACGTTTTCCACGATACCGTAGTGATGGAAAACATCGACGCCGCTCGTTCTCAGATGGGCGGAGTCCGGATGGTGACCTTAGACGGTGAGAAGATAGAAAAGAGCGGAGCGATGGTAGGAGGAACGCTCAAGAAGAACATGATAGGGTTCAGCGCTCCTGACAGAGGAAAACTGGACAAGGTGAGTAAAGATCTCAAGAGCAGTAGAGAGAACTTAGAGAAAGTGAGAACGAAGCTGAAAGAAGTTCAAGAAAAAATAAATGAGATTCAAAGCGAAATGCAGGAACTGAAAACCGAGAGCGGTCAGGAGAGAGAGTCCGAACTGGAATCTCGGATCAAAAGACTAAAAAAGAAGATAAATAAAAAAGACGCAAAACTCGATAATAAAAAGGAAAAAGAGAAAGGTTTAGAAGAAGATAAAGAAAAATTAGAGGGCTCCGTCGAGCATCTTGAAGAAAAAGTAGAGGATCTGAAAGAAGATAAAAAGGAGATCAGCGAAACGATAAAGGAGATAAGTCCAGAGGAACTTTCCAAGCGCCTCCGGGAATTGAAAGATGAAGAAGTCGAATTGAATAAGAAACTCAACAAGTTAGACTCCGAGTTAGACAAGAAACAGAATCTAGAAACCCAGCTTACTCAGAAGATCGAAGAGATAAAGGAAAATAGGGAGGAACTGAAGGAAGAGATCGAGAAGAAAAAGAGTGTGATCGAGAAGTCCAAATCCGTGATCGAGGAGAAAAAGGAGAAATTAGAAGAATTGGAAGAAAAAGAGGCAGAGGTAGACGAAGAACTGGACGAGTTGAGAGAGAACCTAGAAGATACCAAGAAAGAGAAGATGGAGAAAAAACACAGGATAGATCAGCTAGATACGGAGATAGAATCTAAAAGAGAATACATCATCAGTTCTAAGCGGAAATTGAGTACCGAAAGAGAGAAGCTAGAAGACCTAAAAGAGGATATAGATGACGAGACCGACTTTTCGGACGAAGAACTACCCTCGATGAAGGAACTGAAAAACACGATCAGGCGCTGTAAGAACAAGATGGAGGAACTACAGCCCGTAAACATGAGAGCCCTCGACGATTATAAGAAGAAAAAGGAAAGAAAAGAGGAGCTGCAAGAAGAATACACTGAGCTCAACAAGCGGAAAGAAGAACTGGACAACATGATAGAAGAATTAGACGAAAAGAAAAAAGAAGGTCTGCTCGAGGTAAAGAAAGAGATCAACAAGAATTTTGGGAAGGTATATGAGCAGTTGTCCGATGGAGGAGAAGCACATATAGAATTAGAAAACCCCGACGAACCCTTTGAAGGAGGCTTGAAGATTAAAGCGAGGCCCCCGGGTAAAAAAGTTCACCTGATCGACGCACTCTCGGGTGGAGAAAAAGGACTGGTCTCCATGGCGTTCATCTTTTCGATCCAGATGTACGATCCGTCGCCGTTTTACCTACTTGACGAGATCGATCAGAATTTGGACGGTGTGAACGCCGAAAATGTCGCAGAGATGATAAGCGATAATGCTGAAAACGCGCAGTTCATACAGATCTCACTTAGAAAGGTCACTTTGAGAAAATCCGATCATATAATAGGTGTGACCATCAACCAGAACGGTATCTCAGACGTCATAATGAAAGTAAACGTGGGCGAAGACAGGGACAAAGACATACCCGAATTTTCCGACGTCAGTAAATTGAAGACGGAGGTGCAGTGATTTGGTGTCAGAGATGAAAGAGTCGTCGATACATGTAGAAAACGAGAATTCAACTCAAGAAGTCATCCAACACCTAACTTTTCACAAATCCATAATAGACAAGGATAGGAACGGACAAAGGATCAATGATTATATCGACATGATCAATAATATGGATGAAGATGGAAAGGAATTTTCAGACGATCCCTTCGAAAATGCAATAGCTTCCGTCTTCAAATTGGTCATCGACGAAAAGATGGATCCGTGGGAAATAGATCTGGTTTCGTTCACCGAGATGTACCTGAAACAGGCCAAAGGAAAAGAGAATCTGGATTTTGTTGTGACAGGTCAACTCATCAATATGGCATGGTCCATTCTGAAGATGCAGTGTAAACAGGTCCTTTCTTCGGCGGAAGAAGAAGAAAATGAGGAAGAACCGCATGAGGAAGAATTCTTCGATGAGTGGGAAGTGTGGGATCAGGAAATCTATGATGAGCCGGAAGATCTAGACTATGAAGAAGAAATTCTAGAGGAAGAAGAAACTCCTTTGAATAAGGCGGTGAGGAGAGAGGAGAAAAAACCGGTTTCTTTGATCAAGCTCGTTGATGCGTTCGAAGATGCCAAGAGAGAGGCAAAGTACAGGGAAAAGATGGAGCGTATAAGAAAAAAGAAGAAGAAAGAACGGGAGAAAGAACTTGAAGAGAGGAATGAAGAGTACGATACCCGTTCCCACGAGGATGATATCCAGCATGACATATCAAAAATATGGGACAGGATATGCTGTTATGAACAGAACGTGATCACGTTCAACATGATCCATGATGGTAGAAAAAAGGATATCGTGACTTCGCTCATTTCCATCCTATTCCTGAACAAAGATAACAAGATAAAGGTAAAACAGCTCGATTACCCGGATGGTCAGATACTGCTGGAAAATCTGGTCTCTGAAGAGGAAAGAGAAAACGGATTGATGGAACTCAGGTCCATGTCCATGGAAGAAGGTACCTCTCCAAACAGAGTGACCGCTCCTTAGATCAATCGATATAGTAATATTCTCCATTAGATTTCTGCTTTCTATCTAGGCGGGAACCTAGGTTATTTACCCGAGGCCTGTATGTATCGGCGTCCCTTCTAAAAGTTATACCGACTTCTTTCAAAAATTTGTTCATACCTTTTCTCATCTCATATGGCCCCTCTCCTTTTCCTTCGACACCCGGTTCACCGGAGAAATTCATAATCAGATCGGAAACATAATCTATGAAATATACGTCGTGGTCCACTATCATACCGCCCTTGTCACTCTTTTCCATGAACCTCCTGATGACTTTTGCGGCAGTCATCCTTCTGCCCGCGTCTAGATAAGCGCTCGGCTCGTCGATCAGGTACAGGTCAGCGTTTCTACCTAAAGATAGAGCCAACACCACTCTTTGAAGCTCTCCGCCGCTCAGATTCGGTACCTCGCTCTCATAGAGATTTTCAAGATCAAGAGGAGTCAAAACGTTAGATTCGAAGAATCCCTCGTTCAACCTGTCGCCTATCTCCTTTCTATAAAGGTCTATCACTCTTCCCTCGTAATCTGGTTTTATGTACTGCGGTTTGTAACTCACCGTTATGTCTTTCTTTATCTCTCCTTCAGTAGGCTCTATCACGTCGGCTAACATCTTCACGAAAGTCGTTTTACCCGTAGCGTTGGGTCCGACGACTCCGATGACTTCACCTTCGGGTATCTCACCTTCTTCGGTATCCAATCTGAATGAATCCCATTCCTTCACCAATCTATCATATTCTATTAAAGGTTCAGAATGCCACTCTGATTTCGGGGCTCTCTTTTCGAACTCGATCTCCGTCTCTCTGAAGCGCATATTTTCTTCATCTAAAAATCCATTTAGGTAGGAATTTATCGCCGATCTGACGCCTTTAGGATGAGACACGACACCGTAAGCCCCTCTAGATCCATAAAGCACGTGAACGTTGTCCGCTAAGAAGTCCAAAACGGCTAGATCGTGTTCGATAACCATCACTCTACTGTCCTCGCTTTTCTCTTTTATCGCTTCGGCGACTTTCAACCTCTGTCTGATATCTAAATACGATGAAGGTTCGTCGTAAAAATAAACGTCGGCATCTTTAGTAGAAGTAGCGGCTATAGCCACTCTCTGAAGTTCGCCTCCCGATAAGTTAGTAACTTTAGAATCAAGGGTGTTCTCTATCTCTAACGCTTCTACCCACTTATGATATTCATCACCGATCCTGGAAAGAAGATCTTCCACCTTTCCAGAATAATGAGCCGGTATCTTATCTACGTACTGAGGTTTCAAAGCTGTCTCAATCTCTCTGTCCGCCAAAGATTTGAAATGATCTCCAAGTGCGGTACCGGAGTATTTTTCTATCACCCCTTCCCAAGAGATATCTTCCTGATAATTTCCTATGTTCGGCGTTATTTCCCCCGAAAGGATGCGTATAGCGGTGGTTTTACCTATGCCGTTAGCTCCTAATAGACCTGTAACCATCCCCTCCTCGGGCAGTGGAAGTCTGTAGAGCCTGAAACTGTTTTCACCGAATTGGTGTATAAGGTCCGTATCCAACTCCTCGGGAAGGTTTATTATCTTTATAGCGTCGAAGGGGCACTTGTCGACACAGATGCCGCAGCCCTCGCACAACTCTTCGGATATCTTTATACCGTCTTCCGTTTTAACGATGGTTTCGTCCCCTGTCCTGACCATCGGACAGTAATTTATACATTCGTAACTGCACCTGTCTGGCTGGCATTTGTCATCTAGAACTACGGCTATTCGCATCGGGCTCACATTATAGTTGAAAACAAACCCTAATTTGTAATTTGTGCTGCGTTTTAGATGTTCAAAGAAAGAGAGATGTGACAACTCAGCAATTTTTCAGTGTGGTCTGAACGTTTGATCCCTGTCTCAAGAATCAAGATAATACATTAGAATTAAAATGCCATAAAACTTATACTTCGCACTCATATCCCAAACCCATGAAGATCGAATCGCTATCCAACCCCAAAAGTTTGATCGAAGAAGAAGATGTCGAGTATGTTGAAAAGACGCGGGAGTTTGAGGAGGAAAAATTCGAAGCCCTGAAAGAACGCTATGAAAAGATAGACGGAGTAGTGATGGTAGGAGTCACAAATGAAGATGGGGAAGTTCTTCTCCAGTATACTGACGAGAATTGGGACCCGCCCGGCGGGAATGTCAAACAAGGTGAAGATTGGGTAGAAGCCGCACGGAAAAACATGGAAAGACTTACCGGGGAAGATATAACTATCGATCAGCCCAAGAGCTACGAGCTTTATGAGTTCAAATCAAAAAAAGACGGATCGAGTTTTGAAGCTGGTACCGTTTTGTTCGAAGGATCTCTGATTGACGAGAATACTGAATTCCTCGAGGATCCGAAACCTATAGAGGAGGTAGCTTCAAAATACCGCGAACACGATGTAGAGATCGATCTAGGTTGGTTCGACGAAGTTCCTAAAGATGCCCATCCTAACCACCTGGACCATATCCGTATATTTTTAGATTGAATGGTTCTCTCTTTCTCGCATCACCTCTGTCGCTTTCCATTCAAACAATTAAGATTCAAAACCATATCTGTTCCTGACCGCTAAACCGGTTTCTAACGCTTCGACTTCTTCTTTTGTGAGGAAAACTCGACCCACAGCAACGAGATCATCTTCCTTGTCAACTACAAGAGTCTCGTCGCCGTGTCTAAGATCTTTAGACATCTCGGTAACGAATTTAGCGAAGATATTTTTCCCTTCTCTATTGAATTCTGCACTGTCATCAGTAACGCAAGTCCTCATCACGGGAGGCTTAGTGTCTTCCTTCAAGATCTCAGCGCCGGCCTTCTTCAAGGTGAAAAAACCGTCGTAGTATCTTATCGAAAGTATGTGCTCATCGTTGAGTATGACGTTTTTGATCCTGCCTTTGTTGTTCTTGACGAACTCTAATTCCCCGTCAGTCAAAACTTCTCCAGCTCCTCCGTAGAACTGATAATCAGCTATAGTGTTTATCTTCATCTCGTCGAAGTTCATCCCTCCGAATTTCGATAGACTCTCTAAAGTTTCCTCTCCTTCCCATCGGATCAGCTCTTCTATCCCTTTCTCATTACAGTACTCATCTAAAGTCAATTTTGAAGATACGTTTGAAGGGAAGAGAGATTGTGCGATCGGATAAACTTCATCCATTTCCAGAGGAACAGGCCCGATAGGAGTCCATACCAGTAGATTTACTTCATACTCCTCTAGCGCTTTCAACTCACTGCTCAAGAACCTTCCGTACGGTTTCTTTCCCTGTTCGATATCAAAATGGACAGTGGGACCGTCATCAGGAGTTTCATATTCCTCGATCACCCATTCTTTGATCCTCTTTAATGCAGGTCTAAAGTCGGTTTCTCGACTCGTGTATCGAATAGCTCTCCTACGACTTCGCGGTTCGAACTTCTCTAGGAAATCATATCCTTCATCGAGCACTTTCAAAGCCTCGAGAAGTTTCGGATGGCCTCTCGCTCGTTTCTCCACGAGCTCCCAAAGACTACCCTCTTTTACTGCCTGCTTCACTTTTCTTATCTCTTTGAAGCATATCCAAAGATTATGTTCTGCTATGAGTCTTTCTCTCTCCTTTTCCTGCTTCTCTTCGAGTTCCTGCGGTGTGTGGGAAGTACAAACGGGACATTCGCAGCCAAGATAGTCTAAATCCTCTAACTTTTTAGTGCCCTCAGGAAACATGAGATCTTCTCTCTTCGCGTATTTGGCATAAGAACTAGAATCGAAAAGATCACAGCCCAAAAGTACAGCTAAGGGGTAAAGCATCGGATGACCGGCTCCGAAAAGATGAACCGGACCCATGGGTCCTAAACCTTTCTTAGAAGCTATTATTATTTGAGTTAAGTCGTCAAAACGATAGTCCTCCATCAGCGGGACGACACCACCTATAGGATAGACTCCTTCCTCTAAAAAACTCATCTCTCTCCCGCATTTCTCTCTAAGATCCGGAAAGACGGATCCCTGTATAGGATAAGCCGTAAAGCCTTTTTCATCCGCAAAATTTTTCTCCGCCTGCTTCGCTCTTTCGACCGTCGTTCTCACTTTCTCCGCCGTCATTTCCCTACTATCGTCCGGCTCGGTAAATTCATCTAAAATAGTCGAAACGTCAGATCCTATTTTCTTTTGAAAAGCTAAAATTTCTTCAGGCTTAACATCGATATCTCCGTAAACGTGCTCTTGAAATGTGCCGGAATCGGTCATTATCGGGCCCGAGAAACCCAACAGTTCGTGAACTCCTTTTTCCATGACCTCGTTTTTCAGATCTGTCTCTTTGAACAATATATATGAGTTGGTGATCAACATCTGAGCTCGAAAATCTTCTTCGAGTTTAGATATAGGTATCAATTCCAGATTTGGATTTATCACCGGCATTATAGCCGGCGTCTCTATCGTGCCGTGAGGGGTAGAAAACTTTCCTATCCTAGCCAATCCATCCTTTTCAAGTATCTCGAACATCGCATTCACTCTTTCTTTAAAGAATTCAAATCATCACTAGATATAAACTTATTTGGTTGCTGGGATGTAGTAGAAAATTAAAAAAGAAAAGGAATTCTAAAAGAGGGTTTATTCTTCCTCGGCTTCTTCTTCGGATTCTTCCTCTGGAGGCTTTTTGACAACTTTCTTTTTAACTTTCTTTTTCTTTCTTTTGGGTTTTTGTTTTTCCTCCTTCTCTGGTTCTCCGAGTTCCTCTTCTTCCTCTGACTCTTCTTCCAGGTCCTCTGAAATATCAGAAGATTCTGGAGTTTCTTCCTGCATCTCCTCACTTTCCTCTTCTATCTCTGATATGTTGTCTAAATCTTCAGATATCTCTTCAGAGAGCTCCTCTTCGAAGTCCTTCTCACTTTCCTCTTCCGGAGGTTTACCGAGTTCTATCAAACTAGCTCCGCACTTCTGACATATCGCATCATCTACGCTATTGAGTGTTCCACATTCAGGACACTCTTTGCTACCTTCTTTTCTTTGGGCTTCTTTTCTCTCGACCCATTCTCCAAAAGTGACAAAAGACGGCTGATCTTTCCACCAGTCCATGAACTCTTTCTTCGACAGCTCTCTACCGAGTTCTTCCTCGGCCTTTCTTTTCTGTTTATTGACAAATTTTCTAAACTGTTTTCTCATCCTTTCGGTGTAATCCTCGACTTCTGTGCCTGTCTTTATGAACTCTGCACCACATTCAGGACACTCTTTGGAGTCCGCTGGAATCCATTCATCACATTCGCTACACTTGACAGTTTCCGTATCAAATTCTACACCACATTTCGGACATGAAGTAGCGTCTGCGGATATTGTCGCTCCACAATTACCGCACTCGACTATCTCTCTCTCGCCGAAGAACTGTCTGTAAGCGATGAACGAGCCCGCACCTCCGGCTGCCGCCGCGACAGCTAGTGCGATTATCCACCAGGGGATACCCATCAATCCTTGAACTTCAGACTCGACAGATAGAGAATACGTATCCTGCTGTAGTTGGGTATCACTAATGTCATAGACTACCTTGTAGTCTCCACCCTCGTCGGGCATGCGGAGGTAAACGCTGAACTCACCGTCATCGCCAGTGGTCGCTGTCGCTTCTTTCAACACCTTGCCACTTGGCTCCTTAATTTGAACTGTAACACCTCTTCCACCGACCGGTTTGTCACCTTTATCCCTTTTCACGACTGCTGAGAACTCATATTCCTTACCTGGTTGAATATCTTCTGGAATCTCTCTTTCCGTTAAAAGGACATCCATAGTTTCTACATTCACATCTTGGATAATTATCTCATCGTAGGTGGTAGCGGTCTGTGGGTCTTTAGTGGAATTCACCCAAACGTGTATACTGCCCGAAACGTCCTCTACGGTCCATTCTGCACTGACATTTCTCGTTTCATCTGCCGAAGCGTTGACAGTTCGGGTCACAACCTTGTTGGGGAACTTGAAGTTAACTACCGATCCATTGATCTGAGTTCCACCCTCGTTTCTTATCATTCCCTGGAAAGCTAAAGAATCCAATTCCGTTAAATCCATCCCTCCGCTAGTGTTAAGATCTTCTCCATCACTAGACCAGTTTTGAGAAATGAACTTCAAGTTGGGTTTTCTTTTGATCTTAACCGTTTGCTGAGCTTTAGCTTCATTTATCCTGATCTCTACCGTTCGGTCTTCTTCCTTTTCGTCCTCGGTTATCTTATCGGAAAGAGATGAATTCCAAGTGAATTCAACTGAACCCGTTTGACCCCTCGTCAAATTCTTAACTTCTTTTGACTTATTGAATTGCTCATCGATAAACAGTTCGACATCGTATCTTTCCACGTCAAGGTCTCCTATGTTTTCAATGGCTGTATCGATATGTACTTCCTCTCCTTCAGTCAGTTCATCCGGGGTGACCTGCAACTCGTTTATGCTGAATTCATTATGCCTTTCAACCGTGATATCTGTACTAATTTCTAGATTATCAAAATCGCCCTCGTTCGGATCTGGAAGTACCAAAACAGATATTTCGCGGATTTTGTCTTCTTCGCCCTCGATCATATCGGCCGTCCATTCAACAGATATCTCTTCGCTCGTAGTCCCTCCACTTAGACCGGCAATGGTTATGGTGTCAAAGGGTTCCTCATCATCGACCGAGACCTGGGCCGTTATCTCATCCGAGGGCCAAACGCCTTGATTTTTCAGGTTAAAGGTCACATCAACGTCCTCGCCCACTCTCACTGTATCTGGACTGACCTCAAGATTTACCAGGGTCAGATCCGGTGCTTTGTGAATCATTAAACTCTCAGAAATAGAATTGTCTGCAGGATATTCATCATCTACTACTGTGCCTCCACCGGCGGCGACTTCCGCTTCGCTGTTAACGTTGAATGTCAACGTTCTCTCCTCGCTTTCCAAATCCGACGAGCTTAATTGAGAATTCCAATCAAACGTGATAGTCGTGGTCTCGTCAATACCTAATTCATACCCTGTTTCCTCAATCGCTACGTTTCCATCAACGAGAAGTTGGGCTGTGAAATTGGTCACATCCAGATCACCAGTATTTGCTACTATTCCAGTAACCTGCACGTTTTTACCCTCTGGTACACCTTCTAAAGCGGTATCATCTACATCGAATTGTACGTCTAAATCATCAACTGTGAGATCGAGATACCTTTCCACCAAGACACTCTCACTTTTTGTTAGATTATCAAAATTGCCTTCATTCGGATCAGAAAGAACCGCAACTGTGATTTCTCGGGTTTGGTTTTCCATACCCTCGATCATATCGGCGGTCCATTCAATAGATATTTCCGCGCTTGTACTTCCTCCATTCAATCCAGGAATATTTATGGTTTCAAATGCTCCCTCATCATCGACCAAAACCTGAGCCGTTATTTCATCTGACGGCCAAACACCTTGATTTGCTACACTAAATGTCACATCTACGGACTCCCCTACTCTCGCTGTATTAGGACTGACATTGAAATCTATAGGAGTCAAATCTGGTGCTTTGTGGATCATTAAACTTTCAGACATAGAATTATTTTCAAGATGTCTATCCTCTACTACTTCTGTACCTCCTCCAGCGGCGACTTCCGCTTCACTGGTCACGTTGAATTTCAACGTTCTCTCCTCGCTCTCCAGATCTGACGAACTCAAATTAGAATTCCAGACAAAAGTGATAGTCATATCATCGTTGATTCCTAATTCATCACCTGTTTCCGACATCACCACGTTTCCATCAACGAGAAGTTGGGCTGTGAAATTGGTCACATCCAGATCACCAGTATTTGCTACTATTCCAGAAACTTCAATGGTTTTACCCTCGGGCACACCTGCTGGGGTACCAGGATCGACATCAAATTGTACGTCTAAATCGTCAACCGTGAGATCAAGATGTCTCTCAACAGTGATCTCTGAACTCGTAGTCAGGTTATTTTGATTACCTTCGTTTTCAATTGGCTCGATCTCGACCATTATGTTCCTTTTTTGGGTTACCTGATCATTTGTCATCTCTGCTAACCAATTCACGGTTATTTCCTCGCTGTCTCCCTCTCCTAATGGTGGTATAGACCTAGTGGTCAATTGGGTTCCATCTACCATGAAATAGACAGTCGTAGATTCAGAAATCCACTGCCCATTGTTGGTAACATTTACTGTTATCTGTATCTCTTCTCCTATTCTAGCATTGTTAGGTACGCTTAAATCGATCGGAGTTAAATCCGGCTGAGTGAGAACCGACGAGGAAATAGTTTGAGTATTATTTTCTTCATTTAACTCATCGATCTTGTTATCGGGGTCGATTTCAACAGTTATATTGTAATCTCCGACTTGGAGATCAGTAGTATTCCATAAGACAGGATCCATCTGAGTAGGTATATTATTTGCGGGAACGAGAATTTCGTCGATGAGGATTCTAGTTTGGTTTTCAGTATAATTTTGGTAGAATTCCACGGTAACTTCGGATTCACTCGCAACCGGTCCGCCCTGGTTTCCAATTGTTGCTGTAATCTCGGCCTCATCTGTCTTCATCACTTCAGGTTCTACATCTATCGACTCGACGGTAAGATCCGGTTTCTCTCCAACTGTTAAAGTAAAATTATCTTTATTGTTCGTCTCATTTTTCTCTATCACGTCGTCATCGGAATCAACGACTCCTATTAAGTCATACTCCCCGATTTCATTTGGGGTCCATGTTATGGTTTCCCACGTGTTATTTCCATCATCTAAGCTCTCTATTTCTTTTGATTCTATCAGATTGCCTTGATCAACTTCATTTTCATAAAATGACACGCTGAAATTCTTTGCAGTTCTATCACCGATGTTGGAGACATTCATTTTTAGTTTGCCTTCAGTCTCATTGGCGACGTAATCTTTTGTTTCACCATCTTTCGTGAACATCAAGGTCTCAGCCTTAAGATCCGCTAAGTCAACATCCACGTTTAGATCAAATCCATGTGGGTTATGTATACCCGGGAATTTATCCGGCATGTCGAGCTGTTGGATATCGCTGGCGAAGATATCTTGAGATTCGTCTGTGTAAGTTATATTTAGCTTGTAATGCCCAACGAATTCGCTGTTCGGCCAATCCTTAGGATAATTGATCCTATCGGAGGCTAAGAAGAAAGTTACCTCCCCATCCTCGTTCGCTACAAATGTATCATTTTCAGCGTCGTAATACCCTGGAGCGGTTCTATTCATATGATCCCAAGCTTCAGAATTGTTGTGTAGGCTGTTAGCCTCCTGAACACGATCGGAAAGAGCTTGATCCTCGCCTAGAGGATTGTATTCTGTATCCACTGTAGCTCCCGGTAAGGGGACACCGTCTTGATTGGTTATCTGCAGTTCGACCCATCTGTATAACCATGTGTTATTGTTAGAGTCCCAATTGTTCAAGATCCAGGGATCACCATATTCGGTTCCATCCGTCGGTTTCTCATCGGAAACTTCTAACCCGTAACTTTTGAATTCGCTGTCATACAGCCTCAAAACGCTGTGCTCCAAGTTCGAATCCTGTAGATAAGTGCTTGAGTTGGTAATTGTTTCATTACCATCTCTCGGATCTATATCGCTCGTTTTGTAATCTACGTCGATATAGCTGTCTATAGCAGTAAAATTAGAGTCCTCAACATAGATATCGTTATCATAAGCTGATACCAACCGGAGTTCGCTTACGCTTATCGAAGTCAAATCATCAGTGTTTGGATTTTCCGGATTTGTGATATTTAGTTGGAGATCATGTAATAGCCTAGTTGTACCATTTCTCTCCCCCTTGTAAAACTCGCTCAGATCGATCTCCCATATCTCAGTAGCCCTTGTTTCACTAGTAGTAGAAGTATTGTCGAGATCCATCGCTTTGACATATTCCTCCTCTCTAGGACTATAATATGTGATGTTTCCTTTCGGAGCATCTTCCCGGGTATAATTCTCCTCAGGAGTATACGTTATCTCAACATACAATGAACTGATCCTATTTGTAGGATTTATATAGGGATAATCACCGATATGCTCGTGAGGCACCATAGGATTGTACAGATACCAGTCATTTAATGACTTCGTTTCGGACTCGTTAAGCACATAATTTTCATCGGAAACATCTTGAAATTCCTCAATTGGCTCTTCAGTTGCTTCATCTAAAGGATACCAAGTCATCTCATCACTAGATTGGTCGTTTGTTTTCGGCATATCGGTATTAGAATAATAATTATCTATCTCAGAATTTTCCATATATACATCAGAATTTTTAACATTCAATCTTGGAGCGTCATCATTGTCATCATGATCTTTATTAGCGTCATTATCGATTCCATCCCAAAGATAATCATACTTGGGGATATCGTCGTCTTTCAATTTATCGAAAGTGGAGTTTTTCATCTTCAAAGTAGAACCGAGAATATTTACAAAACCCGGAAATCTTAGAGACGAGTTTCTTTTCAAAGAAATCGTAGATGCGTCGGTCACAGTTATATCAGTCTTTAAAAATGGACGAAGAGAGGAAGTGGAATTGGTAGAAGTCTTTATGGTACTATTCCACAGGTCCAATCGCCCTCCATTTTTTACGGTTATATTCCATGTGTGTTCTTCATCTAGAGATAATATCAAGGTAGAATTATTTATATAAAGGCTGCCTCCATCGATAACGATATTATTATCTTCCGCTCTCGTTGTTTCATTTATGTATTCGCTACCTGTGATAATATTCGTGTTTTCAGACTGCAGTTCCATCGATTTAATATCGGACGAGTCCTCAAGGTTTTCATTCGCACTATCTCCATCTTCAAGGCCAGCCAGCGCCTCAGACGCCGGTCCTAGGAAACCTAGTAAAAGAGTAAGGCTGACTAAAACACTAACCAACTTTTTGATAGATTTTTTTCTTTCGGTCATTTTTTTCCCTCTTGAAGTTCAATAAAGTGAAGTTAAAACATAACACAAATTTAAACTATAAATTTTTTTGCCCTAAAGTCCAAAAAAAACGGACCATCTTTTAACATGCCTATTTATAGGTTATTGAAACAATTTTTATAAACCATTCCTTCGCTATCTACCTTCAAGTAAAAGGTGGTGTTAAAATGGATGTTTATGAGGCCATAAAAGAAAGAAGAAGTATCCGCAAGTACAAAGATAAAAAAGTACCTGAGAGCGTTCTAGAAAAATGTGTGAACTCAGCTAGGCTGTCTCCTAGTGGAGCAAATATTCAACCTCTCAAGTTCATCACTATCACAGAAGATCTCGGAAAGGTGTTCGAGTGCACCAATTGGGCGGGTTACCTGGATTGGGAGCCTTCGAAAGAAGAGATGCCAAGAGATTATGTAGCAATAACCAAACATATGGATAAAGGTCTGGAACAGGACGTCGGCATCGCAGCTCAGAGCATCTGTTTAACCGCTGAAAATGAAGGGTTGGGAAGCTGTATGCTAGGGGCTATAGATAAAGAGCCTTTAGAAGATATGCTTCCGATCCCAAACGAACACAGATTAGAATTGATGATCGCTCTAGGTTACCCAGATGAAGAACCTGAAATGGTGGAGAGTGATGAAGATATCGAGTATTACTACGAGGACGGGAAGTTAAAAGTGCCCAAAAGAAGATTAGAAGATATTTGGATCAGAAGATAGTGAGAAAACCCAGATAGAGTGAATCCAAGCTCCAAATGAACACATTTAAATACATGGTAATATTAAGTCGATAGTTGCAGTTCGTTGTTGATGGGCCTGTAGCTCAGCCAGGTAGGAATGAGACTTTGTGCTCTTTCCCTGGATAGAGCATCTGGCTTTTAACCAGATGGCCTGGGGTTCGAAAATGAATCGTCGATAGGCGATTCTCGGAAATCCCCACAGGCCCGTCGATAACTTCCTCCGGAGATAAAAAGATATTAATCAGTTGGGGATAAAAAATGGGTAGTAAGGAAGAAATAAACATATTGAAGCACGGGCTAGTCCCTGAACACAACCTTGTGCCGAAAGAAGAAGAAAAAGAGATTCTAGAGAGGTTAGACATCAATAGAGAAAACTTACCGAAGATTCATAAAACTGATCCAGCACTTAAAGAACTAGAAAAAGTTCACGGGGACATAGGTGTTGGAAGAATTATCGAGATAAAAAGAAAAAGTAAGACGGCCGAGGTCGCAAAGGCCTATAGGCTGGTAGTTAAAAGATGAACTTATAGGGATGATATAATGAGAGAGTTAGTTGATGCTTTTTTCGAAGAGGCTAATATCGTCGGTCATCATATGGAATCATTTAACGATTTTCTGCCAACTGTTGACAATCCAAACAGCAGAGCTCAAAAGATAGTTGATAATATAAGAATAGGTTTCGACGAAGGCGGATGGGGTAAGATAAAACTGGACCCAGAAAAAGTCGATGGCCAGGATATACAGATTAGAGTGGGTAGGAAAAAAGGCGAAGACGGTAGGATAGCTCCTAACGCCGAACCCACGATAAGGATCAAGAGGCCGACCATCAAAGAGGCTAGCGGATCCGAACATAAACTCACGCCTCACGAGGCGCGGTTGAGAGACCTTTACTATGACGCGGAATTGGAGATGAAATTCAGCGTGATCCGCGACGGAGTCGAACAGGAACCCAAGTGGATATCGATCGGAAGATTGCCCGTCATGGTCGGATCGAAGATATGCAATCTTCATGAGAACAATCTGGACAATACCGTCGAAGAAGTCCTCAACATGGACATAGAAAGCAAAGAATTCAGAGATATGTCTAGGGGAGACAAACTCACCGAGCTAGGAGACGATCCGGTCGATCCTCAAGGATACTTCGTGATAGGGGGTACAGAAAGGAATCTTATGGCGGTAGAGGATATGGCCGCCAATAGGGTGATGTGTGAGATTAATGAAAAATATGGAAGAGAACTGGAAGTAGCTAAAATATTCTCACAAAGACACGGATTTAGAGCGCTTACCGTAATGGAGAAAAAGAAGGACGGTATGATCGCAGTTTCCGTTCCATCGGCGAACGGTGATATACCTTTGATAATATTGATGAAAGCCCTCGGCATGGACAGTGACGAAGAGATATACAATTCTATCGTTACTGAACCTGAGATGGCGAGTACCGTTTTCGCCAATATAGAGATGTGTCAAGAAGAAGAAGAATATTCTCCTGAAGGCGTTTACGATCAAGAAGATGCTTTAGCATATTTAGAAAGAAAATTCGCCACCGGTCAAGCTGAAGAATACAGAAGGAAGAAGATAGAATCGATATTGGATAGATCACTGCTTCCTCACCTTGGAGATAAGAAAGAAAATAGGATGAAAAAAGCGGTCTTCCTCGGTAGGATGGCCAGAGCCATACTAGAGTTGTCCTTGGGCGAAAGAGAACCCGACGACAAGGACCATTATGCTAACAAAAGACTCAAACTCGCTGGAGATCTGATGTCCGATCTGTTCAGGGTTTCTGTAGTTAATCTTCTCAAAGATCTAAAATATCAGCTCGAAAGAAACTATCGTAAGAAAGGAGATATCAGGATAAAATCTTCGATCAGACCGGACCTGCTGAGCAATAAGTTACAGCACGCGATGGCGACAGGAAATTGGGTCGGCGGTAGAACCGGAATATCCCAACTACTGGACAGGACCTCTAACATGGCCGCGATAAGCCATCTTAGAAGAGTCAAATCACCATTATCACGTAGCCAACCCCATTTCGATGCGAGAGAACTCCATCCCACTCACTGGGGCAGGCTCTGTCCCAACGAAACGCCAGAAGGACAGAACTGTGGTCTGGTCAAGACTTCGGCTCTCATGGTCAACGTTTCTAAGGGAGCTGAACCAATGGAAGTTCAGTGGAAGCTCCACGATCTTGGTCTTGAAGATATGGGATCAGGTAGCGAAGGTACGACCAAAGTTTACCTGAACGGTGATCTCGTCGGCTTAATAAAGAACCCAAGAGAATTCGTTGAAAAGGTAAGAGATAGTAGAAGAAAAGGAGAAATATCAGATCAACTCAATCTCCGCTACAATGAACAGATGAATGAAGTCATCTTGAATTGTGACGAAGGCAGAGTTCGAAGACCATTGATGATCGTCGAGGATGGAAGCGTCAACTTCACTACAGATATTATAGAAGAATTACAGGAAGGTAAAAGAAGTATAGAATCGTTATTTGAAGAGGGCTATCTTGAATGGATAGATGCAGAAGAAGAAGAAGAACTTTACGTTGCTCTTTATCCGTTCGACGTGCCCTCGATGTGTGATCACTGTGAAGAGCCGCTTTCAGAAGCAGATATAAAGTGGCTTAATATGGGTCAAGGTGACGACAAAGCGCAGTTGAAATGCAGAAAATGTGAAGGGAAAATGGAAGTCGATATGGAGATAGAAGACGAACACACCCACATGGAAGTCGATCCGCTTCTGATGCTCGGCGCTTCCACCGGATTGGTTCCGTTTGCGGAGCACAACGCCGCTCCGAGATGTTCGATGGGCGCGAACATGATGAAGCAGGCCCTAGGACTCAACGCTTCCAATTACAGAACGAGACCTGATACGAGAGAACATCTCCTTCACTATCCGCAGTTATCACTTCTCCAGACCAAAACGATGGAACTGGTAAATTATAATGAAAGGCCAGCGGGACAGAACTTCGTAGTAGCGGTGATGCCTTACCACGGCTATAACATGGAAGACGCGATTGTAATGAACCGCGGAGCAATAGATAGAGCTTTGGCTCGATCTAGCTTCTTCAGAACTTATACCACTGAAGAAAGAAAATATCCGGGTGGTCAAGAAGATAACTTCGAGATCCCGGATCCCGACGTGAGAGGAGCTAGAAGCGACGAGCAGTACAAAAAATTGGATAAGGAAGGTCTTATAAATCCTGAAACGAGGGTCGACGGTGGAGAGGTGATTGTAGGTAAGACTTCACCACCTAGATTCCTTGAAGAAAATACGGATCTTATGGCTCCACAAAAGAGAAGGGAAACTTCAGAAACGGTAAGGGCCCGAGAAAAAGGATGGGTCGACTCAGTGATGCTCACCGAATCCGAAGATGGTAGTAGGGTTGTTAAAACCAAAATAAGAGATCAAAGAGTGCCAGAGTTAGGTGACAAGTTCACTTCGAGACACGGTCAGAAAGGTGTGATAGGAAAGTTAGTCGAACCCGAAGATCTGCCTTTCACCGAAGATGGAGTCGTTCCCGATCTCATCGTAAATCCGCACGCGATGCCGTCGAGGATGACGGTTGCTCACATGCTGGAGATGTTGGGAGGAAAAGTCGCCTCTCTGAAAGGAAGATTCGTTGACGGTACGCCCTTCAGCGGTGAAAGCGAAGAAGCTCTGAAAGAGGCTTTGAGAGAAGCGGGCTTCAAATCCAACGGCACCGAAATACTTTACGACGGTAGAAGCGGAAAGATGATGGAAGCCGAGATCTACATGGGCGTCATATATTATCAGAAATTACATCATATGGTCGCCGGTAAACTGCACAGCAGATCTAGAGGGCCGGTTCAGATATTGACAAGACAGCCCACCGAAGGACGTTCGAGGAAAGGTGGATTAAGATTCGGGGAGATGGAAAGGAACTGTCTTATAGGTCACGGAACGGCGATGGTTATCAAGGACAGACTTCTAGATCAATCCGACGGAACAACTGAATACGTCTGCGGTAACGAGGACTGTGGACATATCGCAATACTTGACAGCAATGGAGAACTGAGATGCCCCGTTTGCGGTGAAAAATCCAACGTGCATCAGATTCAGACCAGCTTCGCTTTCAAGCTTCTTATGGACGAGTTGAGATCGCTAGGAGTAACCATGCGTTTGAATGTGGAGGATCAAAGATGAACGACAGAAAAGGTATTTCAAAAAAGATAGGTAGTATCCAGTTCGCTTACATGTCACCCGAAGAGAAGAGAAATCTTTCTTCGACCAAAATAATCACACCTGACACTTACGACGACGATGGTTTTCCGATAGAGATGGGTTTGATGGACCCACACTTGGGAGTCATCGAACCGGGTCTACGCTGCAAGACCTGCGGTGGCAGGGTCGACGAATGTTCAGGCCATTTTGGCCACATCGAACTCGCTATGCCAGCTATCCATATCGGGTATGTCAAAGAGATCAAAAAGCTACTGCGGTCCACATGCAGTGAATGTGGTCGTATACTCTTAGAGGAAAATAAAAGGAACGAATACAGGGAAAGGATGGATGAGATGGAAAACATGGGGGCCGACCCGTTAGACATCCGTTCTTTCGCAAAAGACGTCTCGAAAGAGGCTCGAAAGAATAATGTTTGCCCTCACTGCAAAACTGAGCAGCGGAAGATAAAATTGGATAAACCTACAACTTTCAGAGAAGAGAACACGAAGTTGACTTCAAAAGAGGTTAGAGCTAGATTGGAGAGGATACCCGACGAGGATCTTTGGCCTTTAGGGATAAATCCCGACGTGACGCGACCCGAATATATGGTTTTGAAAGTTTTACTCGTGCCTCCAGTAACTGTAAGACCTACCATAACTCTCAAGTCCGGCGATCGTTCGGAAGACGATCTCACCCATAAATTGGTCGATATCTTGAGAATCAACCAGAGATTGAGAGAGAACAGAGATGTGGGTTCCCCTCAGCTTATCGTTGAAGACCTATGGGATCTATTGCAGTATCATGTTACAACTTACTTCGATAATCAGACTTCAGGTATACCTCCCGCCCGTCACAGGAGCGGAAGGACGTTGAAGACCTTGATTCAAAGGTTGAAAGGTAAAGAAGGGCGATTCAGACAGAACTTGAGCGGTAAAAGAGTTAATTTCTCAGCGCGGAGCGTGATCTCCCCCGATCCGTGGTTGTCGATCAACGAGGTCGGCGTTCCCGAAAAAGCCGCGAGAGAACTGACGGTTCCTCTGAAAGTCACTCCGATGAATATAGATTATGCAAAAGAGATAGTAAGCAGGGGTCCCTCACCGAGAGAAGACGGAGATTACGTCCCTGGCGCAAATTACATGATAAGGCCCGATGGAAGAAGGATCAAAGTCACTCCTAAAAACTCGGAAACTGTAGCCGAAAAAGTCGAACCAGGGTTCACGATCGAAAGGGAACTAAAGAACGGCGATATAGTTCTCTTCAATCGACAGCCCTCGCTGCATAGGATGTCGATGATGGCGCACGAAGTTAAAGTCGTTCCCGGAAAAACATTCAGATTGAATCTCGCCGTATGTCCACCTTACAACGCTGACTTCGACGGCGACGAGATGAATCTTCACGTTTTACAGAGCGAAGAAGCTAGAGCCGAGGCTAAAGTTTTGATGAGAGTTCAAGAACATATATTGTCACCGAGATTCGGAGGTCCGATCATAGGAGCCATACAGGATCATATAAGCGGTCTTTTCTTCCTCACTCACGAAAACCCTTACTTCACTCGTGAAGAGGTAGTAAGTATATTTTCGAATCTCAAAACGGACAGCTTCCCCGAACCTATCGAAGAGGACGGACAGAAGTTCTGGAGGGGTAAAGACATATTCAGTCATTTTTTACCAGAGGGTTTCAATATAGAATTTCGAGCGTCCATATGTGAGAAATGTGAGACCTGCGATGAAGAAGACTGTGACATCGACGCTTATGTCAAAATAGAAAACGGAAAATTGGTCAACGGTACCATAGACGAAAATGCAGTGAGCGCTTTCGCGGGCGAGGTCGTTGATAAGATGGCTAGAGATTATGGAACCGACTCCGCTAGAAAATTCATAGATCAGATTACCACCATAGCTTTGGGCGTTATCACCCTTAGAGGTTTCACCACTAGTATCGAGGACGAAGAGATCCCAGAAGAAGCAAAGAAACAGATCGACTCTCTGCTGGATAAAGCTGAGAATAAAGTGAGAGAACTCATCGATGCTTATCGTGAAGAGGAATTAGAGGAACTTCCGGGCCGAGACCTTAAGGAAACTCTTGAACTTAAGATAATGGAAGAACTCGGTAAAGCTAGAGATAATGCAGGTAAGATAGCTAGCAAACATCTCGGGCTAGGCAATAACGCTGTTGTGATGGCTAGGACTGGAGCTAGAGCTAGTATGCTCAACCTTACCCAGATGGCCGGCGCTTTAGGACAGCAGGCTATCAGAGGAGATAGACCCAGTCGAGGTTACGAAGAAAGAACGCTTTCACATTTCAAGAGAGGTGAACTTGGAGCCGAATCTAAAGGTTTCGTAAAATCATCCTATAAAGAAGGCTTGAATCCTGTCGAGTATTTCTTCCACAGTATGGGTGGTCGAGAAGGTTTGGTTGATACAGCCGTCCGTACGAGTCGGTCGGGATACATGCAGAGACGTTTGATTAACGCATTGGAAGATCTTATGGTCGACACCGACGGAAAGGTAAGAAATTCCGCCGATACGGTGATCCAGTTCGATTATGGAGAAGACGGTGTGGATCCGATGAAAAGTAAAAGAGGAGATCCGATCGATATGGACGATCTTATCCGTGACTTCAAGCAGAGGAGGGATTAACGATGGCTAAGAAAGATACTATACAGGCCCTAATAAGAAGAGACGTGGATGAAGAGACAGCTCATAAATTAGCAGACGAAGGTCTAATCTTAGGTGATGTAAAGGCGGCCTCTAAAGAAGAGTTGGAGGAAATCCTTTCCGAAGAAAAAGCAAAAGAAGTCAAAAAACTAGTGGGCAAAAAAAGTAAAAGCAAAAGTAAGAAAAAGAGAAGTAAAAAGTCCAAAAAGAAAAAGAAGAAAAAAGAGAAGAAGGCTAAGAAATCAGAAGATTTCCTTCCAGACAAATTCGAAGATTTAGACGGCACGGCAAAAGAACTTAAGGATATAGCGGAAGAAAAGGGTTACGATCTACCTCGAGCTATAATTACCGATGCCGCGGAGGGCGTAGAAAAGCACGATATCTCAAAGGAAGATTACGAAGACATTATCGAGGTAGTTTACGAGAGATTCCAAAAACGAAAGGTCGATCCAAAAGAATCCGTTGGAATCGTTGGTGCTCAATCGATCGGAGAACCCGGTACGCAGATGACGATGCAGACTTTCCATCACGCAGGTGTTGCCGAGATAGGCGTAACCCAGGGACTGCCTAGGATGATCGAAATAGTCGACGCTAGGAAAGAACCAAGTACGCCGTCTATGGAAGTCCATCTTGAAGATGATATCAAAGGTGACAGGGAAAAAGCGAAAAGAATAGCATCTGATCTAGAGATAACCCGGGTAAAGGATATCGCTGATGTCGAGATAGACATGGCGGAAACCAACGTGATAATAAAACCCGATATGGAACAAGTAGAGAAGGATAATATCGATCTCGATGAACTAGTAAAGAAAATGAAGAATAAAAAGAACATCCACGGTAACGTGGTTCTTACCAAAGAAAACGAGATAGAGATAGATGTCGAAGGGGGAAAATTCAGTCTTCTCCATGAGTCGGTCGAAAACTCGAAAAAGATGAAAATAAAAGGCATCAAGAACGTTGATAGAGGCGTGATTAGAAGAGAAGGCGATGAATTCGTCATATATACTGAAGGATCTAATCTCAAAAAAGTACTCAAAATGGACGGAGTTGACATCGAAAAGACTACAACGAACAGCCCTTACGAGATCTACAATGTATTGGGGATAGAAGCCGCGAGGAACTCGGTTATCCGCGAAGCTTTAAGCACTTTAGAAGAACAGGGTTTAGAAGTGGATATACGTCACGTGATGTTGGTCGCAGATATAATGACTAATGACGGTGACCTCCAGGCGATCGGACGACACGGTGTCTCGGGTAAAAAGACCAGTGTGCTGGCGAGAGCGGCTTTCGAGATCACCAGCCAACATCTATTGAGAGCAGCCATTTTGGGAGAAAAAGACGAGCTCAGCGGAGTTGCGGAAAATGTCATCGTGGGTCAACCGATAACTCAGGGTACCGGCGATGTCGATGTGAAATATACAGGAAGACCCGCCAAAATGGATAAAGAAAGTGAATGAAATGGATAATTTAAAAAATCATAAATACCAGCTTCTGCATGGAGATGATGATTATATAAAGGTGGAATGAAAATGGACGTAAATAGAGAGATAAGGATGGCCATCAATACAGGAGTAGCCGACTTCGGTATAAAGGAAGCGGTGAAAAACGTTGAAGATGATGAGTGTAAGCTTTTGATAGTCGCTTCTAACTGTCCCGACGAGAGATTTACCGAAGGAGATGAGTACAAAGACGTTCCTATTTACAGATTCAAAGGCAACAATCACGAACTTGGATCTGCAGCGGGAAAACCTTTTGCTATTTCTACGATCTCTATTTTGGACCCGGGCAATTCAAACATACTATCATTGAAGGCGGAATAACTATGACTGAAGGCGTTGAGGATATTACTTTCAACGAAAAAACGCTTAGATACATATCGGTTTTCGAGAAGGTCACGGACGCCGAAGTCGTAGACTGCATAGATATACCAGAAAAAGTCATATTTTTAGTGGACGAGGGATCTATACAGAAAGCTATAGGTAAAGGTGGGAAAAACGTCACGAAGATCAGTGACTCGATAGACAGGAACGTTCACGTGATAGAGTACAGCGACGATCCCGAGAAATTGCTGAAAAATATATTTTACAGTTACGACGTCAAAGACGTGACCATCGAAGAGAAGAACGGAGTTCAGCACGGTACGGTAGAAGTAGCCCAGGAGAACAAAGCTAGAGCTATCGGTAAAGATGGGAGGAATCTATCCATAGCTCGGAAAATAATGATGAGACATTCAGAGATATCCAGCGTATCTGTCGCGTAGGATCTTTGGGGCGCCTCTAAAGTTGAGGTAAGATTCTATATTTTTCTCTTTCTTCCATGAGGGACGGCACTGACAATCTGGGACCTTATCTAGTTTTTTCTTGTTTTGACTCTTGTTGAATTTCTCAATGACTTCGATGACTCTATCAGTACATTCGTCGCAATTGGAAGCGCCTCTTTCAGAACCTAAACCAGCGTTAGAAACGAAAATCGGTATGTCGGTCTCTACATTAGAGAGCACTTCTACTATCGACCAAAGGCTCGGAGGGGTGTAAAGATCTCGGTGCCACAGCTTCTCTACTAGACTGCCTTTTTGAACATTGACTGGGTTTATAGAAACGATATCGGTTAGAGACTTGATCTTTTCTATAGAATTTGTGAGATCTTCTATTGCCTCTTTTTCCGACAAAAAAGGAGGTTTTAGGAGTAGATATGTCCTTATCGAGATTTCGTCCGGCAAATCCTCTATACTGTCCTTATAGTCTTTGAAGGAAAATCCTTTATTTATACAGTTATCTAAAACAAAATCGTTGGCGGATTCTAAGCCTATAGCCAGTTCGAGCTCGTCCACCGCGGCCGCATGATCTTTTACAAGTTCTTTATCTATGAATTCGGGTCTGCTCTCAACCACGACTTTTTCAGCATCAAAACTTTTCAAGACCTTTTGTCCTAATTCCTTATCAATCTCACGCGGATCTAGAAAGCTGCCTGAAGTATATATCTTGACGATCTCCTCACCTTCATACTCGGATAGAGAATCATCGATCTGTGACTCTAGGTCCGATCTATCTATGTTGGGATTCGTGTCGGTATAGTAGCCGCACATCGAACATCCTGTTTCGTAGGCCCAACCGCATCCTTTAGTACGGAATATTACCGAAAAGACGTCTTTCAATTCTCCATCTAACAGTTCCCGCTCATTCCAAGTAGAGATCAGATCGGTGCTTTCACTCCTGGAAGTTCTCTGATGTGCTTTCTTTATTTCGTCTTTCAAGCTCATCTGATTTTACCCATCAGTTCCAAAGGTATAATAAATCTTTTATCGAAGTGAATATTGAAAATGATTTTAAATTCTATTTTCGTATCTCAATAACTAAAATCTGCACCATAAAAGAAAACTTAATAACCCTTAAACGGGATATAACCATAAGCGCGGCCCGGTACCACCCTGGTAAGGGTTACTACCCCGTCTCACGGGTATGTGGTACATATCCTCCTTTCGGATACAGCAAAAAGAAAGGGCGGCTTCCTCTACACGTATCGGGCCGTTCCAAATTTTTTTATTTTTTAAAAATAAGAAAAGATCAGAGAAAGGATTTTTTAGATCTTCAACTAGGATCTACTTCAGGCTAATTCCATTACTCTCTCCAGGGTCTCTAGATTCGAAGAAAGACCGTTTTCCAACAGAGGTTTTAATTCTATCTTTTCACTGAATGCGTTAGATATAGTTCCCCGCTTTTCGACCCATGATCGTATCGGTATTGTGACTTCTGCTTGATCATTCGATTCCGTACTTCCTTCACCGGTGAAGTGGACAATTTCTTTATCCTCTAACATCTCGAACGGTATTCCTTCATCTCCGTAAACTATCACTTTATCCTTGCTCAACCCGTTCTTGGAGATACCGAGTTGATTTAGACCGTGAGCGTTAGCACCTGGATGAACCACGATCTTGTTTTCAAAACCATTTTCATCACTTGGTTCTACCACCGCTATACCGTTTC
>CAZPCW010000018.1:0-30752 GCA_964585175.1 uncultured Thermoplasmata archaeon
TGGCATTCCTCTCCTCCCTGAAGGAAGGAGCCTCCTGCCTGTTTTTAGGTGAAGCACTTGAGACCAAAAATACGGCACAATCACGCAACGACTTTTCCCGCATCTAATATCCTTTTAGTCCGTTTCGGAAATCCTTTTTCGTCCAGTTTTTTCTTCACTTTTTCTATATCGTATTCCATTCTCTTGAATTCAACCTCGTTATCTTCGAAAACTACGTAACTTGCTCGGGTGTCTCCGTCTCTAGGTTGACCGACACTGCCGGGATTCAAAAATCGTTTCCTATCTATCGTCCTGTCCATAGGGATATGAGTATGGCCTAGTAAAACGATATTTTCCTCTATATCAGAAAAAACGGAAAATTCCTTCGCTGGGGTATCGGGCTTTAGATATTTGAAGAGATCGCCTTTCGAAGCGTGGGTGAAAAAGAAATCCTCTTCCTGTTCCTCGAATGGTAAATTTTTCAAGTATTTCATAGATTTACTGCTCAAAAGTTCTTTCGTGATGCCCCTCACATCTTCAGAAAGCTCCTTTATCTCATAGCCACAGCCGCAGTCCGCTCCTGTCGCCACGGCGTTATCGTGATTTCCTCTTATGACCACATCCGCTTTATCTTCGAGTTCGGATACACACTTTTCAGGGGAAGGTCCGTAATCTACGATGTCACCCAAACAGTAAAAACGGTCGTAGTTTTCTTCAGATAGGACTTTTTTTAGCGCTTCGTAATTCCCGTGTATGTCCGAGATTAATAAGATTTTCATAGCGAACTCTCCATTTCCAGGTCTATAGGCAAATAAGAGTATGCGAGAGGATAATTATATTTTTGGCAAGTTCAAATTTTAATCTTTGCTCAAAGTAAACAACTTCCTATTTAAAATATTTTTGAAACCGTAATTCTTATTAAACACCCCTGTCATAGGATTTCAAATAAAATTGAAATAGAGGTGCAGTAAATGTTAGATCTACTCATCGGGGTCTTGATGAGCGGATTGATGAACGTCTGGGAGTATCTTTCCGCTCACGTACTGACCTGCCTAGTACCGGCATTTTTCATCGCTGGCGCCATAGCCGCTTTCATCAAGAAAGATGCCATCTTGAAGTATCTAGGGCCAGATGTGAAAAAAACTATCTCCTATCCCATCGCTTCAGTTTCTGGAGCCGTTCTAGCTGTCTGCAGCTGCACGATCTTACCAATGTTCGCGGGTCTGTACAAAAAAGGTAGCGGAGTCGGACCTGCAACGGCATTTCTCTATTCGGGTCCCGCGATCAATGTTCTAGCTATAGTTTACACCGCGAATCTTTTAGGCTTCCGATTAGGATTAGCTAGAGCCATCGCCGCGATCGCTATGGCTTTTGTGATAGCATTTTTGATGTCGATTCTTTTCAAATCGCATGACGAGGAAACGAGTAGGAACAATCAAGATAGAACGATGAACGGTGATCGTGAAAAGCCGATATGGATAAAACTGAGCGTTTTCGCAGCATTGGTCGGAATTCTTGTCGTAGGTGCCTCGGGTCTAGCTTGGGTACCGAAACTTGGAGTTATATATCTATTGACCGTCTTCATAGCTCTCATGCTAATATACCACTATGAAGAGAGGGAAGTCACGGAGTGGGGTTACGAAATCTGGGATTTGACTAAGAAGATATTTCCGATCCTGATAGTGGGCACTTTTATTGTAGGTGTGATAGCATATTTTGTCCCACCCGAGACCTTTAGACCGTATCTAGGGAATAATGGTATAATCGCGTCTTTCCTCGGTTCCATAATCGGAGCGATACTCTACATGCCAACACTTCTTGAGGTGCCGATAATCGGCACTACTCTTGGTTACAACTCAGGTGTCATGGGAGACGCACCCGCTTTAAGCCTGCTTTTAGCCGGTCCCTCTCTCAGCTTGCCGAACATGATTGTACTTTTCAGAGTGATGAAACTAAAGCATTGGTTAGCTTATATTGGAATAGTTGTTATCCTTTCTACACTCATGGGTTTCGTGTACGGGATGATAGTTTGATATGAAATAAAAGGAGGTATAAAAAAATGAAAATAGAAATATTTGGAACTGGATGTTCGAAATGTCAGAGACTGAAGAAAAACGCTAGAAAAGCTATAGAGGAATTAGGAATTGACGCGGAGATAGAAGAAGTTCAGGATCTAGAAGAGATAAGCGCTCGTGGGGTAATGACAACACCAGCTCTAGCCATTGGCGGAGAAGTCAAAGCGAAGGGCCGAGTCTTGAACGCTGAACAGATCAAAGAACAACTCAAAGACTAATAGAATTTAAAGTCTTTAAAGAGAAGATGAAAAACTATTCTATGGAGCATATCTTTTTCCTTTCTCTTTTATTCGATAGATTACAAAATTCGCATCTCTTTCTCCTTCTATAAGGTCTTCTTCTTTTAGCACGGAGAGATGATAAGATAATTTTGAGTCCTTGATTTCAAGCATATCTTTCAAGAGGCAGACGCAGAGGTCCTGTTCGTTTAGAAGCGCCAGTATCTTCAATCTCAGCTTGTTGGAGAGAGCTTTGTATATCTGACTCTCTTCCTCTATTTCCTCATCTTCTATTTTTTTCAAAAGTTCGTCGATCCCTCCTCCATCTTCGAGATCTTGCTCCACGTCGTTTGGGATCTCCTTCTCCGGTGTCATGCAATCGGGAAACAATTTTTAGAACTAATATACTTTACGAACGAAGAACTAATTCTTTTAGATAACTTTATATCGACTAATTTGGACTAGATGGATCAAAAGACTTTTTATAGTCAATGACCCGACTTTTTTAACTTCTAGAGGGTTATTGACTAGTTGTGGAACTCGTAACATGGTTCAGAAAGTTACGAGTTCCACTATAATTGTCTACGAAAACTTTATAGTGTTTGAGATATATATAAGTGTTATAATCGGTAGTAATCGGTGATATGATTGAAAATACTATTAGTAGATGATGAAAGAGGTCTACTTGAGCAGGCTAAAATATTCTTAGAGAGGGAAAACGAGAGCTTTCAAGTTGAGACGGTGGCGTCGGCTGAAGAAGCTTTGGATATATTTGAGGAAGAAGAATATGACGTTATAGTTTCCGATTACCAGATGCCGGGTATCGACGGTATAGATTTTTTAAAGGAGCTCAGAGAAGAACTTGAAACCGATATACCATTCATAATGTTCACGGGTAAAGGTAGAGAAGAGGTCGCGATAGAGGCTCTTAATTTGGGGGCGGACAGATACATCCAGAAAGGGGGCGCGCCTAAAAGTCAATATGAAATCCTAGCTGATGCAATCAATCAAGAATACGAACATCATCAATCGGAAAAGAAATACAAAACTTTAGTAGAAAACAGTCACGATGCGATCTATATCTACAGGGACAATGAGTTTTTATTCGTCAACGAACGGTTTTCTGAGATCACGGGTTACGAGAAAAAAGAGTTGCTTGATATGGATGTGATGGAACTCATCCCTGAAAGCGAGACAGAGAAAATAAAGGATATTGGAAAGAAAAGAGGAACCGAAGATTCTCCTCCTTCAAAATATGAAACGAAAATAGTTACTAAAGCTGGAGAGATAAAGAATCTCCAAGTGGCTATATCCTCTATCGAGCATAGAGGTCAGGAGGCATTTTTAGGTTCTGCTAGAGATATCACTAGAAGAAAGAGATTACAGGAAGAAAGAAAAGAGTATATCGATGATCTTAAGTTTATTCAGGAAACAGTCGTAAAGGTAAGTGGCATGAACAAGATCGATAAGATATGCGATCATATAGCGGAAAAGATCAGTTCATTTGAAGCCGCTGACGTGATGATATTTTTGAACGATAGAGAAACCGCTGAGATAGAACTAAGATCTATTTATGGTTCCGAAAGATTTGAAGGATTTTTAGAGGAATGTCTTGATGGGGATTTAACTTCTTTATCGATCGAAGACGATGAAAAATTTAGTCAGATATATCAAAGCGGTGATTTGGATCACGTGACTGAGGGGTTATTTGAACCTGTACAATGTCATTTTTCCGAAGAAAAATGCGAGGATATAATTGGTTTTTTGGAGACTAAAGAGCCTTTCACGATAGGATTTGCTATGGATAACGCGATATTTGGGGGTCTTACGATCTTCAAACCCGAAGATGCAGAGATAGAGCACAAAAATGCGATAGAGACCCTTTCTAGTCACCTATCTGTTCTGCTGGATAAAAAGCAGGACGAAAAGAAACTGAGGTTGTCTGACATTTCTAGAGACCAGGCCTCTTTAGAGATATATTGGATAACCCCGGGTGGCAGATTCATCTTTACGAATGAAACCGTAAACGATCGCCTTGGTTACTCTAAAGAAGAAATGAAGGATATGTACGTGTGGGATGTTGACCCAAATCATGGTAAAAATATAAGAAAGGACCGCTGGGAAAAATTGAAAGAAGAAAAGGTTCTCTCTTTCGAATCGGAACATAAAACTCTTGAAGGTGAGGCTTACCCAGTTAAGATAACCAGCCATTATATCGAATTCCGCGGGGAGGAATACGAATTCGCTTATGCTGAAAAGATCAGTGAAAAGAAAGAAAAAGAAAGGAAATTGAAGGAGAGGAAGAATTGGTTATCCCAGATCGTAGAAGGAGTCAGTGTACCTCTATTCGTGATAGATGAAGATCATAAAGTCACGAATTGGAATAAAGTCTGTGAAAGATTAACTGGACTAGATAAGGAAGAGGTTATAGGTACTGAAGATCCTTGGAAGGCCTTTTACGAGGAGGAAAGACCGGTCATGGCCGATCTGGTATTGGAGAACGCAGACGAGGATGAGGTCCAGGAATATTATGGAGATAAATTCGAAGAATCCTCTTTATTAGAAGAGGCGTATGAAGCCGAAGATTTCTTTCCTAGAGTTGGAGAAGAAGGAAGATACTTTTACTTTACCGCCTCACCGATAATTGACTCGGATGGAAATAGGGTTGGTGCTATAGAAACTCTTCAGGACGTGACAGAGAGAAGGAAGACGGAAAAAAAGTTGGAGGAGGAACATGAAAGATTGATAACTTTAATCCATAATATCCCTGGAATAACTTACAGATGCATAAAAGATGAGAATTGGACTATGAAGTTTTTGACCGAAGGAGTCAAGGATCTAACCGGCTATGAAAAAGAAGCCCTTATAGACAATGAAGAAGTCGCCTATGGCGAAATCATACATCCCGAAGATAGAGAGCACGTTAGGAGCCAGGTCGAAAAGGCAGTTGAGAACGACCAACCGTTTAAAGTTGAATACAGGATAGTAACATCTTCAGATGAAGAAAAATGGGTGTGGGAAAGAGGAAGAGCCGTCGATCCTGGAGACGGTCATGAAATGCTTGAAGGCATCATCCTGGATATGACCGATAAAAAAGAGGCTGAAGAAAGACGGGATTTCTTAGGTTCTATTATAAGACATGATGTTCAGAATAAACTTCAGCTCGCCAAGGGTTATGTTGAGCTCATGAAAGAAGAACCCGATAAATCCTTAGATTATGCGGATAAAGTGTATGAAACTCTAAAGAAAGGTGATGAGATAATAGAGAAGGTCAGGAAGCTCGACAAGATCGAAAAGGAGACAGTCGTGAAGGAAGTAGAATTGAGCAATATCGTTGATAGGATAATTTCTGAATATGACGTTCCGATAAAAGATAGCGATATAAAGATAGAAGTTGAAAACGTAATGGGTAAAGTTAAAGGCGGACCTATCCTGCACACTCTTTTTTCCAACCTCATCGAAAATGCGATTGTCCATGCTGACTGTGACACCATAAAAATAAACGTTCAAGAAAACGCCGATGAACATATCGTGACGATCGAAGATGACGGCGTAGGCATACCAGGAGAATGCAAGGATAAACTATTCGATAGAGGATATAAGAGAGGTGAAAACGCCGGTACTGGATTGGGTCTATATTTGGCAAAGAGGATCGCCGAAAGCTACGATGGAAGTATCGAAGTAAAAGATTCTGATTTAGGTGGTGCAAGGTTCGACATACATCTTAAAAAAGCATAAATCCGAGTTGCTAAATATCCAAAATAACCTACCTATTCTTAACTTTGACTGAGAAAATGTATAACCTCTAGAAAGATCAAGAAGATACCGTAAGTTATAAGTAAACGTTATTCATTTCCGTTAAACGGAGAAGAAAGTCATGAAAATTGGAGAACTCCTGAACGAAACCAAGATAGAGGATTTACCAAAACTGGTCCGATCGCTTAGAGAAGAGATACCTAAGATCATGGAAAATGCGGCTTATGCGCATGCGTTCTTCAAAGCTAAAGTGGGAGAAAGTGGAAGAGTGACTATACCTAGGGCCGAAAGGGAAGCTCTTGATATCGATGAAGGCGACATAGTGCAGGTGATCGTAAAGCCGCTTGAGAAGGAAAAAGGATCTGATGATGAATAAAATATTTTAGAAATTTGGTGATAATTATGGCAATAAAAAAAGACAAAAAAAGGTTCGATTTTTTCCCGTCGTTCGTCAGCGGAAATCCTAGGAAAATATTGGTCTTGATAGTCATATTCACTCTAGTGATGGGTTATTTCGCCTCCAATATGTCCATGGATACGGAGGAGGAATCGTTCAATCCGGAGAGTAAAAAAGGCGAATGGCTGGATGAAATACAAACTGATTTCGGAACTACAGGAGAAGCGGTTCAAGTCGCTTTTGTCGCAGATGATGACAATGTATTCACTAAAGATGTCTTGATGGACATGCTTCAGACCAAGAAAGCCTTTATCGAATCAGATAAAATAAATCAGACCCTCAAATCTACTAATAATATACCTAATGGTGTGAACACTCTTGCGGATTCGGTGATAATGGCGAATCTTACTCTTCAGGTCCAGGACGTAGTGATTCAACAATCCAACAAAACTCTAGATATGTATCATTCTATGGAAAATCAAACAAAGATGTATTCTAGTATGTATTCATCACTGGAAAACACTTCACAGTTGATCCGATCCGAAAATTTCAGAATACGAGAAAATGCAACTTTAGAACTTACCTCGATGTCTAATATAATCTCCAATCCAAAAAGCTGGGGGGCGATGGAACAGTATCAGGATCCAATTCAAAATTTGACTTATCTGCTAGCTAATCAACCCCAAAAAACTCAACAGATAATCGATCTCTCATCACAGATCATAGCGGAGATGGAAAACGATACTTATCCGGGCGCTGATCAAGAACATTTTGTGGGTCTTTTGAGAGGTGTGAGAAATGTAATCATGAGCGGCCCCTCTCAATTAGAAGCCAAGTACAACACCCGAGGTTTCTTAAAATTCATAGAGATAAGCAATTATCTGGCAAATGTGGATACCGGGAACGACTTTCAATTTGATGTCCCTTCATTAGAGATGGACTATGAAGAGAAGATCGATAAATTAAACAATATGTCTGATGAGGATATCAAAAAAACTGTCAAAAGTACTCTAAAGAATGACTCAGAAACCTTAGAAGACAGTGTAAATAAAACTGCGGATAACTTAGAGAGGATAAAAGGAACCAGCGAAGAAGGATTATCGACGTTAGATGACATAAACAATACGCTCACTCAAACGATCGGCTACTACCAGAACGAAGGACGGATAGGAGTGGTAAAAACCCTTGAAGAATATCAACGATCGATAATCGTAAACAAAACTATATTGAATAGAACTCAATCCATGATGAACTCTATCGGTGGAAAGATAGATTCTGCTAGATATTTACCGAGGATAATCGAGGGTCTAGGTAGGTCATTTACTACTACGGTCAGTAAAGACTTCCCTAACAGTATACAAAGTAAAAACGATATCAAAGCAAAAAGCTCGATCGGACTTGTACAGATGAACTCTAGCGTAGATCAGAATATAAGAAAAAAAGCCCAAAGAGAGATCATCGACATAAGCGATGAAGAGTGTAAAAATTCCGAACCTAAAGTTTTCGCTAATCAGATAATGGTCGAGCAGATAAATGACAGCGCAAATCAAAGTATGAATACACTTTTGCCGATCGCTTTCATCTTCGTCGTGATTGTTTTACTTATAATATATCGTACGGTAATAGAAACAGTACTAAGTCTTCTCTCACTGGTTTTTGCGATAATCTGGACTTTTGGTGCGGGAGTACTTCTAGGATATCAATTCAATCCCATGATAATCGCAGTACCTATACTTATCACCGGTCTAGTGATAGATTACGGTATCCATATGGTGATGCGGTATCGGGAGGAGAAAGAGAAAGGTAAAAAGCCTTCCATCTCAACGAAGATAGCTATAGCTACGGTAGGCGGCGCTCTATTACTGACCACTATGACCACGGCGATAGGTTTCTTGTCGAACACATTCAGCAACATATCTGTTATGAAAAACTTCGGTATCTTGGCCGCTGTCGGCATCTCTTCCAGCTTTATATTGATGGTCGCTTTCTTACCCTCAGTAATCCAGATAGTCGAAGGGTGGAGGGAAAAGAAAAAGGAGAAAAAGCAAAGCGAGGCATCTAAAAAATTGGAGGAACACGGCGGCAACGTCGTAAGTTCTATATTGTCGACATCTACTGACGCATCCGATAAACATCCGTTTATAGTACTAGTTGTGGTCTTATTGATCACAGTCTCAGCAACTTACGGTGCTGTTAATATTGATACGACATTCGATATACAAGACTTCTTGCCCGAGGATCAATCGCAGAGTGAAAACATAGAATACATCGGTGAGAATTTCAATATAAGTACATCTTACGTCTATGTACTTACTGAAGGTGATTTAACGGATCCAGAATACTTGCACGCACTAGATGAAACTGCCCAGAATTCCATGGACGACGAGATGCTGTTGGCCGAAGAGGGTACTTCATCGCCATTGACCGTATTGAGGGATTACGGAACCGCTTCGGTCGGAAGTTCTAACTATAATAAAACGATCGTCTCCGCCTTTTCCGAAAGTGACACCGATGGAGATAATATCCCCGATCAGGATATCGCCCATCTCTATGATCTATTGTATTCGAATGAAGACAGCAAAGATGAAATTAAAAATGTCTTATACAGAGATGAAGACGGTTCTTATCCTAAAGGTGTGATCAGATTCAAAGAGAACGCCAATAAGTTAACTAAAAATATCGATAACGCTGAAGTTATGGAAGAGGACTTAAAAGAGGATACTGAACCACTAAAAGAATCTGGATTCACGGCAAAGATCACCAGCAGTAGTATAATCGGACAGGAAACTACGGAGGAATTAACCAATACTCAAATAAATTCACTGATAGCTACAATAATCATCGTAGCTATCCTATTAACTATAGTTTTCTATTTCCTCCACAGCTCAAAAGTGCTGGGAGTGATAACTACTCTACCAGTCAGCGTGGTAACTATATGGATTATAGGAACGATGTATCTTCTGGGTGTTTCTTTAAACGTGATGACCGTCAGTATAACCGCCCTCACGGTCGGGATGGGAGTAGATTACAGTATACACATAACCCACAGATTCACCGAAGAGAGAGAAGAAGAAGACAATCTATACGATGCGATGCATGACACGGTACAAAATACCGGGGCCGCGTTGTTCGGATCCGCCGCAACGACTATGGGCGCTTTTGGAATCTTGTCCACTTCTCAGATCCTACCATTAGCTCAATTCGGATATATCACGGCAATGGCGATAGGATACAGTTTCCTAGTAGCTGTCTTCGTCTTACCTTCGGCTCTCATGGTTTGGGCAAAATGCTGTAAATCTGAGGAGGAAAGGGATAATGATGAAGAGAAAACAGAGATTTATCGATAAGCCATATGTAGGAGTTCCTATATAGCTTCTCAGAGGTCATCGGAGATGCAAGCATACGTCAGTCTAGTAGAAGAAAAACGTTGGATAGCCGTGAACGGATTATGGGCTGTATTGAAAGAAAAGAGCTACGTCCCCGACGAGGTATATGTGATCGCTAAAAAAGAAGGTATGAATGAATTGAAAGATCTCGTCGAAGACTTTGGAGATCTTTTGAATAATCATGATATCGATTCTTCGGTAGAAAGTTACACCTTCGAAGATGTTGAAGAGCTATGTCAGACGCTCGAAGACATCTCCGAAGAGAATACTGAGATCACTCTTGACCTCAGCGCCGCGTCGGAGTACATGACCGCAGCTTCGATGGTAAATTTCGAACCTGAGAGATTCAGCCACGTGTTTTACCTATCCATCGATGAATCCACCGAGGACAAGATGCCGCTGCCGATGATAGACAAAAATAAAACCTATTTGGAAGATCTTAAAGTCGAGCGAACGGAGGTAGAACGATGAGAGATATATTCTCCAAAAGGGAACTGATGATATTCTTGAATCATATTCGAGAAGAAGGGCTATCCGAATTCGAGATAATCGAGCCCTTCTTCGAAAACTGTCTTTTGAAAGTTGAGATAAAGGATGAAGGCTTCGAGATAGAGCTCACTGGCAAGAGCGATTTCGAGATGCCGATATCGAAAGACGAGTACTGGGATAAGCAAGAGATACCTTCCTTCAAAGAGTACAAAGAATGTTTGATCTCCTCCGGATTCGTAGAATACGATAACTGGGATGAGTTCGAGGACTGGATAGAATACATGTACAAAAATGAGAGGGATCCTGGTCTTTCAAGTGAATCCGTATTTTTGACCATCGACTCTAATATGGCCTATTACCGGATGATCTCTAGAAAATTCCCGGTAAAAACGAACGGAACGGTCATCGAGGCACAGGACTTCGATTATCTTTTGAGTTCGATAATCGAAGGTGAGATAGATCATCATATACGGGACAAATACGATGACGCGGATCTCAAAATGATGGGGATGCACACCGAGATAGGTGACATCAGGTACGAATTCAGGAATCGAGGACGGCTGGAAACGAGAAAATCGAAGTTTGCGACTGAAGAATTGAATTACTTGAGAGGTAAGCTCAACGCGGCTAGAGTTAAGGGAAAGTCTTCTAAAAAGGATTCAGAAAGGAACGATATAAGGATAGTCGAGTCTCTAGAGGAGTTCTGCTGGGACAAGAACATAGACGTCGCTCTTATCTCTACCGACAGAAACATGGGCAATCACGCCGAAAATGCCGAGATAGCATATTTCGTTCTCGAGATGCCTCACAGCATACCTAGAAAAAAGACGGTAAACGAGGAGATAGTGCTCAATCTTTTACACGACCTCGCGCTGATGTTTGGAGTAGTTAAGATCCCTGAGTTGAGCACGAAGCTATTCGGGATCTGGGGAGGTAAAAGAGACGACCACTATCAGACGGAAAGTGTGAAGGCATGGATCAATCCCGGTTCGCCCGTGGAGTCCCAGGTCAAAAAAGAGATGAATGTGATCGATTCCTTGCGGGTATTCTGATTTACTGCGAGATGTACCAGCTAGGGCCTTCGTCGGAATCTTCCACTTCTACTCCCATATCTCTCAAATCGTCCCTGATCTTATCGGCAAACTCGTATTCTTTCTTATCTCTCAATTCTTCCCTTATATTTAACAAAAGATCGATGTAACTATCGGCTTGAAGCGACTCCTCTTTTTCCTCTAGTTCTAGTCCTAGAACTCTGCACAACTCTTTTAGAGTTTTGACGGCATCTTCTAAAACTTCTTTCTCGTTGTCCAACTTCTTGTTGATCTTGCGACTGTATTCTATCAGTTTACTCATAGCGAGAGGCGTGTTCAAGTCGTCGTCCATCGCATCTTCGAACTCGTTCTCGATCCATTCTATATCGTTTTTCAGATCAGTCTTGTTTCCTCCTTCGGCTTCTTCGGCTTTACGTATGGCCTGATAGAATCTATCCAGCTTCTTTTCTGCCTCTTTCAAAGATTCGAAACTGAAATCGCTCTGTGAACGATAATGGATGCTGGCGAAGAAAGCTCTGATAACTTCCGGATCGTAATCCTCTAATAATTCTTTCACAGTGTAAAAATTCCCCTTGCTCTTCGACATCTTTTCTCCTTCTACTGTTATATGTTCGCTGTGGAGCCAGTAATTTACTGGCTCTTCGTTCATGTCATTCATAGCCATGTTCTGGGCTCTCTCGTTCGGATGATGGGGGAATATGTGATCGACGCCGCCGGAGTGGATATCGAATCTTTCTCCCAAGTATTTTGCTCCCATGACGCTGCATTCTAAATGCCATCCGGGATACCCTTCACTCCAGGGAGACGGCCATTTCATTATGTGGTTAGGATCGGCTTTGATCCATAGTGCGAAATCGTGTGCCGACTTTTTCTCTTCTAGTTCATCTTCGGAGACTCTGCCCCCTGCACCTGTCTGAAGGTCCTCTATCGTCCGCCCACCGAGCTTGGGATAATCGTGATCTTCGTTGAACTTTTCCACGTCGAAGTAAACCGTACCGTTCTTCTCGTACCCGTAGCCGTTGGAGATGATATCTTTGACAGCTTCGATCATCTCTATCATGTGTCCCGTCGCTCTAGGGTTAACATTATGTTCCTTCATGTTCAGAGCGTCCATCTCTCTATACCATTTTCTCACCTGCTCTGTCACAAGTTCTCTCGGCTCCAATTTTTTTTCTTTCGCTGCCTTTTCCACCTTGTCTTCACCCTCGTCCGCATCGTCGGTTAGATGTCCGACGTCGGTGATATTCATGACATGAAAAACGTCATAGCCCTTCCATTCCAGATAACGGTTAAGGATATCCCATGCGGCGTAAGTTTTCGCATTCCCTACATGCATGTCGTCGTAGATGGTCTGGCCGCAGGAGTAGATAGTAACTCTATCGTCTTCGATCGGAGTGAACTCCTCTTTTTGATTTGTTAGGGAATTGTAAAGCTTTAGAGTCATATATCAGGAGAAGTTGGATGAAAATATTTCAAACTTGTGTTTTTTATTTGTATAGATGACATGCGAGTTTTCTTCCTTCCGCTTTGATCAACTCGGGGTCTTTCGTTTTACATTCTTTTTTACTCTTGGGACATCTAGGCTCAAAGGAACAGCCTTCTGGCGGATCTACTGGGCTGGGGACTTGTCCTGTTAGAGGAGTCTCCACCTTCTTATCCGGATCAGGTTGCGGGACCGACTTGAAGAGAGCTTTAGTGTAGGGATGCTTTGGATTTTCAAAAATATCATTCGCATCTCCGACCTCTACAATCTTGCCTAGATACATAACGGCGAGTCTATCGCTGATGGCTCTCACGAGATTTATGTTATGAGAGATGAACATGAAGGATAGGTCGAATTTCTGTTTCGCCCTTTCTAACAATTTGAGTATTTTTGATTGTACGGAAACGTCGAGAGCTGATGTAGGTTCATCTAGAACTAAAAAATCAGGCTCAAGGCATAGGGCTCTAGCTATACATACTCTCTGTTTTTGTCCTCCACTCAGTTCATGAGGATATCTGATAAGATGTTCCGCTTTCAGACCCATCGTATTTAATATATCTACCATCCTTTTGAGCTTTTCATCTTCTGAATCAACCATGTTATGTATCTCTAAGGGTCTGTCGAGATGGTCATAGACAGTCATCTGGGGATTTAGAGAGCTGACAGGGTCTTGGAAAACTATGTTCATCTTTTTCCTTAGTTTTCTCATCTTTTTGCTGGAAATACCCGTTATATCTTTCCCATTGAACAAGATTTTTCCAGAGGTGGGTTTTATGAGTTTCAATATAGTTCTTCCTAAAGTTGTCTTTCCACATCCACTTTCTCCGACCACACCTAGAGTTTCTCCTTTGATGACGTTGATGGAGACATCATTGACAGCCTTTACTGTTCCTTTTTTTGAACTGAAAAATTTTTCGAGGTTTTGGGTTTCCACTATGTTCATTCTACCTCCTCCCAGAAGTGACAAGCTACTTCATGACCGGAGTCTATCTTTTCTAAGGCTGGTTTTTCTTCTTCACATATCTCTCTTGCATATTCACATCGAGGATGGAACCTACAGCCGGACGGAGGATCGATCAACCTAGGTACGGTACCTGGGATGGTTTCGAAATCATCTATACTCTTCATCACTCCTGGAACGGAGTGTATCAAACCTATAGTATAGGGATGTTTTGGATTATTGAATATGTCGTGCACTTCTGCCGTTTCAGCTATCTGACCGCCGTACATAACCGTAACGACGTCACATATTTCTGAGATCACTGCCATGTCATGTGTTATGTAAAGGATGGAAAGATCCTCTTTTTCTTTTAATTCTTTAAGAACGTTCAAAAATTGGGCTTGGATAGAAACATCGAGTGCGGTAGTTGGCTCGTCAGCTATCAACATATTTGAATCACATGCGAGCATCATGGCGATCATGACCCTCTGCTGCATACCTCCACTCAACTCATAGGGATATTTTTCATAAACATCTTCTGGATCGGGAAGTTTTACTCGGTCAAGTTCATCTAAAACCAACTTGTTAGCTTCATTCTTATCTTCGGTTTGGTAAAGTACGATAGATTCTTTTATCTGTTCCCCGGCGGTATAAACAGGATTCAACGATGTAGATGGATTTTGAAAGATCATACTGATCTCGTTTCCACGGACCTTTTGTCTAAGTTTTTCGTTATCCATCTTTAACAAATCGGCCCCCTTGTAAAGTACCTCACCTCCTCGGATCCTTGCATTATCATCTAATAAACCAAGGGCTGTTAGACTGGTGACTGATTTTCCGCAGCCGGTTTCTCCTATCAGACCATGGATTTCCCCTTTTTTGACCGTTACATTTACACCATCAAGGGCTTTAACCGTCCCCTCTTCTGTCAAGAAATCTAATTTTAGATCCTTGATTTCAAGCAGAGGTTTGCCTCTTCCAAAATTACTCTTCATTTCATCCACCTCCTCTAACTGGATCGAGAGCATCTCTCAGTCCGTCACCCATAAAATTGAATCCTAAAACTGTAATCACTATAGCCATACCTGAGAACGTTACTAACCAGGGGTTGAACTGCATAAATTCCTTACCTGAATTTATCATTAGTCCCCATGACGGTTTAGGAGGTTGTGCGCCGATACCCAAGAAATTTAGGGTAGCAGAATACAAAAGAGCTGAAGGCATCTGTATTGTTGCAACTACGACAATAGAAGGAAGAACGTTTGGGAAGAAGTATTTTGTGATTATGCTCAGTTTACTTTCGCCGATAGCTTTAGCTCCCTCGATATATTGCTCTTGTTTTATGGCTAGAACATCAGCTCGAGTAACTCTAGCAAATCTAGTCCATATTATCAATCCCACTGAAATTATCACGGGATAAAGCCCCTCACCTAAAGCGACTGACATACCAGCGCCGAAAACAAGTACAGGGAAAGCCATAAAGGTATCCACGACCCTCATTATCACTTCGTCGACCCAGCCTCCCATAGTCCCCGCTAGCAATCCGAGACTCACTCCGATACTTCCTGAGATGGCGACGACAAGTAAACCTATGAAAAGTGCTATTCTTGACCCATATATCAATCGAGATAGAGTGTCTCTGCCCAGGTTGTCAGTTCCAAGTAGATGATCTTTTGAAGGGGCTTTTTTTCGATTATAGACATCGTACTCATAAGGATCATAGGGGGCGAGGAGGGGTGCAAAAATCGCAGTGATTATCAATATTACAAGGACTCCAGTTCCAAAAAGAGCTAATTTGTTTCTTTTAAATCTCAACCAAACTAATTCCATCTGGCTGGTTTCTTTCTCTTTCAGATCCTCCAATTCTTGTTTTATGTCAACTTTTTCCGATCCAAAGTAGGAGTCATCTTCGCTTTTTTCCATACTTACATCTCCTCCGTGGAACCTAGATCGATCCTTGGATCAACGTAGGTATATGCTATATCAGCGAGCAGATTAGCTATCACCGCTATGATGGTTATCAACATAACTACGCTTTGAACCAGAATAAAATCTCTAGAATGAACTCCCATCAATAATAAACGCCCCATGCCGGGTATATTGAATATCTGCTCGGTGACCATCGCACCCCCGAAAAGCCAGGGCAACCTCATCGCTATTATCGTGACCACAGGTATCAAAGCGTTTCTCAACGCATGTTTGATTATGACCGTATATTTTTTGAGACCTTTTGTTTTAGCGGATTTTATATATTCCTTGTTTAATACATCAAGCATGCTAGATCTTGTCAATCTAGCGATTATAGCTTGCAGTCTCAGCCCCAGAACAGTGGCGGGAAGTATCAAATGATATATCCCTCCCCAACCTCCAGGATGACCTTTGATAGGAAATAAACCGAGATAAAATGCGAATACAAGTAAGAAGATAGTACCGGCCCAAAAGCTTGGAATCGAACGCCAGAACAAAGCCTGTACTGTAGCGAGATAATCCACCCATGTATTATGTTTTAAGGCACCGATGACACCAGTGCTTATACCGATCACGATAGATATCAATAGGGAAAGACCCATCAGTTGAACGGTGATAGGTATCCTTTGCGATATCAACTTGGCTACAGGCTCATCGTATCTTATCGAGAGACCTAGATCGCCTTCGAATAGTCCTGTGATCCAGTCAAAATATTGTTGATGAATTGGTTTATTCAATCCATATTTGATTCTTTCTTGAGTGATCAATTCTTCGGTTGCCTTGACTCCATATTTTCTTCCTATTGGATCAGCATCTCCTACTCTCATAAATAAAAAAGCGATTAGCGTAGCAAGAATAATAACAGGTATAGCTCTCATTATCCTCTTTATTATGTATCGTTTTCTTTTGCTTTCGATATATTTTTCCAGCATTTAATCAACAAAGATGGATATGAAAAAGAAAGAAAAAAGGTTTTTGGTGTTTTAATAGTTTATCAGTTATCAGTCAGATCCGTATCCTGCTTCCTTTAGTAGTTCTCTAGCTTTATCTGGATTTCTTTCATACTGCTTCAGATCTCCGTTATGGGCTACGTGACCTGGAGGTATCGGTGACCGAGTATTGTCGGCTAAGTCCTTTCCTGGATTGGCCGCAATTAGCTCGTCAGCGTTGATCGCATAAGCAAGAGCTTTTCTGACTTTTGGATCATCGAAAGGTTCCTTGTTGTGGTTGAATGCTATCCTGTTATGGCCCATTGCTTGATATGACTCCGTTTTCACACTGTCTACGTCCTGAAGATTGTAATAATTATCGGGTGATATTCTAGACATATAATGTGTATCTCCGTTCCTCAATGCCGTCACTGCTGTAGATTCTTCACCGTAGAAATTAAATAGAATATTGGGAGTATTGACTTCTTTTCTATCGAAGTTATCGCTTTCAGTAAGGAGTATTTCATCACCCTGGCTGTAGTGATCGAATTCATACGGACCGGATCCGATCATTTCATCTTCAAAGGTGCTCCAACCGTTATCTTCGATGTAGTCTTTGGGCAGTATGTATAGATATTCTATTCCCTCTTTCTGGAGGAGTTCCATGTCGGGTTCTTTCATATGTATCTTGACTGTGGAATCATCTGTAGCCTCTATGTAGTCCACATTGCTGAAATCGCCAGCTCTTGGAGATGCCTGGCTTTTCTCAACGTCGTAGAGATCGGTATAATTCTCGTCTTCGTTAGGCCCTATTCTTTCTTTTTCCTCTGGCAGCATCGTATTGAGGGTGAATTCAACGTCGTGTGCATCCAATGTCTCACCGTTGTGGAACTTTATGCCATCTTTTATGTTAAAGGTCATAGTCATCGCATCGTCACTGATGTCGTAACTTTCTGCAACTGTGCGTTCATTGGTGTTTACTGAGCCATCTGGGTAAGTCGTTATTAGAGGATCGTATATCTGCGAAAATATGTATCCTGAGTACACGTCGGTGTATCGGATAGGATGGAAATCCTGAGGTTCATGCGTTTGGGCAATATTGATCGTATCGGAACCATCAACGTTCCATTCCTCAGCGACGATCAACGGACCTGCACCCATATGTGGGTTCCACGCTTCATCCGGAATATCTACGGATTCATGATAGGCTCTCGGCTCACGCTGAGTGTACGTGACATAGCAACCCATATCTTCGTCGACTAGTATCTCCTGTGCGTCCTTATACAGTTGGTATCTTGCTGAATCGTCGGGTTCACTTACACCTTGTTGTACTGTACTTGTATAGTCTTCACTACTGTACCAGCCGGAGTAAAATGCCCAAGCAGAACCGTTCATCATGTAATTCAAGCTTCCCATCGGGCTAGTAGGTCCTGACCAGCCTGAATAGCTCAAAGGAGCATTGCCAGCTTGTACTTCTTCTATATAGGTTCCCCATTCAAGTGTTTCTAGGGTGATATCAAATCCTGCTTCTTTCGCTTGTTGTTTGACGATCTGCATCTCGTCAGCTCTCTTGTCATTAGGTACGTAAAGTGTGGTCTCTATCAGAGTCTCTTTTTCATCGTCCCCATCTTCTGTGCATCCTGTGAGAGCAAGGGATGACATCACCAGTATTAAAGCTATCACGACCGGAACAATTTTCGTTTTTGTTTTTAACATTTTTATATCCCTCTGAGAACATAATCTTCAAATGATTTATTTATATTTTATGCTTATACATTTATGCGAAAAATCCCCAAAACCAATCTTAAATGAAGAATATTTTTTCTTTTGAACTAATGAAAGGACAGATTTTTATTGTTAGATGGACTAGGAAAAATCAATGGAAAAAAGGAAGTCATATAAAATAACTTTTGGTTTAATAATTTTAATTGTCTGGGTTCTGCTTTTAACAGGTTTACTTATGCTCCCAGCGTGGGCGTGGTTAATTTTAGCAGCCGCTACGGTGATTTTTTATTTTAGTTCGACTCAAAGATCCCAAAAAAGAAGTAGGTTTCTGGGTGATGTTATCGAAGATATGGACGAGTACATGGAAAGAAGAGCTGAAGAACGTCTGGAAAAACCGGATGAACAAGAAAATTCAGAAGAAGAAAAAGATGAGTATGACTTCGAGGATGATGATGTGAAGGTGATCAAAAAATAAAGCCGTAACGGGTTACGATTTGATCTCTTCTCAGAGCAGAGGATATTCCCTCAATCTCTCTATATCGTTCCGGTAGCATTCTCTGATATCGTCCCATCCAAGCCGGAGCATCACGAGTCTCTCCAGACCGAGGCCCCAAGCTATCACCGGATCGTCTATTCCGTGCGGCGCTAGAACTTCCCTTCGGAACAGACCGGCGCCGCCCATCTCCAGGTAATCGTCCTTCCACTTCGCGAACACTTCCAAGCTTGGTTCCGTGAACGGGAAGTAACCTGGTCTCACTTTGACGTCTTCGAAACCCATCTTTTTGTAGAATTCCTCCATCATACCGATGAGCATGTTCAAGCTGGCGTTCTCTTCCATGACTATACCTTCTATCTGATAGAACTCCGAAAGGTGCGTAGCGTCGGATTTCTCGCTCCGGTAGTTCCAATCTAAGGAGAACGCTTTGACCGGCGGTTCAGTGTTCTTCGAAAGATGACGAATACTCGCGACGGTGGTGTGGGTACGCATAACGGCCTTTTTAGCTTCCTCTTCACTCCAATCGTACTGCCAACCTCTAGAGCGGGTGTCGCCACCGTTCTCGTGCATCTTCTCTACTTCCTCAGCGATCTCTTCATCGAACTGCAGTTTTTCGGGTTCCGCCATGTAAAAGGTGTCCTGCAAGTCTCTAGCTGGATGATCTTGAGGTGAGAAAAGAGAATCGAAGTTCCAGAAAGCCGGTTGAATTATATCTTTTTTGATCTCTTTGAAGCCCATCTCGATGAAGGCCTGTCTGACCTTTTTCATCTCCCTTTTTATGGGATGCCTTTTCCCCCCGAATTCTTTTGGAGCGTAGGCTTTCACGTCATAGGGACGAACTCTAGCTTTCTTCCATGCGCCGGTTCTGATGATCTCGGGAGTGAGTTGATTTAGCTGGGTTTTCAGTTCTATACCTTTCTCCAACTCTTTTCTTCCTTTATCGGTCAATTTTATAGTTCTAGATACTTCTCTGCTCTCTTCCAAAATTTCTTTTCGAGAAAGCAGATTATTTACCGTGTACTTATCCACCTCATATTCGGGAAGACGTCCTTTTTTGCCTAATCGCCTGATCAACTTCTCGTCTCTTCCCTTTTCTTTCAAAGCTTCTCGGCCTTTCTTCGTGATCTCGAGGTATGATTCGCCGTCCTCTTTAACTATTCTAGCCCAATCTTTATCTTTCAGCCAACCAAGAGCTATACCGACCTTACTTTTGCTTTGATCGCTCTCTTCCTGAATCTCTCTGACACTGCATTTACCACCTTTTTTTTCGAGGAATTTTAAGGCTTTTCTCTCGGGCAGGTCCTTTTTGGCTAGACTCTTCTTGGCCAGAGAGTAATAATTAGTTACGTCTTCCTCGACCTCTATCATGCCTTTGGATTCGAGCCAAGAAACGGCGTTCATCACCTTGACTTTTTTCTCGAAATCTCCCGTTTCCGCTATATTTTCCGGAGTCGATTCTCCGTTCAGCTCTTCCAAAGCCAGTAGGGTCTTCTTCTCGAGATGGCTGAGTTCTCCCGATCCGCTATCATCTTTGTTCTGCTCAGAGTTTTCTGACATCTTATCACTTGAAGGAAAAACTTCTAAATATATATTTTCGTCAAGCTAACTCGCCGACGGCTTCTTCGACACGCTCGATGAGTTCCCCGTTTATGATCAGATCTTTCACTTTCTTTATATCCGGGTGAAGAGACCTATCATCTTCCAGCGGCTCGACATGTTCTCTCACGATTTCATAAGCCGCTTTTACGCCTCTTCCGGGTTCTTTGTCCTGGAATTCTAGTCCTTGAGCGGCGGACATCAATTCTATCGCGACGACGTTCTCCACGTTCTTAAGCACCTCTTCTGCCTGTCTAGCCGAGATAGCTCCCATGCTGACGTGATCCTCCTGTCCCGCAGAAGTCGGGATAGAATCTACGCTAGCGGGGTGAGAAAGCACTTTATTTTCAGACACCAGAGAGGCGGCGGTGTACTGCGCTATCATGAATCCGGAATTGACTCCTTCTTTATCGGTGAGAAAACGAGGTAAACCGCTCTCCTTTTCATACATGAGTTTGTCCGTGGTCCTTTCCGAGATATTTCCTATTTCGGATACTGCAGAAGAAAGGAAATCCATCGCGAGCGCGACGGGCTGACCGTGGAAATTACCTCCGGAGATGACGTCTCCATCTGGAAAAACCAAGGGGTTGTCGTTAGCTGAATTCATCTCTGTGGTCAACACTTTTTCCACGTATTGGATCGCGTCTTTTGTCGCTCCGTAGACTTGGGGCATGCACCTCAGGGTGTAAGGATCTTGAACTTTGTCGCAGTCCTTATGAGATTCGATTATTTCGCTGTCGGCGGTGATCTTCCTCAGATTTCCCGCACAGTTCACTTGACCTTCGTGAGGCCTGATCTGATGTATCCTCTTGTCGAAGACAGCGTTAGTCCCCATCAATGCCTCTAAGCTCATCGCACTAGCTATCTGAGCGGCTTTGAGCAACCTTTTTCCGTCACGGAGCATCAGCGCCCCTATAGCGGTCATGACCTGGGTACCGTTCAGTAAAGCGAGTCCTTCTTTAGCCTTCAATTCTAGAGGTTCTATACCCGCTCGTTCTAGCGCTTTCTTACCAGGTAACTTCTCCCCTTCGTATACGGCTTCACCTTCTCCCATTAGCACTAAACTCATGTGAGCTAACGGAGCGAGGTCTCCCGAGGCTCCGACACTTCCTTGAGACGGCACGACCGGATGAACACCTTCGTTCAACATATCGATCAACAGTTCTATGACTTCTAGACGAACGCCACTGTAACCTTTCGCCAAGGTATTCGCTCTAAGGAGCATGGTTCCTCTAACTACCTCTTCATCGAGAGGTTCTCCCACGCCGCTTGCGTGACTTCTAACGAGGTTTTTCTGGAGTTCTTCCGTCTTCTCTTCCTCTATTTTAACGTTGGCTAGATCTCCGAAACCGGTATTTATCCCATAGACGTCCTCGTCTCCTTCCAATTTCTCCTCTACGACTTCTCTAGAGACCTTTACCTTTTTCTCACAAACACCGGCTAATCGCACCTTCTCGTGTTCTCTAGCAACGTCGTGAAGGTCTTGAATAGATAAACTTTCACCATCTATTTTCACGGACAAAGTATCACCTCAATCTAGGGTCACGCCTTTCTGCCCTTGATAGTTCCCCGATCTATCCGAATATTCCTTTTTACTATGTTCACCCAAAAGATGGAAAGCTATCTGAGCGAACGTCTCGCCTATCGGGATTTCGATCTCCTTGTAAGAGTTGAAAGCGCTGAGCGTTAAAGTTCCCTCGAAGCCTGCGTCGATCATACCGAAGGAGGAGATAACGCCTTTTCTAGCCCAGGTCGTTCTTATCCAAAGTTCACCGGCTATTTCGGCCGGAAATCCTACGTATTCCTTGGTCGAGACCGCGAACCAGGTGTTTTCTGGTATAACGGCTTCATTTTTTGTTTGTGGCTTACGCTCTTCAACCTTAACTTCTTCTATGGTGAGGTCGTAACCGTTTGGAGTGAGATTTTCTTCTTGAAAATCTTTGATAACCAGTTTTTCTTCTTCCATCAGTTCTTTTATCTGAGAATCAGAAAGAATCATCTTTTATCACACCGAATCTATCTGATATAATGTCTACATTTATTTAGAGTTTAGGAGTAAGAGACTTCACGAGTAACTCTTTTAGAACTAATCGCCGAGCGGTCTACAAGTTTCCAATCTACAAAAAGATTTTATCCTTCGGTTATTTCCAAATGTGAAAGATGAGGAGAAAAATTGAAGATGACGAGAAGGGCGTAGCCGGATTCTTTTTCGATTTGCCCGTCCTTGTACTGATAATAGCGGTCGTACTCGTCTTTATCACCTCTCTACATCAGCTTTACCTCCCGATGGAGGAAAGTAACAAAGATTTAGAACAAAATCGGATATGCCTTCAAGTTAAAGATAAGATACAGAATTATCCGAAAATTTTGAAAGATGGGGAAAATGGAGAATTTTCTATCGAAAAGTTGAGCAGCATCAAAAACGAAACCATCGACTCCTATCTCGAGGTGGGACAAGATCACGCGTATCGACTGGAGTTTGAAAATCTAGAGAACGGAAAAAGGTGGGTATTCGGTAAAGAGACGAGCGAAACGAGCTCCGATATAGACAGAGATTCTTACACCATACCAGTTTCCCTCCTGGACAACAACGATCGTTCTTATATAGGAAAGCTGGAGGTGAATGTATGGGAGGTTTGATATCCCGTGATGAAGAGGGCGTACTTTCACTGATCGACGCGGGTATTTTTGCACTCATCATGATCTTGGTCTCTCTCTTCATCTTCCAGCAGTTCGGTGGTCCTCTCACGCAAAAAAGGGAGTTGGAGGGCGCCGATTTGAGATACGAAGCTTCTGAAGACATACAGAATATGGTGCTCGATTCTGTCATCAGAAAAACCGGTTATCTCAATAAAAGCGGTCGAACTTCCGAGGAGGTATATTTCAGCAATATAACCGTGAAGAGAGCTGTCCGCAATTACCATTATCTGAAAAATTCAGAGAAAAGTAGAGATGAGTTGGATTACAACCTATCGCGGCTAAAAGAAGATGTGAAACAGCGGTACGAAAGGTGCGCCTGGGAAGTGAGCCGTTATCATTTTGCGGCCAGTTCTTCCCATGGAAATTCAACATTGTTCTTTTCCGATGACCAAAACTGTGATAATCTAGATGATATCCCGTCTGACAGGTCGGCGGCTCAGTCCGTTATAACAGAGGGACTGGATCGAGTTACAATAACGCTTTACATCTGGAGATAGCCTCAAAGATGGATGTACCTGAATTCTTTGCCGCCGTCGATCCTTACTTCTACTGATCCTACACTTTTGAAGTAAGGCGAGTGGTGAGCTGCTCTTTCCTTTACATATCTGTAGAGTTCTTTAGCGCTATCTTCATTTAGACGTGAAGACTGTAGATCGATTATGACTAGAACTCTTTCTGAACTGAATATTTTAGAGGCGTCTCTGAGAGTATCGTCGATTACCCTTTTTGCGGAATCGATGTCTTTACTAGAGCTGGCGTTGTAAAATACCGCTCTATCGTCGACCAGTAGAGACGGTCCGTCATCACCGAAGGGCATCCATTCTATATTTTCTACATCTTCTTTACCGGCGAGGTAAACAGAAGGTAAATGAGAATAGTCGCCCGAATTTAGCTCCTCTATAAAGCTGTCAAAATACGGTTCCTTCGATAATCGTTGGAGATGAGTTGTAAATTGTTCCAAATCAACTTTGTGAGACGACCTGTTTAAAGCTCTCGAAGCGGCGGGTTTGATCCCAAAACTTGCGGCCTTCAATATATTTTCTTTAGAAAAAAGCTCTTTCAGATGGGTCAATGACTCGATATCCTTTTTCTCCTTCACACTCCAACGTCTGCATTCGGTGAAGGTCATATCTTCCGCTTTTTGATCTATCCAATCTAGAGCTTGGCGATACGAATCACTTTCCGTTTTCCTTTTCAGCTGTCTTATAAGATCCTTATCGAAAGTGAGGAAAGCTCTGAGTTCTTGATTGTAAGAGGAAGAACGCTCATCTTTCAGCCATTCTAGCAGATTTTTAGTTCTCTCTTCACCTATGATATCCACACTTTTAGCAATGTTACCCATGGAGAAACTCTCATAGCTCTCATCGAGATCTTCTACCGTGTCGATCTCACCTCTCGCCCTTGAAGCTGCCATGAACAATCCTCTTCTATCTTGAGCGTCGGCATCTATGAATTCATCCATGAGTCCCGCTTTCCTCAGTAATTTGGCCACTTCTTTTATATCGTTGGAGAGACGAGAGCTATGATCGTGGACGGGATCATTACTGCTTATTATCTCATATCTCGCGTATTCGAAAGCATGGTCGACTCTTTCCTTCCCGCAGTGATTTCCGGGTCGGTAGAAGAGGTATCTACCGCTCTGTATCTCGGCTTCGACCGCATAGTTATTTTCTGTCATTAATTCATGAACTTTTTTCCACTCCTTGTGATCTTCGCCTGTAGGTGTAGGAATCATCCTGTCCGGAAATAGATGTTTTTCATCTTCAAAAGTGGACATGTAAAGTGGTAAGAGACTCGATTCGAGTAAAGATCTGTAACCGTTATGTGGTAGGAATGATGAAGAGGAAGGTGAGATCTCATCTATTTTATCGGAGGGCACAACTGTAGAGTTGCTGTGCGGACTTTTTGAACTAACATCTTTGTATCTCCCGGACAGCGAATCTCTAAACTTTTTGGAATCAGCAAGATCGACAAGATAGTGTACACCATTCTTTTCGACTATCCAGGAATCTTCTGGTATATTCTCGATAAAATCGAACCCGTTTTGATTTGAAGAGTGAAGCTTCTCAGTTTCGTTGACCCATCTGAATATGCCGAGATAAGAAGTTCGGTCTTTAGGAAATATGAAGAGTTGTTCGGAATCGGCGTACTGAGGCACTTTAGAATACAGTTCGTTATCTTCCGAAGAGTGTAAAGTTTGATCCATGACAAAATTGTTCTTCATCCAGGCAACCCTAGTCTTAGGTTTGATTCTTATGATGAGTTCTCCTTCTTCATAATCTGAAAAACCCACTCCGCTCATGTCGAAGCTCAATTCTATTTTTTCGCCCTTTATCTCATGGGAACTGATCGTTTCTTGATGGAGAACCGTCCTTTCGTCTTTTTTCCCATCATGGACTATATTTTTGAGATGGTTCAGTTCTCTTTTCCAGGAGTTTGAAGTCTCGGATGCGTCTCTTCTCTTGATGATCTGGAGGAAAAAGCTTTCTTCTATAGGATTTGTTCCCGTTTCGATTTCCAGATGTGCTGTGTTTTGTGAGCTGTTGAAAACATTTCGATCTATAGAGGCGTTTTTTATCTCTAGAGATGGTGGGGAAGTAGGACTGTAAATTCGATCGATCAGAGGTTCCGGCGTGACCGTTTCAGCAAAATTTAGGTGTTTTTCAGAAGTAAAACCTTTAACTAGACCGGTCGAAGAGTATCTCTCCGAGGCGAGTAAACTTTCATCGCCGGTTGAAACGTAGAGTTCAAAATCAGATGTGCGGAATTCATTGAAAAAAGCAGTTGTGTAATAGTCGGTTGATTCATCCGCAAAGGGATTCACCCATTCTTTAATATCTGATGTTTTACTTTCATACCTTCTGATAGAGGTCGCCTCTCTCTCGATCCCATCTATCAGCTGACCGGCTTGATCGATACCGACCTCTAAATCGAAAGAATAAGAAAAGGTCCTGTTCTCCTTTGATCTGCTGTCTGTTAATGTCAGATTTCCGTAAGGTGCACTGACCACAGGCAACTTTTTTTCCTCGCCATTTAAACGGTACGGATAGCCGGTCCTTCTAGAAATATTCGAGATGTGTTTTCCCTTGGTCTTTGTTTGAGAGATCATAGGCTTGAGGAATTCGTTCGCAGTTCTATAAAAACTAGCGTCGGAATAAGCTTCGTAGGGTTCTTCCGCAAGCTTCCTTTCCTCAAGTTCAGAGGCAGTTTTTTCCAACTTCCGACTTGTCTTTTTTATCTGTGCAGCGGTTTCGAAAAATGTTTTCTCGCTCCACCAACTATCTATATCCTCGATATCGCTGGAATGTATCTTTTTTTCATCGATTTTCACCGTAGGATCTGTAAGTTCGTCGCTATCCAAGTGCTGAGAAAAAGGATCGCCTTTTCCTTTTAACAGATTTTTAAATCTGCTTTCAGCTTCGCCATCTCTAGGTCCTTTGAGATCGTAAAGATTTTGATTTACCAAGTCGAAAAATCTGAATGAGTTCGTGTAGTCAAGCGGTGTTTTGAAACCCCTTATAGCTTCCTCGGTGAAGAGACCTATCGTATTATAGCCGATCGACTGATCGGGTTCTTCAGGTGGGATCTCGATATAATCGGCCAGTTTGAAATCTTCGAGTTCCCATCCGTAGGATCCGGATAGATTTTCGGGGGAAGCTGTCAGGTAATCTTCTACAAGGCGAAAATAGGCATCATATTCATCTATAACTTCACTTTCATCTCTCAAAAATTCATATGCTTCCGATTTCCATTTGTTAGCGGTGAAGTTCCCTTCGATCTTGACGATGTTTTCTGTATAAGTTTTAGCTCTTTTCTTCTGAAGGGAGGAGAGCTTTTCTTTCACAACTTGGATATCTTTTTCGAGCTTTGAATAATACTTAACGAGAGCTGAACTCGTGTTGTCTTCGCTGTCACTATCGAACATGTCGTTCTTACTGATATTTTCTAACGGAGCTAAACTTTGGTTGAGAGCTTTCCACGTATCTTTCTGTGCGTCACTGCCGTCGTACCAATCCGTTTCATTGTACTCGCTTATCAGACCGCCCACTCTCTCGTAATCCGCTAGAGAGCTCAGATCGCCTCTCCGCGTGTCGATCTCATTCACTATCCTACTCTGTACTATTTCCGAAATACCTCCGTAATTAATTTTGTCTATAGGATCTATCTTGTTATTTCCGGTCCCGCTCATACCCCAGTTGTTGAGAAAATAGAGGTAATAGAAGGAATATCCCGCTTCAGTGAGAGAGGACTCTTCAAAACCGAAGGACCTGGTGAGGTTTTTAGCAGTATGTACTATCGACTCGGCGATTTTCTTTGTTCCCTCCTTTCCGATTATACTGATGTTTTCCAGCGAGGGAAGCGGATCATTCGATCTGATATCGGCGAGGACGAATCTCTTCAAATCCTCATCATCGGTCCTGAAACTGTTCAAGACCCGATCCATGGTGTTAGAATAAAGGCTGATAAAGCCTCTCAAATAGCTACTTTTTGGCTGAAGTTCTCGAGTTGGCCTTACCTTGTCGGAAAAATCGTCATATCTCCACCTATCTTCGTTGAAAAATATCCCCTGCACCGTGTTTTTAACCATGCCCAGAGAAGTGTTTGTACCGTCTTTTTCAACAAGACTGGATATCCCGTTCTTGGTAAAACTGTCTAAGAACAATTTGAGATAAAACACATCTTTAGAAAGCGTACCTTTCTCAACGAAAAGACGGACTACCAGGTTTTGAAGGTTCAGTTTGTTCTTTCTACCCGAACCTACCATTTCAAGGAGTTGTTCTTCGTCCAGTGTGAAGTACTTTGATACCTCCTGGAGTAATTCATCATCGCAGGACCTGAACGAACTTATCTGCTCGATCAGGAGTGACAGTTTTCCTATGTTTTTGACTTCTTTTTCACTCAACACTGAACCGAGAGTTAGGTTTCCTTTATCATGATGAAAACCGCGGACGAATCCACTAGAGTTCTTCTCGAACGGTACATTCCTGTCTTTTCCCGAATCGAAATCCAATTTTTCTCCGTCGTACTCTTCGAGCCATCTAGCATCGAAAGCATCTTTGAATGGTGTTTCAGACCCGATCTCTTTCTCGAAATCTGCATCGTATACCTTAGTGTTCAGGTATGCGAACATCATGCTGTCCGTCATCTTTCTTATATTTTTGATATCGAATTCTTTGATCCTGTTCGCAAGGATGAAAAGATCGGTTTTTATTTCTCTCCTGATCTCGAAGTTTCTCGTAGTGAAAGTTCCTGTATTTCTGTCTAAAATATTGACTCTGATCTTTCTACTTATATCGAAAAACCCGGGAACTTCTTCCCATGCGAGCTCCGTTCCTCTCTGTTCTTTCATAAATAACGTATCGAACTCTACGCCCATCTGGTCCTTTTTGACCGGCTGAAGATAGAAAGACATCTCCCGCCCTCTTTTTTCTATGGGTTCGCCAAACTGCTCCTCGAAATACTTTTCGAAAACTTTCGTCGTATTTCTACTGACTTTTTTCTTCAGGACGTTCATACGGGGTAATCTGTTTTCACCCGAGATCTCCTGCCTGACTTTCTCTATCGCTTTCTGTCCAGCTTCGAAAGCCGCACTGTCTAGTTCTGTTTTTACCTTTTCTATCTCACTTTCTATTTCGTCTATCGTCCCCGTTTCGACCACTTCTTTCTGACTCTGCCGTTTGATCTTGGCGAAATAGGCCGTAGCGGCCAGCGATAAAAGTATTATCACGACGCCTATCAAGGCGAAGATCATCACACCTCTTTCGTCGTTTTTTATCTGACTGGAGGTCTTCAAGATACATCGACCTCCTGGATGAAAACATGGTTTTCAGATATCTGATCGTTCTCTAGATTTAGCATTACCAATTCAAGATCGGTCTCTCCCGACTCTATTTTTACAGGTTCGGCACGAGAATCCCTCCAATTCTCTTCATCTTCACCCAAACGACCGGTTTCGTTCAGGTCTTCCGGATTCCATAGATGCACATCCGCGTGGAGCTTTTTCCATGAAGTCTCCCCATCCTTTTTAACCTCCACATAACCCGTGGTTATCTCGATAGTGTAAGAACTTCCTCTTATTTTAGGAGAGATATAGATACCTTCGGACTCGTCGTCGAAGGTCAGTCTCTGTCTGATCTTTTGACCGTCGGATTCGTCCAATTGAGAAACGGTTTTAGCTATCTTTCGGGCCCGGTTCTCGATCTCGTCTTCTTCCATAGAATCCATCTGGTAGTAGAATGCTGCGGAAAGGGAGGATATCAGGATTATGCCCGCCGCCATCAGTACCATTTTGCTCTGCATCCACTGGAACATCGATGATCATCTATTGAGACGGGTTGATTGAAAAAACTTTATTTATTTACTCTTTGCGGTCTTTTGAGTCAAAATTCCTCTCCCAATCACTCTTCACTTTTTCCTTCGTACTGGGCTATGGTTATACCGATAAGTATCACGGCGCCGTAGATGAACGTCTGAATCGATAGGGTTTCGTCGGCGAAAAGGTAAGAGAAAATTATCCCGAAGAACGGGATCAAGTAAACGAACAGTATCTGTTTCGAAAGCTCTTTACCTCTCAGCACGTAATACCAAAGGATCAACACGATACCGTTGGCAAAGAGGCCTAAATATACGGCTAGAGCCCAAGCGTTGATCGGTATAGATGCGATGTAGGACGGATCTTCCAAGAGAAACGTGGTAGGTAGGAAAAGCAATACAGCCATGAAAAGAGAAGCTGATATTATGGTCAAAGGATGATGATCATCTAGAGCTTTCTTGACTAGTATGCCCGATAGGGCGTAAAAAACTGCGCTGCCTAAAAGCATCAGGTTTCCTATCAGTGAAGCTCCTTGTAGGACGACTCCACCTCTTGTTACCAAGAGTAAGGTACCGGTTAAAGCTACGGCGGTTCCGAAGGCTTTCCTTTTTCCTATATATTCTCCCAGGAAAGCCACCGAAAGAAAGATTGTGAAAATAGGCGCTGTCGCCTGAAGGAGAGAACTCATAGAAGCCGCGGTTTCTGGCGCCATCATGGTCATCCCGACGTTCTGAAAAACGAGCGGGAGATAATATTGAGTGAGAGCTATACCAACCATCGGCAGGAAATCTTGTTTGACCGGTTTGAAGGTACGTTCTTTCCCTATCACGAGGAGCGTGAAAATAGCTATAGGGATCGAACCGAATACCGCTCGGAAAAGACCTAAAGTTATAGGTTGGATATCGTTCAGAGCGATTTTTATCGCCGGAAAAGTCGATCCCCACATTATAACAGCGACCAGAAGGACAAGAAAGTTCTTCGATCTGACCCGCTTATCCTCGACCATCGAGGGCGAATCCTTGCTGTGCTATAACAATCTTTTCGACGAATCTGGTACGGGCGTTGGTTTATAGAATTCGAGCTCGTGAGAGAAGTGGGAGTTGGTAATCGTGATTATAGGACAAAAAAAAGATAAATGGATAAAATATATGTGTGATGGCAGAGGGCTACAAAGATGAGGGAAGAGAACAAGATCCGTTTGATGGTCGTTCCGATCGCGGCGATGCTAGTAGTGACGATGTTCACGGCTG
>CAZPCW010000019.1:0-30652 GCA_964585175.1 uncultured Thermoplasmata archaeon
AAGTCGATGAGGGCCTCTCTTTAGCCAAGGAGGCATTTGAGAAGACCAAAGAAAGCGGGTTAAAGAGCAAACGGTATAAAGCTAAAAGGACGATGGGGAAAGGATATAGGTTGGATGATGAGTTCGAGAGAGCTGAGAAGGTGTTGGAAGAGGCTTTAGAAGAATTGGAAGAGGGCGGGGACAAAAAAGAGAAGGGTAAGATCCTCTATGAATTGGGAGTTTTATGGTCTGATAAAAATGAAGAGACCAGCCAGTCTTACCTGAAAAGAGCATTGAAGATCTTTGAAGATATAGGAATGGAACTTTGGATGAAGAAAACGGAAAAGGCGCTGAGTGAGTGTACGGAGAATTGTTGATAGGGATTATCTTCATTGCCGTGAACCTGAAAAAAAAAAGATTTTTTTCTTATTGATTTAAGAGTTTTCTTAGATTAAAGAACAGCCTTTTTTAACTGATGGCGAAGACCATAAATGGAAAGAAATTAGGTCTAAATATGGCTGAATTAATTCGTAATATCATTACAAATAGTCAAGAATGTGTTTAGTACAGGTGTTAAAGATGAAAAGCAAGATAGGAATAATCGTGGTCGTTCTCTATACCAGACTGTTAATTGGTAGAGTAAGTCTTGCCCTAGCCGGAATCTCTAATAGTGATACAGTGGGATATGATACTAGAGACACAATTCGTGATGAAGACTGTACCGAAGATCTAAAACTTTGGATCTTAGATAGAGTGAAATTGACTAATGAACAGGAACAAGAAATAAAAAATGCGGTGATACCCATAAGAAAAGATGGTGCGGATCATGACGAAATAAGAGATGCAGAACTTTGCATTTTCTGGACCTTTCACCTTTCTGCCCGATATATTTGCTTCTGTAGCGGTGATCGTTCTCCTGCACCAAAGCTATGAGTGAGCGGTCAAATGGTAAAAATCCATTCCTTCAAAAGTAGCAAGCAGGATCTAGATTTCAAACTCTTCTTTTATCTTATTGATCAATTCTCTGAATTTTTCCTCACCAAAGATATCTCTATAAACATTCAAGAATCCCAGAACCATATCCTGTGATTGGACTCCTATCTTTTGTATGTCCTCTTCTCTCTCATCCAATTCTTCCTCGCCTTTTTCTGTTAACTGATAATACTTTCTGTCCTCTTCTTCCTTCTCTGCTCTTTCTATGAATTCATTATCTTCCATCCTGTTCAGGGCTCCATAGACAGTTCCATAACTGGGATCCCAATGATCGTTGGACTTCTCTTTGAGCCTCTTGATTAACTCGTAACCATAGGTCGGGCCCTTTTGCATCGACTTCAAGATAAGATAGTTTATTAGTTCGCTGGGTATCCTCTTCTGCATTTTCGACACTAAATAGAACAAGGTGAGAAGGATATTTGGATATTACGGAACAAAAGTTAAATATAACGTTACGTAGTATTACATAACGTAATAAGGTAAAGAAGATGGATATAACCACTATTGCTTTGATAGCTCTTTCCGTAGGGCTCGTGATATGGTCCTTGACAAAGGATAAGGAGAAAACTAAAAAAAGCGTGAAGTTAGCCGGAAATAGGTTTAAAGGCATAGCTGTAGAAATAATCTCTATACTGGCCTTGATAGGTCTTTTTCTGACTTTAGTGCCCCCGGAAACCATTAAAGTCGTCTTGGGTAATTCTTCGCTTTCGGTAGCGACCCTTATCTCCGCCTCCTTCGGCACGGTAACGTTGATACCAGCTTTCGTCGCTTTTCCCCTAGCCGCATCATTAGTGGAATCCGGCGCCCATCTAGTATCTATGGCTGCCTTCATCACTACTTTGACTATGGTCGGATTCATCACTATGCCTATAGAGATAGAATATTTCGGTAAAAAATTCACTTTGATCAGAAACGTTTTGAGTTTCCTCGCGGCGATAGCGATAGCCTTCGGGATGGGGTTGATACTGTGAATTTAGTCGATGAGAGGATTAAAGAATTGGTCAAAGAGAACAAGATAGCCTTTTTCACTATCTTCGCTTACATCGCGGTATTGATCTATTCGCCGAGTTTGATGATCGAAAGTTTAGAAGTCACTTCCGGCTATTTCATGGAGATGCTGGAGATCTTACCAGCGGTATTCATTATAACTGGATTGGTGGAAGTTTGGGTGTCTAGAGAAACTATCATGGAGATATTCGGTTCCGGATCAGGGATAAAAGGTAGGTTCGTTTCCGTTCTAGTCGGTTCGTTTTCTGCAGGGCCGATATACGCGGCCTTTCCGGTTTGTTATACTCTTTTGAAGAAAGGTTCTTCCGTTTCGAATATAGTGATAATATTGAGCGCTTGGGCTGTCGTGAAAACTCCCATGTTATTCGTAGAAGCTCAATTTATGGGACTCCCCTTCATGCTAACGAGATATGTATTCACCGTTCCCGCGATAATAATTATCGGGATCATCACTGGAAAGTTGATAGGGAAGGACTACATAGTTAAAAAATCTAGCAAACAAGATCTATTAGTAGAAAAAATAAATGAAGAGTTACCAGGAAACAATTGCCGTGCATGTGGGTATCAGTCTTGTCGAGAGACTGCTAAAAAGATCGTAGATGGGAAAGAAGAAGCGGATGTTTGTGTGGCTTTAACAGAGGAGAATAAAAATAGGATAGAAGATATTCTTTCGGAAACAGATCAGTAGGTAAGTTCTATTTACTTCAATGCTGCCAGTCGACGTAATCTCCCTCTCTCATCTCGTTTATCAGGCTTAAGGCGGCGGTCGAACCTTCGCCAACCGCCGCGCTGATCTGTCTAGCTCCGCCCACGCAGTCGCCGGCGGCGTAAACTCTAGGCACTCCAGTGAACATGTTTTCATCGACTGAAAGGACGCCGTCTTCTATCTGCACTCCTAAACTTCGGGCGAAATCCAAACTGCCGCTGGTTCCCTGCGCTATCATCAGGCCGTCCATCTCTTCCTTCTCTCCATCGATCATCAAGCCGGAAAATTCTTCATCACCGAGTAAACTATCGATCTCACCTTCCACGATAGGTATATCATTCTCTTTTATTTTTTCCCAAAGGTTGTCTGGGATATTCATTTCTTCTCCGTTAGTGTAGATCGTAATGTTATGAGTGTACTCGTAGAGCTCAAGAGCCTCTTTAGCAACTAGATCTTCTGAACCGAGCAGCCCGACTTCTTTATCCTTAAAAAGTGGAGCGTCACAGACAACGCAGTAACTTACGCCCTTCCCTTCGAATTTTTCTATTCCCTCTAGAGCTGGTTTCTCGTGTTGTATTCCGGGTGCTATTATCAATGATCTTGTTGTAAATTTTTTATCGGCTGTCTCGACCACGTAATTATCTCCCTCTATCTTTGTCAATAAGGCTTTTTCTTCGACAAAATCAGTTCCAAATCGTTTAGCCTGTTTATCTCCCCTCTCCAGCAGTTCCTTACCGGAAATACCGTCCGGGAATCCGAAGTAATTATCTATCTTTTCGGCCTTCTCAAGTAACTTATCCGGTTGATCTAATACTAACGTTTCAAGTCCCGCTCGACTAGAATATATCGAAGCGGATAATCCAGCGGGACCTCCACCTATAACGATAACCTCATAATCCAATTCAGACATATTTTCGACCTCCTATCTAGTTTTTCTCCGGAGTGAAACAACAATAACCGATCTCGTCTCCGGCTTTTGCTATATCGTCCCAACTCTCCAATTCTTCTAATGCGGAAGGGTATAATATATTATTCTCTTTGAAGATATGATCTCTCAAGTTTAGAGTTATATGATCTATAAGCTCTATGATACGTTCTTTGTTCTTCTCCGCTTCCTCGGAAAGTTCGAACAACTCTTTCTTTTTGGGCCTCAGATCGTCGTGCTCCAGTTCCATCATCCTCGGAGGACCCGTAACACCTTTCTCTTCCATCCGAGGGAATATCGTCTCTTCTTCTCTCTCGTGATGTTTCTCCGTTTCTACCATGTGCTCCGAAAGATCTTGAAGTTCATCTTTCATCTTCTCACTGACCTCTTTTTCCCATCCATCTTTGATCTCCTCTAACTGCTCCAAGAAGTTCAAGATCTCCTCGTGCTCTAGAACGAGCGTTCTTATCGGATGGTCTTTCTCCAGCTCGCTTTTCATCCTCTCCACTTTTTCTTCCACGGATTTGAGATGAATCTTACAGAACTGCTGTAATTCTTCCTCGGTTATACCTTCGTTCAGAAGGTTCTGTTCAGCTTTCGAGATCTCTGAAGGACCAGCTTTTTTAATCGCATCCAGTGCTTCTATTTCCGAAACTTCCCCCTCGGCCATACCTTTCAATATTTTCGTTAATTCTTCAACATCGCTCATATCTATCACATATATAATTACTTTAATCACCTCAATGTGTTTAAAATATATAAAGCTTGTCCATCTTAAGACTAAAATTAAATAAAATCTAAATACGAACAGAAGATTGGAGATGTATGAGCGAGAATAACGATTGGATTCAAGATTTTTCCGAATATGTACGGGAACAATTTCCCTCTTTAGAAAACAAAGTGAACGGTCATCCTATCGCTTATCTCGACGGTCCCGGAGGATATCAGGTACCCGAAAGAGTGATGGACGCTATCGAGGATTACCTGCGAAATTCCAACGCCAATAAGCACGGACGATTCAAGACCAGTAAAGAAACAGATGAGCTCATCCTAGACGCTCGAAAAGCCTTTGCGGATTTCTTCAACTGTTCTCACGAAGAAGTGGTCTTCGGAACTAACATGACCACGCTGAATTTTATGTTGGCGGAGGCACTTAAAAAGGAAATAGAGGAAGGAGAAAAGATACTCATAACTCAACTAGATCACGCGGGAAACAGGTCTCCTTGGAAGGAATTGGAAGACGAAGGCGTGGCTGTGGAAGAGGTCGAGATGGATACCGATGATCTGACTCTCGATATGGAAGATTTTCGAGGTAAATTGACTGAAGATACCGGTTTGGTTGCGATCACTTACGGTTCTAACGCAGTAGGAACAGTTCCCCACGTCAAGGAGATGATTCGAGAGTCTCATGAGGTAGGCGCTTATACCGTGGTAGACGCGGTCCATTACGCCGCTCACTTCCCGATAGACGTGAAAGATATAGACACGGATTTCTTACTATGTTCAGCCTACAAGTTCTTCGGTCCCCATATAGGTATCATGTACGCTAAGAAGGATATCCTTTCCCGGTTGGACACTCTTAAAGTCAGACCTCAAAAAGATACGCCGCCGGATAAATTCGAGACCGGTACGCTCAACCACGAAGGCATCGCCGGTGCGAAGGAAGCGTTTCAGTTTATCGCAGACGCGGGAGACAAGTTTTCGTCACAGCTGGACAAAGAAGTATCTGACTCTACTTCGGAGAGAAGAAAAAACATAGTCGCTGGATTGAAGATATTTGAAAAATATGAGCGAGTTTTGACCGATAGATTGGTGGACGGTCTGTTAGAGATACCGGAAATACAGTTGTATAGACCTCCAAAAGATGTGCAGAGTACATCTACGGTTTCGTTCACACACGAAAGATACAGTCCTGAGCAGATAGCCTCGTATCTCGCTGATAGAGGTATATTCGTGTGGGACGGCGATTTTTACGCTACCAGGTTGGTCGAAGTTTTGGGTCTGCAGGATGAAGGAGGCCTGGTCAGGATAGGTATTTCACCCTATAATACTGAGGAGGAAATCGATAGGACCGTAGAGGCTCTTAGAGATACTGAATCGTTGAGAGAAGAACTCGATTAAAGATATTTGAAGCTGGATCCCGTTAGAGGGATCAAAACTTTTTCACCTTTATCGAATTGCTGTTTGGTTTGAAGATCTTTGAAAGCGGCGTAAGCTGTGGCGGAAGTAGATTCGACCAGAAAGCCCATCTTTGCCAGCTCACGTTGAGCCCGCTCGATCTTTTCGTCACTTACGGATACCGAAAAACCATTGGTTTCCTTCAGTACTTCTTTCATCTGATCCTTTCTGGGCGGGTCCGTGATCTCTATACCCTTCGCCAATTCGCTTTTTTCCTCACTTTTCTTTTTAAGGCTTTCAAATCCTTTCCCCTCGACAGCTATCAGTTTGGGTATCTCTTCCATCACTCTGAATTGTTCAAGCTCTTTAAAGCCCTTATATAATCCTAAAAGTAGTGTTCCGCTGCCCGTCGGGACTAAAACCTGATCTATGTCCATTCTCTCTCCGATCTCGTATGCTGTTATTTTCGTACCCTCGATAAAAAAGGGATTTAACCAATGTGAAACGTATTGTCCGCGATCGAAATTCAGAGCTTTTTCATGAACGTCCATCCTCGACCCGGGGATTTTATGTATCTCCGGATCCAAAATATTCAAGATCTTTTCTTTCGTTTTAGAGATCCCTTCGGGTACAAAGATATGGGTTTTCATCCCCTCCGCTCCGGCATACAAAGCGAGACTTATCGCCGCATTTCCGGACGAATCCAAACTGACTTCTTCGATCCCGTTCTCCTTCAACTTCGCTATCGTCGCGTAAGTCCCCCTATCTTTGAAAGAGCCGCTGGGCATCAGATATTCCAATTTGAAGACGACGATCACATCGTCGATCGTTTTTTCGATGTTAGGTGTGATAGATGGAGTAAGATCCGGGATATATTCTTTTTTTATCGGTAAGAAATCGAGATATCGTTCAGTGTCCGATTCTTCAGGATTCAGTAGCTCTTCGAACGAACGCGTGAATTCATTTTCTACTTCTAGGGTCCCACCGCAGTCACATCTCAATCGGAAATCATCGGGATAGTTTTGGTCGCAGTTTAGGCATTTCATCACCATACCGATCCCTGTATAGTATATTCTAGTTATAGGTTTTTACTTCTTATAATTTTTAATATATTGGATCCTTCGCCTCTCATAAGGGATGAAATCCTTAAGAGACAAAATTTAAAATACGAAGTTATCAGATATAGTTCCGGACTCTGGGAGGAAACAGCTCAAAGATGGTTGCCGAGCAGAATAAAAGAGTAAAACCAAAAGAAATTTTAGATTTAACTGTAGCGGCTTCTAGAGAGATATCTAACAGCAGGGAAAAGGGCGAAGTTCTCTGCGATATTGCCGAATTACTACTTCATTTTGATCAAACAGAAATGGCCGAATCTATGCTTGGAAGAGCTTTGGAATGTGCTGAAGAGACATCTTTTGGATCGGCAAGAGCTATTGTATTTAGTAGGATCGCTAGTATACACGCTGACCTAAACGATGAAGATAGAGCCGAAAGTCTTCTCGACGAAGCACTAGAGCGGGTAGAACACGTTTCTTTTTCCGTCGATCAAAAAGCAGAAGCTTTAGTCGAAATCATCGACACCATGATTAAGATCAGAGGAGAAGACGAAGCTTTAGATCTGGCTAGAGACATCTCTAATACCTATGGAAAATCCACAGCCCTCGCTAGAATAGCTGAGAGCCTGGCGGAGAAAGGCGAAGAAAAGAAAGCGAAAGATATCTTAGATAGAGCACTAGAGATGACAGAAAGGATAGTTTTTTCTCTAGAAAGAAGGGCGAGAGCCCAGGCGGAGATCGCTAGTGCTCTATCGAAAAGTGGAGAAGAATGGAGGGCGCTCGAAATCACGAGAAACATCTCTTTCGGGTCACAAAAGGAAAAAGCGCTGAAGAAGATCGCTTTTACGACTGTAGATAAATTTGAGCCTGAAAGGGCTAGAGTTGTCCTGGATGAAACTTTGTCTATCGCAGAGACGATACAAACAGATCATGCAAAAGCTTGTGCTTACAGCGAGCTCTGTCGAGCCATGGTTAAGAACGATGTCCAAGAAAAGACGGACGATATCTTGGAGCGGTCTCTACAATTAGCTGAAAGGATATCACTCCCTTTGAGTTACAGAAGAGTGAAAGCCTTTTCCAGTATTTCTACCGCTTACGCTGAGAAGTGCGAAAAAGAAAAGGCTGAAAATATACTCGAACGAGCGCTGAAGATATCTAACACTATTTCGAACGATGCATTACGAGCTAAAGCACTGACTAGAATAACCGAAGTAAAATTCGAATTAGAATCAAGCGTCGATTGAAATACCCTCGATTGATCCAAACCGATACGCAGTTAACACTTCCTCACATCGGAACCTAAACTTTTTTATCGTTCATCACCATTTCTAGACGGTTCAAGAGAGGTGTTAAAATGGAGGAAGATTTTCCCAAACTTCAGGTTGCATTGGATTTGATGAATCTCAAGAGAGCGATAAGGATAGCGAAAGAAGCCGTGGAAGGTGGGGTGGACTGGATAGAAGCCGGAACTCCTTTGATCAAATCGGAAGGTATGGACGCGATAAGAAAACTGAGGGAAGAATTTCCCGATAATAAGATAATCGCTGACATGAAAACGATGGATGTCGGGGGAGTCGAAGTAGAGATGGCCGCTAAAGCGGGTGCCGATATCATCGGTGTGCTAGGAGCGGCCGACGATGAAACACTTAAAGAAGGTATAAGAGCCGCTAGGAACTACGATTCGGAAGTATTCGCCGATCTGATACGAGTTGAAGACCAAGTCAAAAGAGCGGAAGAAGTCACAGAGCTAGGTGCGGACTACGTAGGTGTTCATATCGGCATAGACGCGCAGATGAAAGGTGAAGATCCGGGTGAACTGGTAGAAAAAGTCTCGGACGCTACTTCTGTTCCTGTCGCTGCAGCTGGTGGACTGAATTCCGAGACTGCACCCGATATCGTGGAAAAAGGAGCGGACATAATAATCGTCGGTGGAGCTATAATAAAAGCTAAAGACATAGAAAAAGCGGCTAAAGATGTGAAAGAATCTATAACAGAAGGTGTTTCCATTCCATCTGAAGTCAAGAAAAAACGCGGTCCGGCGGAAATAAAGGAGGTTTTCAAAGAAGTTTCTACTCCTAACGTCTCGGACGCGATGCACAGGGAGCCCTGTATGAAGGGCATCAAACCTATAGATACGATAGATGAGCAGGTCGTCGGTAGAGCTTTAACGGTCAAGACCGTCGACGGAGACTGGGCTAAGCCGGTAGAAGCTATCGACGAGTCGGGAGAAGGCGATATTATAGTGATCGACGCCGACTCGGGAAAAACCGCGGTTTGGGGTGAACTCGCCTCTTGGTCATGCCAACAAAAAGGTGTCGAAGCTGTGATCATCGACGGCGCAGTTAGAGACGTCGACAGTATCAGGGAATTGGGATTCCCGGTATTCGCGAGACATATCGCCTCGAACGCGGGAGAACCTAAAGGATACGGAGCTTTGAACGACGATATAGTCTGTGGCGGAAGAAAAGTAAGAACCGGAGACTGGATAATAGCTGATGACAGCGGAGTTATGGTCGTTCCCAAAGAAGAAGCCATACAGATAGCGAACCGCTCCTTAGATGTCATGGAAAAAGAAAATAGAGTTAGACAGGAAATAAAAGAAGGCAGAACCCTTTCCGTGGTCATGGAATTGGGGAAATGGGAGAAGAAAAAGAAATAGGAATAAGGTCACTTCTCTCTTTTCTCTAGATCGTCCGACCTCACGATCTCGAGATCGAAACTCTCAGCCCAATTTTTAATTTTCTTTCTTTCCTTTCCAGAGGTACTGCTTCGATCGAAGTAAACGTATTCAACCCCAGGGGTTTTCTCCACAGCCTCCTCGAAACTCTCACTTGTCAGGTACTTCATGGCCCAACCTGGAACCATGTGCCCGACCGCCACTTTTCTACTTTTTACTAGATCGCTAAATCTCGGGGCGTAGTGTCCTCCTCCTATACATATCGCCACTGGATCCTCCTTCTTTGCTCCCTCTTTGACCTCTAAAACCGTTTCCGTTATCACTTTCCCGGCTCTATCATCGGTCCATGAATCTATATCGCTGCCGATCTCGATGTAATACGTGGGAGTTTCCAAGTACGGGCCGTGATGGGTCGCCTCGAACGAAACATCGTATTTCTGATATACACCTTCTCTCTTTGCTATTTTCCGCATCTCTAACAATGCTTCCGTCATGCTCTGAGGAGAAGAGGAAACCAATTTTCCTTCTTCACCGCCGTATTTAGCCTCGCCGTAATTTCCGATAGGATGAACGGTTAGAGAATCCATCCCAGCCTCCGACGAGTGTTTCGATATGTATACGACTTCGTCGAACTCTTCCTCTAGAAAGTTTTCCAATTTTTTATCGATATCATCGAAATAGATGTGTCGTTCTTCTATAATAGCTAATATATCCCCGTTTCTCTCGTAAATCGGCTCCTCTCGCCATTCGTCTATCTCATCCCATTCTCTTTCGAGCAGTTTAGAGAGGATATTTTGACTCGCTTTATCCTGGGTAGAGGACACGATCAATCTCATGCAAATGGTTATTTCGATAGATTAGAAATAATTTTCCATCTACTTGTAACTTTAAGGGAATTAGAATTATATATCTAGAGATGATATGCAAAACGATGAATACCGAATTTATCGAGGAGATATGGAAAGAATGCCCTAAATCCATCCAAGCTCTGGAGGACCTTCCTCTTTACTCTGTCCTTTTAGTTTTAGGTGGTTATTTTTCCATCGGAATAGGCACATTCCACTTCCTCTTGACTATATTGGAGAGATTTGCACCTTCGACAATTTTCTATTTTGTGATAAATATCATTTTTGGATTTGGATTATTACTATCTTTTTACAGGATAAATACCGAAAAAATAAAATGGTCCGCGATAGCGGTAATTTTTTCCCTAGCTCTAATAGCGTTGGGCGGCATAGTTGGAGCTTTATCCGGCTTGATAGGATTATTTGGAGGCGGACTAGCTTTCCTTTCCACTCAGGATGAAACAATGGAGATATGAATGAGAAGATTAATAAGCTAGTATATCATTCTAGTTCTGGTGGGTCATTTGAAAGAGGAAAAGATAACTGAGATCGTGGCAGACCTGATGACGATTTCGGCTCAAACTTCGCCGAAATCTTCCGAAGACTTGATCGAAACGATAGTTTTGGATATGGCCGAAAAAGAGATGTTGGCCGAAGAGCTGTTTCAACTTTCTGATGAATTTCAGGACGATTCTTACAGTAAAGAGGGTGAAGAGATAGAAGCCTCTGACGAGATCCTCATAGTTGGACTGAAAGATCACGAGGCTCTAGGTAACGATTGTAAAGCCTGTGGCTTTGAGAGCTGTGAAGAGTTTTCTAAAGCAGATCAAATCGAAGATATATTCCAGGGTCCGAATTGTATTTACCCGCTGATCGATCTGGGTATGTCGATAGGGAGAGCTTTGAATACGGCAGAAAATCACAACTTGGAGTACAGCGTTTCGATCAAAGGAGGAATGGCGGCTAAAAACCTAGGTTTGGTCGATTCCAAAGTTTGCCTAGTCGTACCGGTAGATGTTGCGGTCGACAAAATCTATTTCTCTGATTGAACCTCGGGGAGATCATCTTTTTGTCCCAAAAAGGTCCCATCTAGAAGATATATCTTTTCTTCGCTTAACTCAGAGTTATTTAAAAAAGGGCCCAGATATCCGTCTTCATTTATACTAACCCCTCCTAGGAGATGATTGAAGTGAGGCATTATAACCGCTTTCCCACTAACCTCTTCTCTGCTATAATCCAACCTCACCCAGCATTCCTTTTTCTCCTTTCTACTCAATGAATCGATCAAAGTTACGGTTGGATGACAGTGCGCCACGACCAGTTCTCCGGTCGATAGAACTTCATCGGTCGGTTTTGCGTGACCGTGAAAGAAACCGATGCCGTCGATGACAGCTCCGCTTGAATCATGTATGGCAACCTCTGAAGGAAGGTACTTGTCTATACCGCCGTCGTGATTTCCGGGTATAAGGTGGATCTCTTCTACCTTTTTCAGCCACTCGTCTACCGCATTGGGAATATCGTTGTACTCCTGCCACGACGAACCTGGGATTTGATGCTTGAAATCACCGTTTATGACCAGTTTTTTTACTTCTTTCTTTTCCAAAATCTCCAATATTTTATCGATCATCTTTTGCGTCTGGCGGGGTATATTGAAACCTTTTTCCTTCAGTTCTCTCTCGTAACCTACATGAAGATCTGCCACTACCAAAGCATCATCTGTCAAAAGAACTCTTTCATTCCAGATGGGTTCCATATCTGTTTCTAAATACGGGACGGGTTATTTATCAACATTCATTGGTGAACAAAGCTTAATTTTATATACAAAATAATCTTTTGCAGCTTCGATGTTCATAGGAGACATCGTCGGCACGATAATCGTTTATCTCTACGTGGCGTCCCTTTTGATCGTCTTTGAATCGGCCCCAGATGAATATTCGTTTTTCAGTAGGAAAATGCTTCATATTATGGTCGGAAACATAGTTTTTATACTTCCGCTGTTTGAGACAAGGTTGGCGATGGTGCTTTTAGCCGCTCTTCCGTTCATCTTTTTTACTTATCTGATGAGCCCTAAATCTCCTATAGATCTCGAGAACAAAGTTTCATTGAGCGGACACGGACTTGGACTGGTTTACTATTCTATAAGCTGGACGGTCCTAGCGACTTTGTTTTTCCAGAGACCAGAAATAATAGCTGTGGGTATCATAGCGATGTCGTACGGGGACGGATTCGCATCTTTACTTGGAAAGAAATTCGGAAAGCACAAATTCCCGCTCCCTATAGATAAGAAGACCGTAGAAGGGTCTTTAGCTATGCTTTTCGTGATAGCATTGATCATACCTCTCGTTCTCTTTTATTTTAGTGCGATCCCCAGTAACCTCTTGATAGTACCGATAATAATTTTATCTGCTACGACTATAGAGATATTTTCCATGAAAGGATTGGATAACCTTCTAGTACCGATCCTCACTTCAATAATTTATTATATCTTAATCTAATTTGGATATATAATGCGGTTCATCGTCATTGACGGTATAGACGCAGCCGGAAAAGACACCCATGCCAACCTCATAAAAAAAAGATACGAGAATAAGGGTGAAGAGGTCGCGATCCGGTCGCATCCGTGCTCGGATAACATCTTTGGAGAAAAAGCTGAGAGAGCTTTACTAGAAGATGGAAATATAAGCAGAGCGAAGGCGTCCTTTTTCTTTACTTTGGATGTCTTGAATTCGATCATAAATTATTATAGAGGTTTCGACACCGTCATATTTGTCAGGTACTTGTGCGGAACTGCTTATCTGCCCGATCCTATAAACGAAGGAGTTTACGATCTTTTTTCTTCCGTTTTACCTACCTCAAGCTACATGTTTTTTCTCGATGTAGAACCAGAGGAGGCATTAAAAAGGATAAAGGGTAGGGATGAAAAACAGATGTTTGAAAATGAAGAAGATCTTGAGAAAAACAGGAGGAGAGCTTTATCTGTTGTTGATGATTGGCACATAATAAACACCTCCCAACCAGTGGAAGAAGCGCAGAGGGAAATAAATCGGATTTTACAAAAGATTGATAGAAAGAATGGGAAGGTAAAGGAAACTGAAGTCGAGTTGCTTGAATCTGATAATGTCTCTGTAAAAAGCAAAAAGTATTAGGCCGCCCGTGTTTTTTTACTTCACAGGATGACGGACGTAGTCTTAGACACGAATGGCCTTCTGATGCCGTTTCAATTTGATCTTAACCTAGATAAAGAACTCGATAGGCTGGTAGGGGAAAGGAATGTGTACGTACCCTCTTCAGTTAGGGACGAGTTGGAGGGACTTGACGAGAAAGCGGCACTCCAGCTGAGTAAAAAATATAGTCAGTTAGAGGTCGAGCAATCTGGAGACGACGGTGTTTTGGAGGCCGCTGAAGAACTAGATGCTTTGATTCTTACAAATGATAAGGGGCTTAAAGAAAGATCTCTGAGCAGAAAAATACCTGTAGCATATCTTCGCTCTGGAACTCATCTAGAACTGGTCGGGGAAGAACTGATGTTGACAGGTAATGGTGATCAGGAAAAAGATACCTTGAAATTAGAAGGTGAAATAGTATCGGGAGTTGGGGAAGCTAGATACTTTCTAGCTCTTGAAGGTTATAAAAAGAGATTCAGAAAAAAATTCGGCTTCGAACCCTTTGAAGGCACTCTGAATGTAAAGCTAGAGGGCGATTCTCTAGAAAAATACCGCAGTTTGAAGGAAAAGAAGGGAATGTTGATCGAGGGATTCGTGGAAAAAGGAAAAAGATTTGGAGAAGTGAAATGTTTTCAAAGTACTATAGAAGGGACCGGATGTATATTGATAATGCCGGAAAAGACCAGATATGAAAAGCAGCTTGAACTGGTTTCCCAATACAAATTGAGAGATGAACTCGATCTAGAGGATGAAGATAAGGTGAGTGTCAAGGTTAAACTTCCGTAATAATATATCCCGTTCTTTTTCTGGACTTTTTGCCTGATAGGTGGTCATTATAAAAATTCGGGCTTTTGGTAGCAAATCGTTTTGCTCCGTAAAAATACCCTGTAATTATCATTTTAGAAAATAGGATATTCAAGCTTAAGTAATAACTTCTTGTTATTAATTATGAATATTGAAAACTGTAAGATAGAGGAAGATAATGAATCACTTCAATAGTAACGGTGACTCGGGTCCCGTAGGCCTCGATAGGATCTCCTCGATTATTTTAAAGGCTACCCAGAAAAAGCCGAAAAGTGCTGTTGAAGTAAGTAAAAGGTACGGTATTCCGATCGCAAAGTGTTTTAAAAAGATCAGGCATCTGCAGGAAGCTGGTTTTATCAGAGAAGCAAAGGAGGTTACTACAAAGGAAGGAAAAGAGGTAAGTTTATTCAAGGCCAATCAAGGCTCTGATTCTTTTTCCTCCGTAAACGGTAGATCAAAGGCTAAGACATGAATTTTAGAAGTAAACGATTTGGGTCTAAATTTTATATCTAAAAATGCCAGAAAGTTCTTTAATCGGGATTCATAATCATTAAATGAAGATGGTATATTTACTTCCCTTTAAAAGTGCCCTCGAAAAATGTAAAACTTTGAATCGAGAACTTCCTTTTGATAATGAATTGCTGAAAGAGCAGGCAGATTTAGAAGAAACTTACGACAGGAACAGGGGAAAATATAGAGGATTAGGGTATATGAAGCTTTGTTCAGAAAGAGCTGAAAACTGTTCTAATGTGGTTTTAGGTGTGACGGATAAGGACCTTTTTTCAGGTTATCTACGTTTCGTGTTCGGATTGGCGGATAAGAAGGGTTTAGGATGTGTAATCTCCACACACAGACTGGGGGAAGGAAAACTCTTAAGAGAAAGGATGGTAAAGGAAGCCGTTCACGAAATAGGTCATGTTTTTGGACTAGATCACTGCTCAGATCAGTTCTGTGTGATGTATTTTTCTAATTCCATAGCCGATACGGACAGAAAATCGGCTTGGTACTGTCCGGATTGTGAGAGGGAATTTAAGAAAGGAATGGAAAGAAAAAGCCTATATTTAGACTATTGACTAAAAGAACATTCGACAATTTTATATACGTGTTTTTCCTAAAAACCCACAGAATGAGAGATTTAAAAGAAAAAATCGCTGGAGAAATAACGATTTCTGAGGAGCCTGGAGAGATAATAAAAAAATGGAGGGGCTCTTTCGATGTCACTCAAACTAGACTTTCTGAGGAAATGGGAGTATCTCCATCGGTAATCAGCGATTACGAGAAAGGGAGGAGAAAGCCTGGTGCAACACTGGTTAGAAGGATAGTGGATTCACTGATAAAAATCGATGAAGAAAGAGGAGGAGAGGTCATCGATCGCTTTTCTAGACCCGGAAAACAGGGTATATTGAGCTTGGAGGAGTTTCCGGATTCTGTAACTATAAAAGAACTAACGGAAGGTATAGATGCCCAACTCGTATCAGAAGGAAAGTGGGATGATTGGGATAGAGAACTGTATGGGTATACTATTATAGACAGTATGAAAGCTATTCTTTCGATGAAGTCATTTGATTATCTAAGTATTTATGGATGGAGTACTGAAAGAGTTTTATTCTTTAAAGGAGTCGAGCATGGAAGATCCCCTATGGTTGCGATAAGATCTACTCCTTTGACTCCAGCCGCAGTAGCTTATATTCGACCTAAGAAGATTGACGATTTATCACTTAAATTGGCGGATATTGAGGGAATTCCTTTGATAAGAACTGAACTTGAAACTGATGATTTGATCAAGAAAATGAGAAAATGGTTGTGATATCAAATGAAGGCAAAAAGTAAAGTTGGAATAAAAGGTTATGCAGGATACGTGCCCAAGTACAGGATCACCCCCAAGGAGATAGGTGACGTCTGGGGTGAAGACGGAGAGTCGATGGGAAAAGGCTTGAGAGTACAGAGTAAATCCGTACCTTCACCGGACGAGGACGTTATCACCATTTCCACTCAGGCAGCAAGATGGGCGATGAAAAGAGCGGATATCAAGGGTCAAGATTTAGAAGCGATCTATGTGGGGTCCGAGTCACATCCCTATGCGGTCAAACCTACGGCGACTATCGTTGCAGCGTCTTTAGCTGCTTCCCCACACATGACCGCGGCGGACTACGAATTCGCTTGTAAGGCGGGAACGGCGGCGTTCCAGACTTGTATGGGTTTGGTCAGTTCCGGTATGATCGAAAACGGGATGGCTATCGGTGCGGACACCTCTCAGGGTGCTCCCGGTGACGCCTTGGAATATACCGCCGCAGCGGGAGGAGCCGCATATATTATAGGCTCAGAGAATCTACTCGCGACGATAGATGAGACCCTATCTTACACTACTGATACTCCCGATTTCTGGAGACGTGAGGGAGAAAAATATCCTCAGCATGGAGGCAGATTTACCGGTAAACCTGCTTATTTCAAGCACGTTACCAATTGTACGGAGAAGATGTTGGAAAAGACAGGAAATGAGCCAGAAGATTATGATTATGCTGTCTTCCATCAGCCAAACGGAAAGTTCCCTGTAAAAGCCGCCAAGAAGATGGGATTTAAAAAGGAACAGCTGGAACCCGGGCTTTTAGTGACTAACATAGGAAATGCGTATTCAGGAGCCGTACCGTTGGGCCTAGCAGCCACATTGGATCAATCGGAACCCGGTGACAAAATACTGGTGACCTCTTATGGATCTGGAGCTGGTTCAGACAGCTTTGATATCACGGTGACTGAAAACATCGAGAATATTGAAGAACAAGACGTTCCAAAGGTCCAAGAAGTTATGTCTGATAAGGAATTCATTTCATATGCGAAGTATGCCAAATTTAGAGAGAAAATAGAAGGAGGTGAATGATTTTGAGAGACGTAGCTATTATAGGAGTTGGAGAAACAAAGATAGGTGAATTATGGGATCAATCACTCAGAGAATTAGGTATCGAAGCAGGATTAAAAGCTCTCAAGGACGCAGGTGTGAAAGGTGAAGAAGTAGAAAGGATGTATATAGGAAACATGTCGGCCGGAAAGATGATAGATCAGGAACATGTTGCTCCGCTCATCGCTGATTACGCTGGACTGAGCGATATACCCTCTACTAGAATCGAGTCCGGTGGAGCGTCTGGAGGAATGGCCCTTTCCGAGGCCTTTAAGACTGTAGCATCCGGTATGAACGACATCGTGGTCGTCGGTGGTGCAGAGAAGATGACCGACGTGGGAGAAGAAGAAGCGAAAAAGATCTTGTCTTCTACCGCCGACCAGGAATGGGAAAGCGTTTTCGGAGCAACCTTCGATTCCTTGTATGCGATGATGGCTCGCTATCATATGGAAAAATACGGTACTACCAGAGAACAGATGGCGGAAGTTGCGGTAAAAAATCATGCCAACGCCGCTAAAAACCCGAATGCTCAATATCCTAGAGAGACCTCAAAAGAGTTCGTGATGAGTATGCCCACTGTTTCAGATCCTTTAGGAATGTTCGATTGTGCTCCACTGTCCGACGGTGCCTCGGCTGTTGTACTATGTCCGGCGGAAAGAGCAGATGAGTTTGCAGGTGAACCGGTAGAGATAATAGGAATAGGCGAAGGCGGAGATACCATGGCAGTACATGAAAGAGAAGATATAGGAACGTTGAAAGCGACGCAGAGAGCAGCGGAGAGAGCCTATGAACGAGCAGAGGTAGAGCCTGAAGACATCGATTTTGCTGAAGTTCACGATAATTACTCCATAACCGAGATAATGGCTATAGAAGATCTCGGATTCTTTGAGAAAGGTGAAGGTGGCCCGGCGACCGAAGAAGGTAGAACAAGTTTGAATTCCGATATATCCATCAACACCTCCGGAGGTCTGAAGGCAAAAGGTAGACCAGTCGGCGCTGTAGGAATAAGCCAGGTCGTAGAAGCGGTCACTCAGCTTAGAGAAAATGCCGGTGAAAGACAGGTGGAAGATCCAGAGTACGGTTTGACTCATAACATGGGTGGAACCGGTGCAAGTGCTGTAGTCCACATCTTGAGGAGGTGGTCATAGATGACGATTCCAAGATTCTGGAGAGAGATAAGACAGAGATACAAAGGTATCGGTGTCAAATGTAACAACTGCGGAGAGATTTACTTCCCTCCTAGAGATATCTGTCCCGAATGCAGACGTGAGAGTTACGGAAAGATGGAAGAGTACGAACTTGAAGGGCACGGTGAGGTAGTAACTTATACAGAAGTACATGAACCTCATCCGGAATTTAAGGATCTAGCTCCATACGTTATGGCTATAGTTGAGATGGAAGAAGGAGTTAGATTAACCGGTCATCTAGTCGACGTTGATTACGAAGATGTAGAATCTGGGATGAAAGTAGAAGCCTCGATGAGAAAGCTCGGGGAAGAAAGTCCTGAAGGACTGATATACTACGGATACAAATTTTGGCCCGACGAGTGATCTACCTAATCCAAAATCTTTTCCTTTTTTCTACTTAACTTTTCACTTCTCTGTTTATTAGGTAGGGAGGATGTCACATTTCTATGAAACCGTTTGAAATATTGAGAAAATAAAACAAGATGGGAACATCCTTACTTTTTTTAGATAAAATTAGAATATTATATCTGCTGTATTTTTAATAAAGGCAAACCCCCACCTCCCTTTCGACTATATTCCTCAGACTAGACAAAAGATTTAAATACTCCTTAAATCATTTCTATACAACGACAACATAACAACATACCCTTGTATAGTTGGTTGGTGGATATTATGAAAAAAAATGAAAAAGTATTGAAGGTCGCAGAAGCTCGGTCTAGTGATGTTGGAAGAGGTTTAGCTAGAATAGATCCAGAAGTCAAAGAAAAATTAAATCTCAAAAGCGGAGATATAATTCTAATTCAGGGAACCAAAGAGACTGCGGCTAAAGTTTGGGCTGGAGACGAAAGTGATAGGAACACCGGTTTGATCAGGATCGATGGGCCTACCAGGAGGAATGCTGGAGTCAAGATCGATGAAAAGGTGGGGATAGAAAAGGTAGAGACCGTTCCGGCGAAGAAAGTCACATTCGCCCCTACACAACCGGTCAAACTTATGGGTGGGGAAGAGTACCTGAGGAAAAAAGCTCTGAGGGACAGACCTATCACTAAAGGGGACACGATCACACTGAACATCATGGGTAATAAGATCGAACTTGTGGTCAAATCATTCACACCTTCTAAGAAAGCCGTTATAATCAAACCCGAAACGACTGAGGTTGATATCTCAGAAAAACCGATAAGTAAAGAGGAGGTAGCTAAGGCCCCTCGAGTATCTTATGAAGATATCGGGGGTCTAGATGAAGAGGTAGAGAAAGTCAGAGAGATGGTCGAGCTTCCATTGAGGCATCCGGAACTTTTCGATAAAGTCGGAATCGAAGCTCCAAAGGGAGTTCTTTTACAAGGTCCGCCTGGCACAGGTAAAACCTTGATGGCTAAAGCCGTAGCAAGCGAAACCGACGCTAACTTTTTCACTATAAGTGGACCTGAGATAATGTCCAAGTACTATGGAGAGAGTGAAGGCCGTTTGAGAGAGATTTTCGAAGAGGCTGAAGAGAACCAGCCATCGATAATATTCATCGACGAATTGGACTCTATCGCGCCCAAACGAGACGAAGTTTCCGGGGAAACCGAGAGAAGGATAGTGGCTCAACTCTTATCCCTGTTAGACGGACTCGAGGCGAGGGGAAAAGTCATCGTTATAGGAGCCACTAATAGAGCACACGCACTCGATCCCGCGTTGAGAAGACCGGGTAGATTCGATAGAGAGATAGAGATAGGAATGCCTGATAGGGAAGGCAGAAAGGAGATCTTAGAAATCCATACGAGAGGAATGCCTCTTGCTGACGATGTAGATCTAGAGGATATATCCGCCCACACTCACGGTTTCGTTGGGGCTGATATAGAGGCTTTAGCTAAAGAATCGGCGATGACCGCTCTGAGGGAAGTTCTACCAGATATCGATCTAGAGGCGGAACAGATACCTTCAGAAGTTCTAGAAGATCTGAAAGTACAGGAGAAACACATCAATCAGGCTCTTAGAGAGATGGATCCCTCAACGATGAGAGAAGTGGTTATCGAGACACCGGACGTTACTTGGGAGGACGTCGGCGGATTAGAAGATGCAAAACAGCAATTGAGAGAGGCGGTAGAATGGCCTTTGCAGTATGAAGACGTGTTCGAACACATGGACGCTGAAGTGCCCAAAGGGATATTGCTTAGTGGGCCGCCGGGCACAGGTAAAACCTTGATGGCTAAAGCCGTAGCCAACGAGAGCGAATCCAACTTCATATCTGTTAAAGGTCCAGAGTTCTTCTCAAAATGGGTAGGAGAGAGCGAAAAAGCGGTAAGAGAAACATTCAGAAAAGCTAGGCAGGCCGCCCCGACGATAATCTTCTTCGACGAGATAGACGCTTTAGCTCCTGAAAGAGGAAAGAGTTCAGATTCCAACGTATCTGAAAGAGTGATATCTCAGTTATTGACGGAACTAGACGGACTAGAATCGCTTCATGACGTGATAGTCATAGGAGCTACAAACAGACCTGAGCTTATCGATCCGGCACTTCTCAGACCTGGTAGGTTCGATAGGAATATATCGGTCGATTTGCCTGACGAGGAAACAAGAGAGGAGATATTCAAGATCCATACAAGGGACAGACCATTGAGTGTTGACGTGGATCTCGAAGAGATTGCCAAAAAAACCAACGATATGAGCGGAGCCGATATAGCTTCGATCTGTAACGAGGCCGTGATGCTGGCGATCCGAGAATATGTGCAGGGACTCGAAGAATCTGAAGAAAAGGATCTTGAAGAAGCTACCGTAGACCAGAAACACTTCGAAGAGGCCTATGAAAAGATAAAGAGTCAGAAGGAAGAGAAGGAAGAAAAGGATCTCAGTGAAGGCCCGAGGGCCTATCACTGATCCTAGAAACTTTTTTTCATTTGACTCCTGCAACGTTATTTTATTATAGCATTTTTACCATTACTACTCGTGAGTGAAATGTCTATATCCTACCCAGAGCGGAAAGGCGAGTTGACTCTAGATTCTAACGAGAACTTGTTTCTCTCCGAAGAATATTATGAAGGTATAAAGAATGAGATCGGTTTTGACGTCGGAAGGTACCCTTCACCGACCGGTAAAAAATTGAAAAACCGATTGGCGGATTTTTATGAACTTAGTCCTGAACAGGTAGTCGTGGGCAACGGGTCCGATGCTATATTGGACACGATCTACAAAAGCTTTCTACCCGAAGAGGGCACCGCCGCACATTTTCAACCCTCGTACGAGATGTATTCTTTTTTAGCTTCTAGGAATGAAAGGAACGTTGTCGAGGTCCCTCTCAGATCGGATTTTACCGTTCCTACCGATATAGACGCTTTAGAAAACGTCGATACGGTATTTTTATGTTCACCTAACAATCCTACGGGTCTCTCGGTCGATAGAAGAAAAATCAAATCTATGCTTGAAAAAAATCTTACCGTGGTAATAGACGAGGCCTACGGCGAATATTCTGACATGGACAATACCGATCTTTTAGACGAATACGAGAACTTGGTATTAGTGAGAACTTTTTCAAAGGCTTGGGGTCTGGCGGGTATAAGAGTGGGATATGCCTTAACCTCTCCAGAGAAAGGGATAGAATTGTTGGATAATATGCTCCCATTCAATGTTAACACGCTCTCATTGGAAGCTGCAAATGCCGCACTAGATAGGAAAGAGCAGGTCTATGATTGTGTAAGAAAGATGAAAGAAGAAAAAGAAAGGCTCTATAATAATCTGGAACAGAGGGGTTTCAATCCACTCTCTTCTCAAACCAATTTCCTGTTCTGTAAAACCTCTCCAGAGATTGAGACCGATGAATTATATCGAGAGCTTTTAGAAAGAGATATCAGGATCAGAGCCTTCGATGAAGTAGGTTTGAAAGACCATGTAAGAATCACTATAGGAAATGAAGAGATGAACGATCAGTTATTAGCGAGTTTAGATGAGGTCCTTTAAAGTATACCCAGAATGGAAAGTATTCGTCTTCCTACGATAGCTATAAATATGATTATACCGACTCTGATACATATATCGAGACGGGTCGCTATGGAAGGTCTGATATAGACACTTGATAATTCTCTTGTTATCAAAATGCCTATCAAGATCAAGATGATAAATAGCTCTAAACTACTATTACCGACTAGGGTTAATATGAGAGCGGTCCAGATCGTCAAGGAAAGTGCTATTTTCTCTGCTATACCCATCAAATTTCCTCCAAAGTATACTTTATATGTTTATCCTCCTTTTGAAAATCTACTATTTTGAGAGGAATTGACAGCGATTCGGAAGCCGCAGTCAAATAAGCGCTACAAATTGGGCATCCAGTTCTAGAGCAGATCTTTTCCGAAGTCTCTCTCAGTTCTTCACAGTAATCATCATAGCTGGCTAGAGTGATCCTCAGTTTGATTTGACCGTCCTCACTTTTTCTAAAACTGAAAGATTTAGCTAGATTCATACCTTGAGAGAGATGACTCATGCATTCTCTTCCAGCTTCGATTTCTCTCCCTTCTATACCATATTCCATCCTATCTTTAGCTTCTTTAAGTATTGGTAGGCCTGGGGGAGTTAGAGAGATTCCAACTTTTCCTTTACCAGAAGAAACGATAGTCATCTCATCAAAAAGGTCGGGTAATTTTTCAAAATTTCCAGCCGGAACGTAAACTCTCGATTCGGTGAGATTTTTGTGAGGATTTACGACGACACCTTTTTCCGACATATCTAGATCTTCTAACATGTTATGGATAGACACGACTCCGCTCTTCAAACCCGCTATCGCTACGTCCTCCTCCACCGTCGAAAAATGGATTATCAAAAGGGTAAATATACCTATGAAAGCGGCACCTATCGCTGCGTTGGTGTAATCGCTCTTCAGAAATAAATATGCGGCAAGACTTATGAATATGAGGCCTATGATTTTTGAACTGTATTCAGGTCTTAGAATTTTACGCCAATTCATATTTATGAAGAAAATATAATCACATATAATAAGATTATCGTTTTAATTTGCTCGCTTAGCGGGCAAAAGTCATGAAAAAACTACGGAACTCGTTTTTTTCTCTATTAAAAGTTCAGAGTCTTTCAGTTTGTTTGAAATGAAAGATAGTATTGATAGAGTCGTGAAGATGGCTAGAAAGAAAAAGCCGACGTAATTTAATCTGAAGATCCCCATCACATAGGTGAGCCATATAACAGAGAACACGCTACCAACAATGATTTATATCTTTTGTATGTTCGGATCCAAAGTTTAAATCACCTTTTTCTTCATCTCTTAGTATAAGATAGAACTCATCTTGTATTTGGAATTATTCCAAGATTATCCTTTTCAATAAGAAGAAGTTCGAAATTGATTTTTCAAAATTTTTACAAAACCTTTTTATATAGTATGGTTGTAGAAGCTATTGTGATAATATGAGCGATGTAAGAGAAAACATACGAGATTTTAAGAAAGCTAAGAAGGCGTTGATGGAAAACAACGAAGAGGCTATGAGCGAATTTTCTGATTTCATGGACGAAGTGCTAGAGGAAAATCATCTAGACGTGAAAACGAAAGAGTTGATCGCGCTAACTACTGGCATAACTGCTAGATGTAAATACTGCATCGATATTCACACTCAGAAAGCTCTAAAAGCCGGAGCTACAAAGGAAGAGATATTGGAAGCCGCCTTTGTTGGGATAATGATGGGCGGAGGACCAGCGATGACATATATCTCAGAATTGAAGAAAGCCATAGATGAATTCGAAGAGTAAAATCTTAACCCCTTTTTATTTATTTGGAATAATTAAGTTGTTCAAACATCCCAATTCATAAATACTGCGCAAACTAATAATATTGGTAGTGTTTGTGATGGATAACAACATTCAAAAAATTGGATACGGTCTGCTGTTTTTAGGCATCGTACTTCTATTGATCACCTTTTATATGGCTGTGAATACGTTTCTCAATCCAGAGTTCATACAGGGATTTTCTGATCTTCTGCCCCAGACTGGAGAGTCTGGTATAGGTAATATCGTTCACGCGTTGATATACTTTGTTCCTGGAATCATCCTGTGGGTGATGGGTGGTATAGCCGGTCGTTTCCTGAAGCACGGTATCGTTTTGATACGCTCAAAAAGCTCAAGTTCAGGATCTAAAAGTTCAAGGTCTAGAACGTCAAGAAATAAGACTTCCCGCTCTAAACAGTCGACTGAAACGGATAGACAAAGGCCGAGCTCAGCAAAGTCTAGGAGTTCAAAAACGAAGAAGCAAGAAGACAAAAAAGAATTCTAGAATAAAGAAAGCACAGAATGATACATTTTAGTCCTTTCTCGAATCTAATAACAAAACTAAAATTGCAGTAGTATTACGTATTTATGATGACTATAAAGAAGATAGACGATTTTAAGTCTTCAGAAAGTTTACCTAGCGAATTCGAACCGTACGTCAAAGAATGGTTCAACGGTAAGTTCGATCAATTGACACCTCCGCAGAAGTATTCTTTTGATCTGATCCATGAGAACGAGAACTCATTAATCTGTTCTCCTACGGGATCCGGCAAAACCTTATCGGCTTTTCTATCGATATTGAATGAATTATTTTTAAAAGGAGATGAAGGCGAGTTAGAGAACCAGGTTTACTGCTTGTATATATCTCCATTACGGGCGTTAGGTAACGATATTCAGCGAAATCTCAAAAAGCCTTTGAAGGGAATAAAACAAATCGCGGAAGAGATGGACATCGATATGCCGGAAGTGAGGAGTGCTGTAAGAACCGGTGACACGTCATCTCAAGATAGACAAAAGATGCTGGATAAAACGCCCCATATACTCGTGACGACCCCGGAAACTCTGGGCATCATCATGAACGCTCCCAAATTCAAGAAAAAACTCCAAAATCTCAATTACGTGATTGTGGATGAGATACATTCACTCTGTGATAACAAAAGAGGAGCTCACCTTTCCCTCTCTCTAGAAAGGCTTCAACACATGTGTGAGGATGAATTCACCAGGATAGGACTTTCGGCGACTCAGGCGCCTATTGATAAGATAGCGAAGTTCCTTGTAGGTTATGAAGACAGTTCTCCTAGACCGTGTAATATCGTGGATGTTTCAGCTTCCAAGGAGATGGATCTGAAAGTTCTCTCTCCCGTGGATGATCTCATTCATACCTCGGGTAGCGTTGTTAATAATAAGATGTACGATAAGATAGACGAACTAGTGAAGGATCATGTTACGACTTTGATATTTACTAACACTCGAAGCGCGACCGAAAGAGTCGTGAATAATCTAAAAAATCGAGATATGGAATATTACGAGGATGAAATAGGTGCTCATCATTCTTCGATGAGTCGTGATAAGAGACTAGAGGTAGAGGAATCTTTGAAAAGAGGAGAGCTGAAAGTCGTAGTAACCTCGACTTCGCTGGAACTTGGTATCGATATAGGTTACATCGATCTCGTGTTACAGCTATCTTCTCCAAAAGGAGTCTCTAGAGCGATACAGCGGATCGGTCGCTCGGGTCACAGGCTTGGAGATACTGCGAAAGGGAGAGTTCTAGTGATGGACAGAGGAGATGCCTTGGAATGTACCGAGATGATGAGATGCGCCAAAAAGGATGAATTAGATAGAGTACGGATACCTGAAAACTGTCTTGACGTTTTAGCTCAACATATCGTAGGTATGGGCTGCAACAAGAAATGGAAACTAGATGAAGCTTTCGAAACCGTTCGTAAGAGTTTCACTTTTAAAGATTTGAATAGAGAGGATTATGAGAAGACGCTTAAGTATGTGGCGGGAGAATACGCTTCTCTTGAAGATCAGAAGGTCTATGGGAAGATATGGATGGATACCGATGATGATGGGGAACGAGTTTTCGGTAGGAGAGGAAAGATGACTAGGGTCATCTACATGACGAATATAGGAACGATACCCGATGAGAGCGCATATAGAGTATCTACTAGAGATGGAAAGTTCGTAGGAACCCTGGATGAAGATTTCTTAGATAGGCTCACTAAAGGCGATATTTTCGTGCACGGCGGAGACACCTACGAGTTCCGCTATACTAGAGGTATGAAAGTCTATGTCGATCCTCGTCCCGAGAAGGCACCGACCGTACCTTCTTGGTTCTCCGAGATGCTTCCATTATCCTATGATCTGGGGAAGAAAATAGGAAGATTCAATAGTAGGGTTATTGACATGATCAAAGAGGATGAGGAACCCGAGGAATGGATCGAAGAGAACTACTATATCGACGATAACACAATTTCTACCATAATTTCCTATCTTAATGAGCAGTACCGTTATGTGGGCTCGGTACCCACCGACGATAAGATACTGATCGAAAAGAATTACGAAGAGGATAAGATCAATCTGATATTTCACACTATTTTCGGTAGGAAAGTTAACGATGCGCTATGCAGGATATTTGCGGATATCGCTTCAGATATACTGAATTCAAATGTAGGAATAGTGGTCGACGACCACGGATTCGTCTTGATCTGTCCTGATAAGGAGATCGATGTCCATGAGTTAATGGATATTACTACTGAAAGTAAAGTTCGAGAGGTCCTTAAAAAGGCTGTAAGAAAAACTGAATTGATGAAAAGAAGATTTCGGCACGTAGCAGCGAGGGCCCTGATGATACTTCGAAATTACAAAGGCAAGAAGATGAGCGTGGGTAGACAGCAGATGAAATCACACTTTTTACTTTCGGCCTGCGAGGATATAGATGAAGAGTTCCCGATAGTGAAAGAAACCTACAGAGAGATAATTGAGGATTACATGGATATACAGAACGCATCTGAAATCATCCAAAGTATTGAAAAGGGAGAGACAGGTTACGAAGTAGTGGAAACCGATATACCTTCTCCTTTCGCCCACAATCTAGTAATACAGAGTCAGAGCGATGTCTTAAAGCTTGAAGATAAGAAGAAGAGACTTCAAAACCTCCACGAAAAAATAATGGAAAGTATAGAAGGGGAGACTGGATGAAACTATTCGATAGATTTGAGATAATCGATAACTTTCCCGCCCTATATATCGACGATCTGAGCACGATCGTCGTTTCTGATCTACATCTTGGGCTGGAATCTTTAATGGCTGATTCTGGAATGTTCATGCCTAAGTTCCAGCTTTCCGAGATGAAAGAGGATTTATCTAATATGATCGCGGAAAGAGATGTCGAAAAACTGATCGTGTGTGGCGACATAAAACACGAATTTTCGGAGACCTCCTACGGTGAGAGAAAAGAGGTCGAGGAGTTGATGGAGTTTTTAGGAGAGCTAGTTGAAGATATATACCTGGTCAAAGGCAACCACGACAATTACTTGATCTACCCAGTAAAAGGATACGAGGATGTAGAACTCCAGGAAACATTTGTCTTAGAAGACGTATGCTTTGCACACGGTCACGAAAAAGACGAAAGGATGAGAGGGCTAGACGTAAATTACTTGATAATAGGTCACGAACATCCAGCTTTAAGTTTGAAAGACGACATCGGAGTCAAAGAAAAGATACGCTGCTTTTTATATGGCGAGATGGAAGATGATAAAAAACTCATAGTGATGCCCGCTTTTTCGGAACTAGCTCAAGGATCGGATATGAATAACGTGAGAGAACAGGAACTTCTCTCACCTGTTCTTAAAGATATGGTCGATTTGGATAATATGAAAGCCGTGGGCGTGGACAAAGAAGCCGGCTTATTTGAATTTCCCGAACTGGGTGAACTTAGGAAAATAGATAAAAGAATTGGATAGTCGAGAACCTTATTGGTTTTTTAGGAAAACCAATCCGCTTTTTTCATGGCTTCTTGAGCTATTTTTCCGCTAGGTCCATCTCCTCTAGCTACGGTTACCCCCACGTGTTCTCCTACTTCTTTAGATATCTCAGCCACGTCTTCATGTGTGAATCCGGGACAAAGTAATATGGAATCTATGGAATGTTCGTCCTTGTAATGCTTTGCTATCTCGACCGCTCCTTCTTTAGACTTGACGAGATTCACGAAGAGTCTGTACTTTTCCGTTTCTATTTCTGCAGTATGTTCTTCTTTTTCAGCATCCGGTGCTTCCGCTATAAACAAACTCTTAAATTTCATATTTGATCCTCCTATCTTTCTATCTTCAGTATCGAATCCGAGAGTGAAAAATCTTCTCCTTTTACGTGTCCTAAAGCACTGTGAGATTCTATATCGAGACGACCATCTTTAACAGCATCTTCATCAACCTCTACATGAACGACCTTTCCGACCAAAAGAGCATGATCTCCTAGTTCTACATTTTTGTAATACTCACACTCTATATTGACGACTGATTCTTCAACACTCGGGGGCAAAACTTCTTTTGACTCCTTTTTGTTCAGTCCTATCTCGTCGAATTCACTTTCTTCCTTGGGTAGTGATATCTCGGTTCCTACGCCTTTTTCCATCCATCTTTCCGTAACCGGCGCCACGACGAATTCTTCAGTTTCCCTGAAGTTGGCCGTAGTATCTCTGTTATCTGCACTAGAGATACCTATCAACGGAGGATTAAAAGAAAGAGGTGACACGAAACTGTAGGGTGCTATGTTAGGGTTACCTTCTTTGTCGATAGTCGAAACACAAACCGTCGGCCTAGGAGCGATGAATCCGAAAAAATTCTTTAGTGAAATCTTTTTTGTCATATTATCTTACCTTCTAGTGAGAAATAAAGCGAAGGTTACTTATCTCTTTTTCTCATTAATCATGAGTAGTATGGAAAAAACAGCGGAAAATGACAACTTGAAGATGATCGAGGACGGGAAAGACGTTCTGGTCGACGCTACTTCAGATGCGTGCTGGATCCTGGAAGAAAATATGCCTCATACTGAAGAGGACGAGAAGATATCGGAATCTGACAGATGGTACATAGAGAGACTAAACGAACAGCTGCTCGAAAAAATGGATTCGGAGCGAAATCTAGAGGAGATTTTGAGAGAGATCGTTTTGGAACTTGAAAAGGAGTGGAACGGATTAGATCGAGAAGAAAAGAATAAGTTAGGCTATACACCGTCGGCTTCCATTGGCTTGGTGAGATTCGACGAAAATAGGATAGATTATTTCATCGTGGGGGGCTCTAGCCTGATAATTTCGAATTCGGTTATGAATAAAGTGGATAGTGAAACAACGGCAGGATTGAGCATGGACGAAAAACGAAAACTTGATGAATTGAAAGATAAAGTTGGATTGACTCATCAGGAAGCGATAGAGGAATTAAGAAGCTATAATAAGGAAAAAGGTAAGGAAGGGTCCGCAGGATTTTTAAGGTTTGACGAAGAGGACGTGTTTTTGGGAAAAACAGGCTTTTTCAACAAAGATGAATTCGACGAACTCATGCTGTTCAATTTAGGTTACAGGAAAATAGTAGAGGAGTACGGGTTATTCGAGAGTTGGAAAAAGATCGTCGGATCCTCTAAAGAAGAATTGAAAGGAACGCTGGAGAAGTTACGAGATTTAGAAGAGGAAGATCCGAATCTCAAAAAATATCCAAGATTAAAAAAACACGTGGACATCGGAGTCGTGAGTATAGAACTTTAGATTAATTTCTAGAGAGAATTTGTAAGAATTGTTTGATCTCCTGTGACTCTATATTTTCTTTCGGGCTGGAGATGAACTCTGAGAGATCTTTGTTAGGGTATTCTTCCTTATATTCAAGTGCCTGTAAGATCATCTCTAATTTATCTATATCTCTAGCTATCACCGCCTCTCGACTTTCACCGGATTCGAATTCTTTCCAAAGTTCTGCGAGTTCAAAATCATCTCCAAAATATCTTGATATCTCTTCGATAATGTTTTCTTCTTTTTCGAACTTTTCTTGCTTGGAGATAGGATCCTCTGGTGTTATGTCTCCGATCATGCTTTCCGCTAAATCGTGGACAAGTAAAAGTTTGACCAGTTTGAAACAATCTAGGTCGAACTTTTCCCCGATTATCAGAGACATAAAGGCCGCTCTAAAAGAATGATCGGCGACAGATTCTGGATCATCTATATCAACGCGTTTCCATCCTTCTCTTTCAGTATGTTTTAAATCCCCTATTTTCTTGAACAGCTCCAAGTATCTTTCCATCTTTTCTAATTTCGTAAATCGATAGATATTTATAAAGATTAACCTTTGTAAGTGTTTGAGAGAGCAGTAAGTCCTCTTCCTTCGAGGAATTTTTAAAAAATTCCTCTGTATTGCTGGAATCACATTCCAGCTATCTTTTGAAATACGGAAGATTTCAAAAAATACCACAGGAAAACGAAGTTTTCCTGTTAGGTTCAGGGAGAGGATACACGGCACTATCTAAAAATCTAGTGATTTAGCAGATTTAGATTTTTATAGACCCTCAA
>CAZPCW010000020.1:0-30393 GCA_964585175.1 uncultured Thermoplasmata archaeon
AGCTTGATAGCATCGGCTAAGGGAAAAGCGTTGTAATTTATTATCGGAGCAAAATCGAGCACGCGAGATCCCTCTCTATGAACGCCAGGATATAACCTGTCGTCGCGCGGAGAGTACGTTGAGGCGAGCTTGTCCAGTACTCCGTGCTCTTCGGCCTTATCTATATCCAACTGCGATAACGCGCTCTCTTCGTCTTTCTTCACAATACGGTATATGGACTCAAGATTCAAAGCGTAAAATTTTCTTTGAGAGTTCCCGATGAAATCTTTTGGAGTACCGAACATCGGTGATTTTGGATGTTCGGGGCAGAAGAAATAGGAAGAGCCGCCCTCGACTATCTCCTTTCCCAGACCAAGAGCCAGATAAACTATCCCATCTTCTGGATCGCACCCCTGGGAAGGATAATGGTTATAAGATTTAGCAACGCCGGATATCCTGGGATAGAAGAATTTCTCGTGTTTTTCGCCCACGACTTCCTGAAGTATGATGGACATCTTTTCGTCCCCCAGATTTTTCGAAGTCGACTTCAGGTAATTTCTAGCGGCTTCAAAAAAAGTCGAAGCGTACACGTACTTGATGGCATTACAGACCTCCTTGAATCGCAGACTGGTCTCCCAGGATTCGTTGGGCAGGAACATAGAGGAATATACCCCGGCGAACGGTTGGGCGAGAGAGTCCTCTAACAGTCCGGAGGACCTAACTATCAGGGGATTGCGGGTATCTCTTATGAATGACCGTATGTCGCCAATCACCGTAGCCGGAAGATCAGCCTCTATAAACTTTGAAGCTATACGTTGATCGGATAAATCTAAAAGTTCTTGATTGAACAGATCGTTTTCCTCTGTAAATTTCTCGAAGACTTCCGTCGAAAGAACGATAGTTCTAGGTACCGTTATTCTCAAGTCTTCGAATATATCTTCGTCTAAATACCTTGAAAACAATTTAGTTACGAAAGCCAATCCTCTAGCTTTGCCTCCTAAAGCTCCGTCACCGATCCTATTTATCCTGCTTTTTGGATCGTGGGGCTCTCTATCGAAATCCGATACCGCAGTTTCATAGGACGAGTACCTGTATTCTTCTATAGCGTTCATCAGTTGTTCTTTGATCGCTTTCAAGCTGGTATTTTTCGTTTTTATTTCTTTGATCTTGTCGGCTATTTCGAACTTGGTTCTCGTCTCGAACCAGCTTGCAAGTTCACCGGATTCGACAAGTCTGGAAATGGTTTCTTTATCCAAAGAGTCCATTTTTTCCTCTAAATCATCTATCGTTTCGATCTCGTATTCCTCAAAACCCCCTCCTTCGTTCACTACTAAAGTAGTCGAACCAAGATTTATCTCAACGAACTCTGATATCTTCTGATTCAATTCAGGGGAAGTCTTCTCTATATATCTTATCTTATCTAGTCCCTTTTCTTCCAATTTATCTTCGAGAGGTGAAGAAGATTGTAGCAGTATGGGAATCCTGGAGTCTTCGCTTCTCACTTCTTCCGCAAATTCCAGACCCGCGTTTTTGTAGATGTCATTCCCATCTTCTATCTTGTTGTCTGTAATCAAACACAGAAGATCGTCCTTCAAATCTTCGTAAACCTTTCTCGCGCTTTTCGTTTCCTCCACAGCTAAGACATAGGGCCTTCTCCGATATCGTTTCATCTTCTCGTCTTTCGTAAGATCCTCGTGAAGTATATCGTCAATATTGGCCCATATTTTTTCGTATGTCTGGGAGAGGTAGGAAGAGTAAAATTGTTCTGAATCTTCCACTAAAAGTAGGGGTCGACCACCTTTATCAAAATCCCCTTCTAGGTAACAAAATTTATCTTCGATGTGTTGAATAATTGTCAAGATTATCTTACCGTCGCCGTTCCAAGTGAATATCTTATCTATTTTTGACCTTATTTCGAGTTTTTTTTCCACACTAATGTCGTTGTCGGTTAACCAAACTATAGGCAGGTCTGGATTTTTTTCTTTAACAGAATCTATAAAATCCTTAAATTTGTCCTCTGTCGGATCGTTGAAAACTATCAGTAGATCTATATTCTGGTCGTTGAGTCTCCGTTCACACTCTTTTTTCGTTTCTACCTGGCTGACTTGAGGTGACCGTCTCACGCCGTCTATGGAAAATCTTTCCTCTATAAGAGTATCTAGACGTCCATCTTCTTGAATTAAAAAGTAATCATAAGAAGAAGAAAAAAGAAGGACATTGTTGAGGTGAGATGCCCCATAATTTTGATTCTGGGAAGGGGTTTTTAGGTCCTCGAGTTTAGGTCTGTTTCCAGTGACCTCTTCGATAGCGTCCTTTATCTTCTCTGTTTTTCCCTTCATGGGTCTACTTGGATAATTATACCCATCCTCTGGCTTCGCAGGCCTCTGCAACCCTTTGTATCGCTATCATGTAAGCTGCGTCTCTCATCCTGACATCTTTCTTTTGAGCGAGATCCCAGACCTCGTAGAAAGCGTCGGTCATGCTGTTATCAAGTTTTCCTAACACTTCTTCTTTGGACCAATAGTAGTTTTGATTACTCTGGACTTGTTCGAAATAACTGCAGGTGACTCCACCAGCGTTGGCTAAGAAGTCCGGCACAACTATAATATCTCTGTCTTCTAGCTCGTTGTCCGCTTCCGGAGTGATAGGTCCGTTCGCTCCAGAGATGATTATCTCTACATCGTTCGGTATATCGTCAACGTTGTCTTCAGATATAGCGTTTTCAAGTGCCGCGGGTATCAGTACATCGACTTCATGGGTCAACCACTCATCGCCCGGTAAGCGCTGATAACCTTTTTCTTCCGCTTTCTCCTTATCTATAGATCCAAAGCGATCAGTTATGCCTCTAAGTTCTTCAAGATCGATTCCGTCTTCCTTGTAATAGCTGTAAGCTTTCTCGTCTTCCTGGTCCCAGCAAGAGACTGAAACGACTGTTCCGCCGTATTCGATGAAGAGTTCAGCAGCGAATTGAGCTACGTTTCCGAAGCCCTGTATCGAAGCCGTAGTCTCTTCTATATCCATATCGAGTTCTTTTAAAAGTTCTCTCAGCTGATAAACCAATCCGTAACCTGTAGCTTCCGGTCTACCTTTTGAGCCGCCCATGTCTTCTGGTTTGCCGGTGATTACTCCCGGATACTTTCCGCCTTCTATGTTTTCATATTCGTCCATCATCCAAAGCATGTGCTGGGCACTGGTCATAACGTCCGGGGCGGGTACGTCTTGAAGAGGTCCTATGTTTTCGTTTATTTGTTTTATATATTCTCTACAAAGTTCTTCCTGTTCTCTTTCAGAAAGGTCATGAGGATCACATATGACGCCACCTTTTCCACCACCCAACGGTATATCGGCGACGGCAGTCTTCCAAGTCATCCACATAGCAAGCGCACGCACTGTATCTACGGTTTCTTCGGGATGAAATCTTATTCCTCCTTTGCAGGGTCCTCGTGCATCATTGTGTTGTATCCTATATCCCTGGAATACTTTCGTACTACCATCGTCCATCTTCACGGGCACGTTAAAATGATATTCTTTCATCGGTTTTCTCAACAATTCTCTCATCGATTCATCTAAGCCTAATTTATCGGCGATCCTGTCGAACTGGTCTTGGGCCATTTTGAACGGGTTATATCCTTCTGCCATCTTTTCACCTTGAACATTTCGGTGACATGTGGAGTGATATAAAAAACCTCTTTACAAAATGAAGAAAAATCTGTGTATAACTTGGGTAAAAAAATATAGAAACCTATGACACTTTTCCGATCAAAAAGAACGATTTGGTTCGGTAGGTTTTCTTTGGATACATCTCTAAGCAAAAATAACTTATCAACTTTTAAGATCCCAGAGCTTCCTTTCTATAAGACCTAATGAAACTTTCTGAGGTTCTATGATGTGTATCATCTTCGAGGAAAGTATCGTTTTGGAGATGGCTCCAACTCTATCAGGATATTTCGAGTTCAGCTTTTCACCCCAATCGAAGAAGTTCTCCACGCTTTCGAATGCCGAAAAGGTCAAGAAATTGTACCTTTCGGTGCTGGTCTCTAGAGCGCGAGGGATGTTATCGTCTTTTTGTAAAAAGCTCTTTATCTCGTCTATATCTTTGATGGCCTCTATCAAGGTGACTATAAGATTATATCCTGGCGGGACCAACAGATTCGGAAAAAAGCACTTAGGTTCTTGGATTATCTCTTTTTCGAGGAGATGGTCGATCCTTCTCTTGACCGTCTTTCGATTAACCCCTATCTCTCGACCGATGTAAGAGTAATTCGTACGGACGCATTCGCCTTTCATCACGGTCCGAAGTATCCTGAAGGTTTCGTCCTCTATTTTTTCGCCTCCTAATCTCACGTAACCGTTCTTTTTGTATTTATCCTCCAACCTGTGGATAAAGCAGTTGGGATCGTATTTGAAAGTCAATTTGTTGCTGAAAAACTCGCCGTGGGCGGGAGTCCTCTCTCCCCTGTCGGGTATCTTGTTCTGCCTCACTATCTCTTCTCTCCAGGAATGATACGATTGGAGCCCTTCAAAGAATTCTATCAGAAAAGTGTTGTAAAAACCTTCCATGCATGAAAAAGCTCCGAAGATGTGAGAATCGTCGCGGTAAAAGTTCTTGGCACTGGTTGTCCTCGGCATATCGGCCTTCACCAGAACCAACAATGGATACTCCTCGTAAAGCTGAACGAACGGATAGAACGGCGGGTTCAAGATGTCGTTGTCATAGAGATACTGGAGCTTCTTTTTTGCCGTGGCCCAGTGCATATCCATGTCTCTGGAAAGCTCGCTTATATTAACATGGACGCCTTCACCGGACAACAGGTGCCGTAGAAGTCTGAGATTCAGTTCCTCGTCATCGTACGCCATCTTACAACTTTAATAAAAGCTCTGCATTTAGACTTTATCGTTTTTCTATCGTCACTGAGATACGGGTAAAACTTTAAAAGTGGTTTTGAGTTAAAGTTTAGTTGAAAAAATTAAAATTATCAAAAGGTGAAAACGTGTCCGCCGAGCTAGAAAAGGGATTGGTCCAGATCTATACTGGAGACGGAAAAGGAAAAACTACCGCGGCCATAGGTCTAGCCATCCGAGCTGCAGGTAGAGATCTCAACATTTTCATCGGCCAGTTCATGAAAACTCCAGATTATGGAGAGCATAAGGCTTTAGAGAGATTTTCGGATCAGATCTCCATGGAGCAGTACGGGACCAAAGGATTCCATATGGACGAAGGTCCAACCGAAAAAGAAAAAGAGAAAGCCGAGGAAGGACTAGAAAAGATAAGAGAGGCAATGCTCTCCCAAGATTATGACATCGTCATAGCTGACGAGATATGTGTAGCTTATCACTTCGATCTTCTAAAGTTAGAGGATCTGATAAATTTGATAGAAGATAGACCCGAAAATGTAGAGCTCGTTTTAACCGGAAGAAAGGCCCCGGAAAAACTGATCGAAAAAGCCGATCTAGTAACTGAGATGAAGGAAATCAAGCACCCATACCAAGAAGGGATCGAAGCGAGGAAAGGGATCGAAAGTTAAAGGTGCCATAAAAAATTATAAATAATTAAAGTAATTTTTACTTTTCTAAAGTTAATTGGAGAAATGATATCTATGAAAGCTAAAGGACGATTATTCATAATAGCCGGTGTTTTGACGCTGCTGCTTCTAGCCACGCTCTCAAGCGGTATCGTAAGTGCAGAGATTATAAACGACGATGAAGTGCAGGAATCTAGTCTAAAAAGTAGTATCCATATCACGGACGCTAGAGGGGAAAAGATAACCTTTCAAGAGCCTCCGCAGAAGATCATATCTTTCATGCCTTCAAATACGGAGATACTTTTCCATCTCGAAGTCGGTGATAGAGTGATCGCTACGGACGACATGAGCGATTATCCTCCTTCAGTTGAGGAGCTTCCAAAGATCGGAGATTCTTTCAATGTAGATTATGAGAAAATCGTGAACTTGGAACCGGACGTTGTAGTGACCCCTTCCTACAATACGGAGATGATAAATAAGTTAGAGGATTACGGTGAAACCGTGGTAGCGACTAGTTCCACCTCCTTTAACGACGTTTACTCCGACATGAGACTTTTAGGTGAGATGTGCGGTATCGAGGAAAAGGCGGATTCGCTGGTGAACGAATTAAAAACTGAAATGGAATCTATAACCGATAATACGGCCGATCTTTCGGCAGAAAAGAGAGTGGACACCTTATACATGACCTCTACGGAGCCTATCTTTACCCCTGGTAACGGCACTTTCATGAACACCCTGATAGAGAACGCCGGTGGTAACAATATAGCATCCGATAAAATGGGCTGGAAAACTATATCGGAAGAAACGATAGTGGGCAGCGATCCTGAAATAATCATCGCTCCGACCCGTATAGAAAAGGATGTGAACAACCTTATCGAACAAAACGTTTGGAAAGAGATCTCCGCAGTAGAAAACGATCGAGTATTTTTTGTCGATGACAACATCATGTCAAGACCGGGACCACGAGTTGTCAAAGCCCAAAATAGGCTGACAAACATAACAAAAGAGGTTCTAGACATAGAAAATCCAGAAAACAATAAAACCGAAGAAAGCAATCAAACTGAAAACACACCTGGATTTGGAACGGCAGCTGTATTGACTGCAGGTTCTTTATCTGCAGCAATCTATAAGAAGAAAAAAAAGGTGAAATGAGAAAAAATGTTCAAAAATTTGAGAAATAGAACAGACATTTTTATCATATCTCTCGCTTTCTTACTTTTTTTATCAGTAGCCTATTCAGCTACTGTAGGGTCCGTCAAAATACCGTTTGAAAAAGTCGTAAAAATAATATTCTCCGAGCTGCCCGTAATCGGTAGATGGTTTTCTGGATTCGACGGTTCTGACAGAGCAATCGTGATCTTACTCAGGCTGCCTAGAATCTTATTAGGCGTGATAGTGGGGATGAGTCTGGCCGTTTCCGGTGCCTCGATGCAGGGAATCTTTAAAAATCCAATGGCATCTCCCTTCATACTAGGTGTATCCGCCGGAGGAGGATTCGGAGCGGCGATCGGATTTTTTTTAGGTGTGAGCTACTATCTTTTACCTATATTGGCCTTTGGAGCAGCACTAGGCACCGTATTTCTAGTATTTCTCTTCGGCAGGATCCGGGGAAAAACCGACATCGCTACTTTACTGTTAGCGGGCATCGCTATGAATTTCCTAATGTCAGGATTGACACGATATATCAGATATAATAGTCCTCCTGATAAAATGGTGGAAATGCGGATTTTATTCTTTTTGTCCGGGTCTTTAAACGGCACTAATTGGAACGAGGTGTATGTATCATTGCCTCTGATGATCATAGGAATAGCTGTCGTTTTCTCTTACTCTAAGGAGTTAAATCTCCTACAAATGGGGGAAGAATCCGCTAAACATCTCGGGGTGGATGTGGAAAAAACTAAGGTGATCCAACTTATAACCTCTAGCCTGTTAGCAGCCACCATGCTGGCTTTTACCGGGATAATAGGTTTTGTCGGTCTGATGATGCCTCACGTCGCCAGATTGATCATCGGACCCGATCACAAGAAACTCATTCCCGTCACAGCTCTTATGGGGGGGATCTTTTTAGTGGTCTGTGATACTATCTCTAGAGTTCTAGGTCAAATCCCGGTTGGAATAATAACCGTACTGGTCGGCTCTATATTTTTCATCTATCTTCTTCTACGAAATAAGGGTGATACGGGATGGTGAAAGTTGGAGTGAAAAATCTTACAACTGGATACGAAGACGAGAGAATACTTGAAGATATATCCTTTAAATTAGATGTTGACGACTTCATCGGGGTCGTGGGACCGAACGGATCAGGGAAAAGTACCCTGGTTAGAGCCCTTACCGGGACTTTACCAGCATGGGATGGACGTGTGAAGTATGATCATAATGATATAGAAAACCTCAAGCGAAAAGAGATCGCAAAATTGAGTGCCGTTGTTCCGCAGGATACCTACATAAACTTCCCTTTTACGGCCTGGGAGGTCGTTCTCATGGGAAGAAGTCCCTACCTGGGAAGGTTCGAAAATCCCGGTAAAAAGGATAAAAAATTAGCAAAAAAAGCGATGAAGGATACAAAAACCTTGAAATTTAAGGACTCCCCGGTAAAAGAGCTATCGGGCGGAGAACTGCAGCGAGTTCTTATAGCTAGATCTTTGACTCAAAATCCCGAAGTCCTATTCTTGGACGAGGCGACTTCTCATCTCGATATAGGTCATAAAAAGGAGACGATGGATCTGATAAAACGTAAAAATGAAAAGAAAAACGTCGCTATTCTCTCTATCCATCATAATCTCAATTTAGCGGCTCGTTACTGTGAAAAGATCCTTTTGATGGATCAGGGAAAGATACATGCATTCGGAAAGCCGGGCTCAGTACTGACAAGGTCCAATCTGAGAGCAGTTTATGGAGTTGAAGCCGAAGTTCACGAACATCCAAAAGATGGAACTTTATATGTCTCTCCGGTCGACAAGAAAATCAGCAAAGAGAAGGAAAAAAAATCAATACATGTGGTCTGCGGAGGGGGCTCAGCCGGAACTCTGTTGAGAGAATTAGTAGAAGATGGCTATCGAGTTTCTACCGGGGTTCTAAACGTGATGGATTCCGATTATGAAAAAGCTGAATTTTTAGATATCGACTGCGTGACGGAAGCACCGTTTTCAAATATAAGTTCGGAATCATACAGTCAGAACGTAGAACATATCCAAAGAAGCGATATTGTCGTGGTGACCGACTTCCCCGTAGGTGAAGGAAATATAAAGAATATACAAGCCGTGCTGGAAGGTGTAAATAAAGGTGATAAAGTGATCGTAGTAGATGGAAAAGAGATAGAGAAGAGAGACTATACCGAGGACGGGAGAGGCAGGAATTTGTACAGAAAGTTGTTAAAGAGGGAAAATACGACAGTAGTAAATTCCTTGGAGGGGCTGAAAGACGAGCTTTGAAGAGGATAAAAGATAAATATCCCTAAACTGATGAAACACCCGCACTTCATTTGGAGTGTAAAATAAATAAAATAATCGAGGTGTAAGTAAATGAGCGAGGATGTAGGAGTTTCTCCCCCTGTCGAAGAAGGGGAAACGTATGAAGTTAAGATAGAAGATATTGGGAAGGAAGGAGATGGAGTTGCGAAGATAGATAATTTTGTTATCTTTGTTCCCGAGACCGACGTCGGGGACGAAGTAGAAATAGAGATTACCAGAGTTCTACGAACTCTCGCCTTTGGCGAAGTGAGCGATAGAGATGTCGAAGTGGACCAAGAGATAGAAGAAACAGATACAGAGAGTGGCTCAGAGGAGGAAGAAGCTCCAGAAGTAGAAGAAGTCACGGTCGACGAAATAGAACTGTAAGAGAATCTGTAAGTTCGGTTTTTCGGTTCAAAAACCTTTTTACTCTTCTATTGTATTCGAGTTTTCATGGACTCGTATTTGGGCGTTTTTGGACATACGGCTTTAGACGTGATAATGGACGTTTCTGAACTCCCGGAGAAGGATTCCTCCGTAGCTGTGAAAAACAAAGTAGTTAGGTACGGTGGGACCGGTGCGAATATAGCTAGAGCGACCGCAGAGATGGGTGTAGAAGTTTCCCTCGCTTCGTTCGTAGGTGACGATTTTCCGGAGGATTACTTGGAGGCACTGCGGAAGTCCGGTGTTAATACTCATGATCTTAACAAAATGGACGGTCATAATACACCCACCTGCTGGATCGTAAATGACAAAGAAGGAGAGCAAATCACCTTCGTCGATCAGGGTGCGATGGAACAAGCACCCAGTTTTGAACTGCAGGAGAGAACTATAGAAAAGAGCGATATACTGCATATAGGAACTGGGAGACCTGAATATTACAGGAAGATTTTTGAGAGGTATGATCTACAAGACAAGTTAGTAGTTTTCGATCCTGCGCAGGAATTGGAATATGTGTATGAGCCGGAAATCTTTAGGAGTCTCTTGAAAGAAAGCGACTATTTTTTCTGCAATGAAAAAGAACTGAATATAGCTCTCGATTATCTCGACATGGACCGGCCTGGAAACTTATTGAATCTTGTGGATTTAGTCCTGGTCACGAAAGGCGGCGAAGGAAGTTCACTTTACCTTCAAGAAGAAGAAATAGATATTCCAGCTTATGAGCCTGAAAAAGTGATCGATCCGACCGGAGCCGGGGACGCCTTCAGGGCTGGATTTTACGGTGCCTTGTACAGAGGATGGCCGGTAGAAAAATGCTGCAGAGCCGGGTCGGCGAGGGCTTCTTTCGCCGTGGAATCCGCCGGACCGCAGAAAAATTTGATCGGATGGGACAAGACTATAGAACGACTTGAGAAGTTAGATTAACATAATACATTAATAGGCGTAAAATTATATTGAAAAGGGCAGGTGTCAAGTTGGCTGAGAAAGATAAAATACTAGAGAAGATCGAACAGATGAGCCGTCAGAAATTCGAGAGACTCTGTATAAACTGTCTCGAAAGGATGGGTTTCAATATATCCGATATCAAATCAGTCAGCGGAGATATGCTCGCCGAAGGCTCTATTCAAAAAGATGGTGAATTCAAGGATTATATAATTAAAGTTACCCGTTCTGGGGGAAAAACGGAAGTTGAGATCGAAAGTATCGAAAAGTTGTTATCTCCAAAGACCGAAGGTCTTCTCCTGACCACGAACGAGGTCAAACAAAACTTTTCTGAGGACAAAAGTTTAGAAATCGCCGGGGGAACAAAATTCTTCAAGTTGTTAGAAAAATTCAATCTTCTCTCAAAATATAACTTGGAAGAGATGGAGGAAGAGGAAAAAGAAACGTTAGGGGAAAAGGAGCTTATCGAGGAAGGCGATAGGGAGTTCGAGAAGGATAATTATAGGGAAGCCCTCAACTATTACGATGAAGCTATAGGAGTTGGCGGTCGTTCTCCAGTACCTTACATAAAAAAAGGTAAAGTCCTCTTAAACACTGGGAAAAAAGATAGAGCGATCAAGGCTTTCAAAAATTCAATGGAACAAGATGAAAAAAATCCACAGGCATGGACTCTGGTAGGAAAAGCACTTTATCAGAAAGAGGAGAAGGAAGAAGCTGTCGAAGCCTACGAGGAAGCTCTAAATATCGACGAAGATCACCTTGAGGCTTGGAAAAAGAAAGGTAAAGCGCTTTACGATTTAGAGTTGTATGACGAAGCACTCAAGTGCTTCGAGAGGATTCTAGAGATCGAACCTAAATCAAAGGAGGCCTGGAATAATAAGGGTTTGTGCTACATGAAAAAAGGCGATTATCGAAGAAGCTTAGATTCTTTAGATAGCGCTCTTTCCCTAGATTCTGAGTTCGAAGAAGCATTATTGAACAAAGCGCTCGTCTTTGAAAAGATGGAGAAACTGGAGAAGGCGGTAGATGTCTCCGATGAGCTTATTGAGCTCTTTCCAGAAAACAGCGAGTACTATTATGTGCACGGTGCCTATCTCGTGGAACTTGGGAGGTATGAAGAAGCAATTGAAAGCATAAACAAATGTCTAGAGAAAGAACCGAATCACGACAAGGCGAAAGAATTACAGCTATTTTTAGAAAGTAAGCTGGAAAAGGACAGGATCGGGAACAAGGAATAGATCCTATTTTTTAGAGTGCGGCTGCCGGGATTTGAACCCGGGCTACAAGCTTGGGAAGCTTGGGTCCTAACCAGTCTAGACCACAGCCGCATGGATAGGAGGGGGACCCCTTTATTTCAAGTGGAACGGTAAAGACGAAGATGTGCGCGTTCAATACAATGAATAAAATAAGAAAAATTTTTTCTACTTACCTATCGAAGTCAAATTCCTCCTCTTTCTCTATGACCTTGTCTTCATACTCGGGACCCAACTTAAGCGCTAGAGTCTCTATCCGTGCTATATTTTTCCTGAATTTACTTTTACTTTCCGTATTGTAAAGTTTCTTGAACTCCTGAAGCTTCATAGTCCTTAGGATTACCATTATGCTAAAAATAAACACCAAGATTATTCCAAATACCAGAACCCACCACTTCCATGCACCGATAGCATCTGCAAAGGAAATAAAGGCTTCGGGGGAATAATCACTCAAAAATGTCCCGAACAGTCCCACCATGAGCATGTAAGCTCCAACGATTATTGCGAGTATAGATATTAAATATTCGTGTTTCCTGTAGGCTGTTTTCATTGACATATTTAGTTAGAATTTTGGAAGACTACTTAAATCTTTTCTTCCACTTAAAATAAATTTAATGACTGTGGGAATGATCGTGAGAGTGTAGATTATAGAATGCCCTTTTGACCACTTCGCTCAGTGATGGATGAATATGCATTCCGTTGTAGATGGGTAAGAAAGTACCGTCATTCGTATACATGAGGTTGACAATTTCCTGTATCAAAACCGAAGCTTGAGGACCGACTATATGGGCTCCCAATATCTGATAATTTGAGCCATCCACTATTACCTTAACGAAGTAGTCTTCTACGTCCATAGCTAGCCCTTTAGCGGTATCTTCGTATGGATAATATCCAACCATCACATCGTGTTCTTGCCCTACCTCTTCTTCTTTCATCCCAACGGAAGCGACTTGGGGATGAGTGAAGATTGCGTGGGGAACAGCATGATAATCCATTTTATTTCCCCGACCTTCGATAGCGTTTTCATATACTATTTTAGCTTCGTAATTCGCCACATGTTTGAACATGTGTTTTCCAGTAGCGTCGCCGAGTGCCCATATATTTTCTTTGGAAGTTCTCATTTGCTTATTGACTTTTATCCATCCTTTTTCATCGGTCTGAACACCACTTCTTTCAGGTTTTAATATATCAGTATTGGATCGTCTTCCAGCTGCTAGAAGTATTTCCTCGCTCCTTATCTTTATATCTTCGTTTTCTTCGCTTTTTGCTAAAATGAATTTCTTTTCATCCTTTTCAGCCGTTTTTTGAACTTCATAACCCGTATAGATATCCATATACTCTGAAAGTTTGTCTTTCAATACTTGTGAAACGTCTTCCTCTTCCGAGGGCACGAACTGAGAGTTCCTACCGACGATAGTCACATCGGATCCCATCATCGAAAGGAAATAACCGTATTCCGCCGCAATATAACCTCCACCGATGACGGTTACGCTTTCCGGCAGTTCTTCGAGTTCAAGAACAGATTCGCTCGTTAAATAACCAGTTTCCTCTAGACTCTTTATCGGAGGTTTAGCTATCCTAGAACCTATACCTAGGATTATCTTTTTCCCCTTGATCTTTTTCCCGTTAACTTCTAAAACGTAGTCATCAATGAATTCCGCATCACCTTCAAAAAAATCTAGATCGTCACTTCCTCTCAAGTTACTACCAATACTTTCGCTTTGAGAATTTATGTGATCACGCATTCTTTCCATGACCGTTTCAAAATCTATTGAGTCGATATTTGAATCTATACCAAATTTTTCGGCTTCTTTGATATGATTCACTATTTCAGCGGGATATAATAACATCTTAGAAGGTATACATCCTCTGGTCAGACAGATCCCTCCAGGTTTTTCATTTTCTATCACAGCTATATCCATGTTGGGATCCTTATTAAGAGCTTGACTGACCACGCTCATGGCAGAACCCGTCCCGATAGACACGATATCATATTCCTTCATCTTCTCCTACCTCTATTGAGAGATTTTCTTTAAGCTAAGTAAACTTTTTGGTAGATTGATAAAAGTGGAATTCTTTCTCCTAATGGAAAGTTTTAAATACAAAATGTAAGGTAAGCTTTACATGAAATAGATTTGAATGAAGAAATAGGTTTCAATTTGCCATTGGAGTTATAATAAGGAGACTTGAATAGGAAAGAGTACTAGGGGTCTGCTATGAAAAACAACTTGAAAGTTTGGAGGGCGAAAAAAGATCTTACTCAGAAGGAACTAGCAAATATGGTAGGGGTTACTAGACAGACAATTAACTCTGTAGAGACTCAGAGGTACGATCCCAGCTTAGAGTTGGCATTTAAACTTTCAGATATATTTCGATGTCGGATTGAAGATATATTTGAACCTGAAATTTCAAATGACTAAAATTTACTACACCTATATCATACTTAAGATTTTTTAGACTAGATTGACTCTAATTCAAGATAAAAATTTTTAAGGAGTAACTCGATACCGAAATATGAAAGAAACAGCTCTTCATTCAAATCACGTAGAGATGGACGCTAAGATGACCAATTTTGGAGGCTACGAAATGCCTCTCAAGTTCAGCAGTATAAACGAAGAACATCAGGCCGTAAGAGAAAAGGCTGGTATTTTCGATGTTTCGCATATGGGAGAGATATATCTTGAAGGGGACGGCGCTATAGAATTCATTAGCGAACACTGTACTATGGATATAACGGATTCAGAGATCAATCAGTTGAAATATTCTCACATATTGAACAAAGATGGTGGGATACTAGACGATACGATCGTTGCAAAGTTATCTGAAGATTCATGCTATATAGTTCCCAACGCGGGCAACAACGAAAAGATTTACGATTGGTTAAAAGAAAATGGGGGAGAAGAATATATAACCGACGTTACTGAGCAAACTGCGATGTTCGCTCTTCAAGGACCGAAAGCTGAAGAAATACTTCAAAAGTTGACCGACGAGGACCTATCGGAAATAGGTTTCTTCCAATCTAAACAGATAGAGATCAATGAAGATATTATGGAGAAATTCGATCCCGAATGGCCCATGGCCGATACTCCGATCGTTCAGCGCAGTGGATATACAGGGGAAGATGGTTTCGAAATCGCGCTTCCGAACGAGGCCGGAGTAGAGTTGTGGGAACAGCTCATGGATCTTGACGAAGCGCCTACAAAATGTGGCCTTGGATCGAGAGATACTTTAAGGATAGAATTTGGTTTCTTGCTCTCAGGACAGGACTTTGACGAATCTAGAACGACAATCGAAACGGGCTGGACTGAAGATGCTGTAGAATGGGACCATGATTTCGTTGGTAAAGAAAAACTTGAAGAGATGAAAGAAAAGGATCATCAACTCTTGAAAGGATTTGAGATGCAAGAAAAGGGAATCCCTAGACATGGATATAAAATCTATGACGGTGATGAAAAAGTCGGAGAGGTAACCAGCGGTACTAGATCACCCACATTGAAGAAAGGCATAGGTCTTGGTTATTTAGATTCAGGTTATCAAGAAGAAGGAACTGAAATCGAGATAGAGATAAGAGGCGAGAAGAGAGAAGCGGAAATAAAGAATCCTCCTTTCGTGTAAAGTGAGGGTCCTCGTTTCCACTTGAAACAAAGGGGTCCCTCCCCTAAAAAGAGGTGAAAATATATGGAAAAATTAGAAGGTTTAGACGTATTTAGCGAGATTTTGAGAACTCCCGGTGTGGCAGGATATGAAGGACCGATAAGGGAAAAGATCCGAGGACTGATCGCTGATTATGTTGAGATCGACGATCCAGAGAATATAGAAGAAGATAACATAGGAAACCTGATCTACGAGAAGGATGGATCAGGACCGGAAATAGCACTGGTAGCTCACATGGACGAAATAGGGATGGTAGTTTCAAATATAGAAGACAACGGGTATCTCCGGATAAAGAAGATAGGAGGAATCCCCGACCCACTCCTACCCGGAAGACATGTAAAAGTGCACTCGAAAGAAGGGCCTATCAATGGAGTGATAGGTCACAGGCCTCCTCATCTCACCACTGGAGAAGAAGATGAGAAAGAAGTTACTCCATGGACGAAAACCCACGTGGATGTAGGGGCTGATTCTTCCGATGAAGTAAAAGAGATGGGGATAGACGTTCCCGATCCGATAACCTTTGACAAGAAGCTGCGGAGATTGAAAGGAACCGTAGTTTCGGGTAGAGGACTCGACAACAGGATAGGTAGTTATACTCTACTGGAAGTCCTTAAAGATCTGAAGGACGAAGAACTGGACTTCGATCTTTCCACGATATGGAGCGTTCAAGAAGAGATCGGATTGAGAGGAGCGAAAGTGGTCGCGAACACTAGAGATCCAGATTACGTCATAGCTTTAGACACTTACACCACTTCAGATATGCCGGGCATCGAAGAATTCTATAAACCTATAAAGTTCGGTGAAGGACCTGTTCTTAGGATGGTCGATACTAGAGCGATCTCGTCGCCCAAACTGGTAGATCACTTCAAAGAGATCGCCGACGAAGCCGGCATACCTTGTCAATACGGCGTCACCGGAGGAACGACCGACGGTATGGCTCTCCAAGAATCCGGCTGTTTGACCCTTTCGATAGGAGTACCTGTGAAGTATTCCCATTCTACAGTCGAATGTGCAGATTGGAGAGACGTCAAAAATCTCATAGATCTGATCACTGAAGGGGTCCAGGAACTGCCGTAGATGATCAAATAAAAAACAAAAAACATTTCCTTTTCTATCAAGTTATAAAACAAAAATAGAAAAAAACGAAAAAAGAGTTTTTGTTCAGAACTCGGTAGTTCCGGTGAATTTGAAGTCCGGTATTTTGAGCGCCGGGACTGTAAAGTACGCCGGATAGAATCCCATGGAGAACAATTTTCTAGTTTCACCTATAGCTTCGACTTTGTCTAACGTCTCGATAAGATTCTGGGTGAATCTCAAGTTATTTACTGGTTGGGTGACCTCTCCGTCTTCGATGAGCCAAGTTCCGTCTCTAGTCAGGCCGGTCAATATTCCTTTTACTGGATGAACCGGTCGACAGTAATTGAACCGTGTGATCAATAGACCTTTTTCCGTCTCCTCGATCATCTCTTCTTGAGAATAATCCCCAGTATCCATAAGCGTGTTCATCGCTAACGGACTCATCGGGTTCGGCATCGGAAGAGCGTGACCTGTAGATACCTTTCCTTCTTCTCTTCCCGCCGTATAAGAGTCGTAAACCACTTCGTTCGCGACGCCGTCCTTTATTATTTCAACTTTCTCTTTAGGCACGCCTTCGTAATCGAAAGGATAGCCGATCATATCGGGATCGAGCACGTCGTCGTAGATGTTCACTCGTTCGTCCATTATCTGTTCTCCGAATTTACCTTTCATGAAACTTCTTTCTTCTTGTACTTTCTTAGCGCTGAAACCCATCATGTCCATGTACTGGAGGATACTTTTTACAGCAAGGGGTTCAAGAACAACATCGTACTCGGCCGGATCAATCTTTTTTGGTTCTAGATTATTCAGACCTTTCTCGACCGCAGTCCTGCCTACCTCGAGATGATCGATATCTCTAACGTCTGCAGAACACATTTCACTCCATCCGAATCCCTGATCGTTATCCCAATCGGCGATCGCGGTGGTGGTCAAATTCGAAGAGCTGAATTTTGAGAATTTTTGAACGCCGTTCGAGTTCGCAACGAACAATCTCTGGCTTTCGGTCTGGAAGGCTCCGTATACTCTGTCTACACCTTCACTTTCGGCCATGTCTATTATCTCTTTGACTTTCACAGCTCTATCGTCTGGGGAAAATTCAGCAGTTTCTTCTACGTAATCATCTTCGCTCTCTCTGCCCTCCTGTTCACTGGGAAGACCTTTAAAATCGGGGTCACTCCTCTGGTTTTTAGCTATCACTTCAGCTTTGCTCAGACAGTTCAAAACGGATTCTTCGTCCAATGCGTTCGTACTCGAAGCCCCTACCTTTTTATCGAAGACCGCTCTTATCGATATATCCACGTCTTTTTGACCGATATTTTGGTGGATACGGGAATTTGCGTACCTCGTTAACGCGGTGTCATTCTGATTTATCCTCACTTCGATTTCGTCGGCTTCCGCTTCCTCGAATACTTTTTCCGCAATCTCTTGGAATTCTTTTTTGGAGCCTACCATTTTCCCACCCCCACTCTGATATCTTCAAATCGTGCGGGTGCACAGCCATGTCCTACCTGCATGGTCTGAGAGGGTTCTCCTTTACCACAATTTGGAACTCCGTGCAGTTTCCACTCGCCTTCGCCTGCGATAGCGTTGCAGTTCCTCCAGAACTCGTAGGTTATCCCGGTATAAGTCGGATTTTTGATCAGATGTTTCACTTCTCCGTCTTCGACTAGATAACCTGCCTCAGTTCCGAACTGGAAGTTGAGTCTCTTGTCGTCTATACTCCAGCTTTTGATCCCGTCGAATATGATCCCTTTGTCAGTCTCCTCTACTATCTCTTCTTTGCTCCAATCTCCGGGTTCGAGGTTTATGTTCGCCATCCTCACGAGGGGTAAGTTTTTCCAACCGTCGGCTCTCATACTACCACTGGGTTCTACGCCGACTTCTGCAGCACCTTCTCGTGAAGCCTGATATCCTACGAACATCCCATTTCTGACAAGATCTACCTTTTTGGCTTTCACGCCTTCGTCATCGTATCCGAAGGTTCCTAGACCGCCTTCGGCCGTGGCGTCTGAGACTAGGTTTACCCTATCTGAACCATATCTGAGATCTCCGAGTTTATCAGGGGTCATGAAGCTCGTTCCTGCAAAACTCGCTTCCGTCCCGAGAGCTCTATCGAGTTCGGTCGGATGACCGCAGCTTTCGTGTATCTGCAGTGCGAGCTGATTCGTGTTCAATATGATGTCCATATCGCCTTCGGGACACTGTTCAGCATCTAAGAGATCGACGCCTTCCTGAGCCGTTTCTTCAGCGTGTTCTAGAAGATTTAAGCTCTCGAAGAATTCGTAGCCTCTAGAATTGAAATCTCCTCCGAATGAGTTAGGATAACTTCGCTTTTGGGTGTCCTCTCCATCACTAACGTTAACACTCAGACCTCCGCCGGTCTTTACCAAATCCTGTTGTATCCTTGCACCTTCAGTACTAGCGAATTCCTTGTTTGTTTTCCAGGCGTTGAAGTTACATTTCCTCACTTTTATCTTATCATCGACCTTCATCCTTTCGTCGACATCCATCAGGTAGTCTATTTTCTCTTCTAGTTCAACTTTGAATGGATCGGTTTCATATGGCGTTGTATAGCTGTCTTGGTGTATATCTATATCCGCGAGTTGGATCTCTTCTGAAGCTTTGGAAGAAGCTCTTGCGATCTTTCTCGCTCTCTTGATCGTTTCAGCCACACCTTCCTCACTGATATCAGCGGATGAGGCGAAACCCCAACCACCGTCGATCACTCTAACACCGTAACCTTTGCTGTCACTGTTCTTTATCGCTTCTACCGCACCATTTTTTACATTTATGACTTCAGATTTGATCTCTGAAAAACGTATATCACCGTATTTGATGTCCTTATTCTCTAATTCCTCAATACCAAATTCTACAATTCCCCGCATGTTTGCACAGCGATACAAACAGACTCTTGCTATAAATAAGTTATCTTAGATATCTAAAGTCTCCGAAAATTAAAAGACAGAAAATACTTAAGGGGCATTCTTTCTATAGTCATATGATAACATGAAAGAAGAAAACTTAGATGAATTCAGCTTCAAAGAGTTACTAGCATATTCCATTAAATCGGAGAAAGCCGCCCAAAAATTCTACAACGACTTCGCCGAAGCGGCTATAGGGGAACTGGTAAAGGAAAGATTCAAAAGTTTAGCGAAAGATGAAGAGGTCCATGAAGCTGTGCTGCAGAAACGGTACGAGGCAGCATTCGGAGATGAGGATTACGATATACCTGATTCAGATAAATTGCCTCCTCATGAGACATCTTATGATTTCTCTAGTGCAAGAAATATCATAGACTCGCTCGAAAAGGGGATGGAAAACGAGAAAAATGCAAGAGAGATTTATAAATACATGGCAAAAAGGTTCGAAGAGCATTCGTCTTTCTTTGAATACATCGCTTTGATGGAGAAGGGGCATTATGAGTCTCTCAGTGAAGAGAAACTAATCATGGAAGGGGAAACTAGTGAACAAAAAGAAGGAGATGGCGATCAAGCGAAAAGTTTTTGGAAAAATATGGTCACTGGTAGCGATAGCGCCCTGGGCGATCGAAGCCTGGGACGTAAATAGACCAGAAGCCTTAGCGGTGAATTCAAACCTAGTTTGAGAGTTGAAAAATTACTTTTCTTTTTTCTCTAATTCTATCTCTATTTTACCTCTTCTCCCGTCCCAGAGAGTTCGTTTTTCTCTCGTGTCGAACTCCCAGTCGAAATCGGGTCCGTCCAGTACCAAGGTTTCATACTCTCCGCCCTCTCCAGATATATTTATACCGTATTTTTCATGCAGTTTTTTCAGCCGTTTAATCCGCTCTTCGTCTATCTCTTTTCCGAGCCATTTTTTGTCCAGCCCTAAAGCTGAAACGCTGACTATGATGGTTCTAAAACCGTTCTCTAATATCTCCTGTAAAAGTTCAGACTGTGATTTGTTCCAAAGTGGGGCATAGATATCCAACCCGAGTTCACTTGAAAGACTTTCGATCCTGTCCATCTGATAACTAGAGGCGACCGCTCCGGCGATCAGACCAGATACGTCTAAGTCTTTAACACCCTCTTTCAAGTCCTCTACTTCCGATTCTTTTTTCCCCGATGTTTCTATCTCGATAAGTTCGATACCTAATGAATTGGCCAATTCGGGTACCAGATGAAGGTTCGGTTTATGGAACATGTAGGAATCGTCTCTTTCCGGGTGAACTGTCACTAAGTGGTCCACATCTAAACCTAGAGACTGGGCCTTATAAAGAGCAAGGGAAGAGTCTTTCCCGCCGGAAAAAAGTGCCGCGTAACCCATATAGTCACATTTCACTCGTTTTCCGATATGACTTTCTGATATTTCGGATGCTTACGCATCTCGACTCTTTTCTCCTTTTCCTCGAATATCCTCTTTTTTAAGCTTTCAAGAGCGATGTCGAGAGCTTTCATCATGTTCCAATCGAACTCCTTAGCGTAGAGCATACCGTGGTCCGTTGATAGACGCAATCTGACACTGTACTTTCTCTGGTTACCTTCTTTTTGATGTGTCACAACGTGAACGTTCAAAACTAAGGGTTTGACGACTTGGTTCATCTTTTTCATGTACTTCTGGATGATATCGTACATCTCATCGTAGACTTCAGGCCCCTCTTCGACTCCAGTTATCTGGACATAGACCTGTTCTTCTTCTCGAAAACTAGTGAGCATCTCTATGAGATCGTATCTGCTCAATATACCCTTAATCTCATTATCTTTAGTGGCTACGAGCGTAGAAATATTGTGCTCCATCATTTTATCCGCAGCTTCGTGGATCATCGAATTAGGCTCTGTAGTAAGGGGAGGTTCAGACATTATGCTTCGGACTTCGAGTTCTTGTGACGTTCTCTCACCCGTTCTATCCCCTTTTTCTTGTCTACTTATGGGTCGAAAACCTTCTTCTAAGAGATCCTGTATCCCGATCATCCCTCTAAGTGTTCCGTGCTTGTCAACAACCGGTAGGACTCTCACATCGTATCTTTTCATCATCGCCCTGGCTTTCTTTATGTTTTCATCCTCTTGGATAGTAGTCGGTGAAGGAGTCATGAACTCTTTTACCGTTGTTTTCTCTAGTTCATCCAATTCAGGTATGACTTCAGTTAGGTTTTTCCTGGTCAAAAAGCCTATGTAATCTCCTGATTTAGAAGTAACAGGTACACCACGATAATCAGAGGAAAGTAGCATCTCGCTGACATCAACTATGGAATCGTCTTCATCGACGTTCGGTCCTCTGTGGATGACATGTTTGAGTTTGGTGGAAAAGGACAGATTCCTCCTTTCTATAAACATGGTGTCGCTCAACACACCCACAACTTGGTCGTCTTGCACCACGGGTACCTCTTCTAGATCATGCGTCCTCATTAGAGCTATAGCATCAGAAACCGTATCATTTGGTGCCACGTGGGGCAGCTTTTCACTCATTATATCTTTAGCTTTAAAATCTTCTACTTTAGCCATTGTTCCATCCCTTTCTTCTTTGGTAAAGAATATAGCCCGAGACATAAGGATTTTGCCCTTATCGACCTGTTTTAAAGTCGTGGTCTTTTAGAACAGAAACGATTTAATAGGTTGTTTCTAATTTACCCCCGGAAGGTGTTCCTATGAAGGAAGAAGCAGATTACATATATGAGCAGTCGAAGAAACACACGGAGTGGTTTTCCAAGTCCCTGCCGATGATAGCCTCGGAGAACATAATAAGTCCGATGGCTAGAGATCTTATGCTTTCTGAATTACAGGATAAGTATGCCGAGGGCCCACCCGGAGACAGATACTATGAAGGAAATCAATATGTGGATAATATAGAACTGAAAGTACAGGAGATCGCTAAGGATCTTTTTGGTGTAGATTATGCCGATGTCCGACCGATCTCTGGAACCAATGCGAATCAAGCGGTTCTAATGGCCCTGGGAGGACCGGATAAAAGTATCACGGCCGTAGACGTATCAGACGGCGCTCATATCAGCAGTGCACAGTTCGGATCGGTTGGAATGAGAGGGATGAAGCCCAAGACTTATCCTTTCGATGTTGACGAGATGAACATCGATCTCGAAGGCACGAAAGAACTACTTAGAGAAGAAGAGCCGGATATCGCTTTATTCGGCAGATCCGTATTCATGTTCCCTCCGCCGCTGGATGAATTACAGGACGTTTTTGAAGAAGTCGGCTGTAACGTATGGTACGACGCGGCTCACGTTCTAGGTTTAATAGGTGCTGGAGAGTTCCAACAGCCGATGGAGAACGGCGTGGACGTTATGACCGGAAGTACGCACAAAACTTTACCGGGCCCACAGCGAGGCATAATTCTTTCCAATCCAAAAGATGAACAGATGGAGGAAAGCCTCTTTTACGGTATGTTCCCTGGCGTTGTTTCTAATCACCATCTACATACCATGGCGGCTCTTGGTGTGGCTTTAGCCGAGCATCAAAAATTCGGTGAAGAATACGCCGGACAGATAATAGATAACGCTCAGGCCCTAGGTCAAGCGCTCAGCGAGAGAGATATCGAAGTCCTCTGTGAACACAAAGGATTTACGAAATCTCATACATTAGCTATTGATGTGCAGGACCAGGGTGGTGGAGAAACTCTGGTAGAGGCTATGGAAGACGCCAATATGATAGCGAACAAAAATCTGATGCCGTGGGACGATGTCGACAGTGCGAACGAACCGAGCGGTATAAGGCTCGGAACCCAGGCGTTGACTCGACTGGGCATGAAAGAAAGCCACATGGATGAAGTCGCGGAATTCATCAAGAGGATAATCGTCGACGACGAAGATCCAGGCAAAGTCAAAGAAGACGTTATGGACTTCAGAAAAGATTTCCAAAAAGTGAAATTCTGTTTCCATGACGACATGAAAGCCCACAAGCACTACAGCATACTCGAATAGCGCATAAAAAACCTCTTTTCTCTTATTTTCCGTAAATAATTATAGTGGAACTCGTAACTTCTTTTAGGAAAGTTTACTTTCCTAAGATGTCAGGAACAAGTTCCTGAAACATCTACTGGAATTTATTTAAAATTCCATCGACATGAGGGACCTATTTAGATTCCTCAGTGTTTTGAACTATGTTATTATAAAATATAAAATAAAAAGTATTTTTAAACTTCGGCTTCGTATTCCTCGTGATTCATCAGCATCTCTACTTCAGATTTGTCGGCCATCTCTATCTCGACTATCCAACCTTCTCCAAAAGGATCTTCGTTCAAAGTTTCCGGCTCGGCTTCAAGATCTCTGTTTACCTTGCTGATAGTACCTGAAACCGGAGCGTAAAGATCAGAGACAGTTTTGACGGATTCGATAACGCCCATCATATCCCCTCTTTCTACTTCTTCGCCTTCTTCAGGCAATTCCACGTAAACTATATCACCTAGTTCGTCCTGGGCGTAATCCGTGATACCGTATTTGATCTTTCCGTCGGTAACTTTTCCCCATTCGTGATCTTCTGTATATCTTCGATCGTCTAATATTTCAACCATCTTCTAACACCGTGCTAAAAATAGATTAGGATTATTTAAGATAATCGGATTCTTACCTTAGTGTAAAAGATAAAACCTAACTACTTTTATTCCCTCTCGTCGTAGACGATTTTTCCTCCGACTACTGTCATCTTTACTTCTATATCTTTCAACGTTTCCGCTTCAAGCGGATTTTCTGTGAGGACGACGAAGTCCGCCAATTTACCTTCCTCAAAGGTGCCGTAACTATCTTCGTTATTGGAAGCGTATGCACCTCCGTAGATATAGCTCTCCAAAGCGTTGTAGGTGGAGATCCTCTGGTTCAATATCGGGTGATTGATCGCATAATGGATGTTGGCAAGAGGTGAGAACGATATGTTATCGGATCCGAATGCCATATCCACGAGAGCCCTTTGGATGTCCCAGTAAGGATTACAATTCTTTAACCTTTCTTCTCCCAGTCTTTTCTCGTTCATTTCCGATGAGGAGGACCATTTGAAGGGATAGCTTGGCTGAGTAGATAGGACCATATTTAGATCTCTTATCCTCTTGATATTTTCTGAGAACAGCATCTCTGCGTGCTCTACCCTATGCCTGAGTTCCTCACAACGATCAGAAGCGTTTTCGAAGGCTTCTAAAACCGTAGATATAGCCCTGTCGCCTATAGCATGTGTCATCAACTGGAAATCTCTGTCTTCGGCATCCTCTATTATTTCTTCGATCTCCTCGCGGCTCAAAAGTAAAATACCTCTATTACCAGGATCGTCAGAATATTCTTCATGTAAAGCCGCTGTTCGCGCTCCTATAGATCCATCTGCGTATAACTTCAATCCGTTGAGTGATAAATATTGGCTCTGTTCTTTTGGAGAAAGCCCTTCCGATTCGTCATAGTGAAGATAGCAATTCACCCGGAGATCCAAAGATTCTTCTTTATCTAATTCTCTATACGCTTCCCAGCTGTTCTTGTCAACCACGTCGTGAACAGACGTGATGCCGTTGGAATGTGCAATCTTGATAGCTTTTTTGATAGCTTTCTTTTTTTCATCTATCCCGATAGACATTATATCGTCTAGATTCCAAACTATCTCTTCTCTCAAAAGACCCGTCTCTCTATCGACTCTTTTCCAGTCATTATCGATCCTGTCAAGAGCTTCTGAGTTCGCTACGGCTACATGGTCGCAGACCCGTTTTATCACTATCGGATGATCCTCGGAGACCTCGTCCAAGTCTTCTTTAGTCGGGTACTCCGTTATTTTCCATAAAGTTTCATCGAAATCGACACCCATCACCCATTCTCCTTCTGGAGTTTCCTCCGCTTTTTTCTCGAGATAGTACTGAGCTTCGTTCAAACTTTTTTCTTCCGATAGATCGACTCTATCCTGATTCAGACCTTTTTCGACAAGATGAGTATGGGAATCAATAAAACCGGGCAGAACAAAATAGCCAGTGAGATCTATTTTTTCGTCGCTATTCTCCATTATCTTATCAAAATCGTCGATATTGCAAATCTTATTATCTTCTACCATGAACCCGTGGTAATTTTCTGACCTGTTTTTTATCGGAATGACATTGCAATTGATGAAGCCTTTTTTGCTGATAAATAAAACCTCCTTGAGAGTTACAATAATTCTTTAAGATCTTTTATAGCTTGTTCAGTATCTTCCAGAACTTTTTTCACATCACCATCTGGTTTAAGACGTGTGACCAAAATAGCCGAAGGACCCCCGTCCTGTATCAGGATCCGAGAGTTTTTCAGTTCCACTAGAACATGCCTTAATTCATCATCCAATTCTGATGTCGCCGTTTCGGATGAACCCAGTAATATAGCCGACATCGCGACATAAGTTTCTTTATGGGCTCCCTCAGGTACTTCCCCCGCTATATGCATTCCGCTTCTAGAAACCAGAGTGGCATCGTCGATTTCTTCACTCTGCTTCATCTCTTTTAATATATTTTCGATATTGCTGGCTGGAGACATTTTAATCACAATATAATTTTGACTTGACTGCAGTGAGTTATTCAAAATAGGTTTTACATTATTATAAATATTTTCCCTAAATCCCGAAATCATTAATAGATCAAGATAATGCGGTTATGGAAAGATTATTAAGGTATCATTTAGTAACATACATGATGGCTATAAAAAGTTTTGAATTAAAAGCTATAGATGCGGAAAGGTACAGTAAACCCGGAGAAAGTAAAGAGAACATCAGGATAGATCATAACAGCTCTGTCACCAAAATCAAGAAAAAGGACGACAGAACAAACATAGTTGACTTTAGATTCACTGCCAATTATTCTGGCATCGGTGTGATCAAGATTGAGGGAACGCTAATATTTGAAGGCAAGTTCCCGAATCTCGCTAAAAAATGGAACAGTGATAATAAGATGCCGAATGAAGTGGCTCAAAAGATACATACCGCGATAATAAACAACTGCATACCTCAAGCCGTCGTTATAGCTAAGGATCTCAATCTTCCTCCCCCGATACCTCTACCACAGGTAGATATGAAGGAAAAGAAGGGAAATACGACATCCTCGAAAGGTGGAATGGAAGTCGCGTGATATGACTTATTATGAAGGCCTTTTACTTTCCGAGGACGACCGGATAAACTTGGCAGCGATTGGTGCGGAGATAGAAGATTCTAAGCTAGGCTGCCAGATATATCGACCTTCAGATACGGCTCGAAATCTTAAAAAAGGTTTTCGATTTACTTACTGTTTGACTGACGATCCAAGCTTGTTCTTCAAGGGTGCCTTGACGGGACACGATGATCCGGACTATTCAGAGATAGACGAAGATAGATTGAAAGAGGAAGAAGGTCTTTCTTATCCCAAAAAAGCTACTAGAGTCTACTTTTGCGATGTTGAACGGACTACAGAGATTAAGGAAGAAGACGAGTACGGCGAAGCTAGGATAAAATTGGTAGAGGCGAAAATACTCGAAAAAAAGATGCAGGGAGAATATATCGGTAGAGAAAATCCGTTGATCGAAGCGATGGTGCCTGCGAGCAGGATGTACGTGGCTGAAGGCGAACAGAAGTCGACTCTCGAGAGAAAAGTAAAAACTTCACTCCCAGAATCCGACTCGGACCTTAAAGATCGTATATTGGATTTTGTAGAGGAGATGAGATATTGAGATTTGATCTTCACATACATTCTAGGTATTCGGAGGATTCCAAATCGACGCTAGAGGATATAATCGAGAAGGCGAGGCGTGAAAATTTAGACGGTCTCGCACTTATGGATCATAATACACTTGAAGGATTTTTCGAGGCTCAAAAAATAGATACGGAATTGATCATCATTCCCGGAATGGAAGTGAGCACCGATGATGGCCACGTGATGGCTTTAGGTGTTCAGGAGGATATAGAGACGCGTCTTTCTATCCCAGAGACGATAGACAGGATCCGAGAGAAGGGCGGATTAGCGGTAGCCGCTCACCCCAGCAGGTTTTGGTCTGGTATGGGCAAAGAGAACGCACTAGGTAACAGCTGGGACGCAGTAGAAGGGATGAACGGGAGGAGTTGGGAAATAAAAAATAATAGGGCTCAAAAAATCGCTGAAGATTTGGATCTTCCAGTCACCGGTGGAAGCGATTCGCATCGTGTAAAAACCGTCGGTAAAGCATATACCATAATCGAGGATGTAGAGCGGTGGGAAGATCTCATCCCAAAAGTAGAAAAAGGAGATACTGATGTTGGAGGGAACAGCAGAGATTTCGCTCAAACTTTCTTCTATGTAAGGAGAGCTTTGGGCGGATGGATGAAAAGAGGATTCAAGAGGATATGAGATATCATTCTGTTTTTAGATGATAAAGAAGATCAAGTTTGCTGACAAATAGGGAGCCGAGAGCTGCGGGCAGTATCCATTCCCAGATTGTGGGATCGGCACTTAGACCTTTTATGACGGGGACTCTAAGCGCACCCAAGATAAGTCCGAATAAGAAGACTAGGGTCATGGCTTTGTGTTTTTTGAATAATATTTCAACACCCTTCGCAAAGCTGAATAGTCCTATAACCGCGCCGCTCATGAAAATCATTATCGTTAAGAGGTCAAGGTTGTTCAAGGCGTTGATCAAATATTCGTACTGCTGAAGAAAGACCAAAATAAATGAACCCGAGATGCCTGGCAGAATCATCGAGACGATAGAAATAGCACCCGAGAAAAAGATCACTATCGGAGAGTGGTTGGCCTTCAGTGGTGATAGTCCTGCAATAAAAAAGGCGGAAAAAAAGCCTAGGGCTCCAGAGAGGAATATCTTCCAGTCGATTTTATCTATTCGGTTGTAAAGCGTGCCGGCGGAAGCAAGGATCAATCCGAAGAAAAATGAAAAAGTCATTGCTGGAAAATCGTTGAGGAACATCTCTATAAATCTAGCCAACACCAAGGTAGCCGCAGCCACTCCGGCTATCAAGGGAAGCAAGAAGGCGTAATCCACTTTTTTCATCTCTGTAGTGAATTTTTTTCCGTTTCCTTTTATCAGGGAAGGTAATTCTTTGATGGGTATGGAATTTATCGCGTGGATCAATTTTTCGTAAATACCCATCAATAAGGCCATGGTACCTCCAGACACTCCGGGAATTATATTCGCTAGCCCCATTATCAGCCCGTTGATGAAACGGATTAAAGTATCTTTTAACTTCATTATGGTGTGGGGTTACGAATCTGTTAGTTGTTATATTTTTTGTATGCTTTTATCAAGTCACAGAGATGAGAATTGGGAGCAGGATAAAGAGGCCTACCCAAGTAAACACGTTCGAGAAAAGCCCGACCATAAATGGCTTGATCAAGTCGTTAGAGAGGAACTCGTTCACGGATTTAGATTCCATCAAATCATGTACGTCACGGATAGTCGGATTCCGGACTCTAGCCTCAACATATCCGGCGATCCATCCCGGACCAATCAGAGTCAAAGACATGAACGGAGCCAAGAAAAATGATGTCAAGATAGAGAGGAGGTGTCCTCTCCCGATAAGAGCACCTAGTGAGGCCATACCGCCAACCGCGGTGAACCAATAGAGCCAGGCGTGCCAGATATTTAAAACGTCGGAAAAGAAGAAGAGGTAAATAGCTAGACTGATGAAAAACATGGGTGGGGCATAACGAAATGCCTTCCTATACACCCTTTTTCCCACGTCTTCAAGATAGGAATAATCGTAAGTGTCTCCTTTCTCTCTTTTTTCCTCCTTTTTTAGTTCTTTAAGTTCATCGATTATCGGTTCGAGTTTGCTTTGAGGTATTATGGCTAAGAAATTTTTATTTTCCGAGACCTTGTGTATCTTTTTCGACATGTACTCTATCCTTTCTTCCCTTATGTTTTCGGCGACTTCCGGGGCGAACTGTTCAAGAGATATGAGTATGCCGTCCACTAGATCGTCTTTTTTATCGAGTCCTTCTACAGCATCTAATTTTGTTTTTTCCGAAAAGGAAAGCATCGCGGACCTGAAGTACCAGGCCATCTTTATCTTTTTGAGGGGTGACATACTTCCGAACGTTCTTTTGAAAGTCAGGGTAACGTCTCTGTCTACGAATTCTACATCCACATCTAGGAACTCCGCGAGGTCGACAAGATCTGCTATGTGAGTTTCGGGTTCGACTTTTTTGAATCTGCGGAGATTTTCTCTTACCGCGTCCGTGAAAGTTTGATAAAGTAAAGTGCCAGTATTGCCTTTTTTGTAAGAGGGGAGAAGAGGTTTTTCAAGCCACGATTCCTTTTCCTCAATAGTCTCAAATCTTTTCTCACACAAAGCAAGGCCAACGAGGTCGGGTTCGTATTTATCCACGAGAGCTATAAGTTCAGTCTCAAAACTACTTTCACTCAGGAAATCGACCCCGGCAAGGGTTATGTTATCGTTGAAGTGTCTTACTTCCATAGTTCTTATACTCCCCGAAACATTGCGAAAGATACTAAAAGTTTTTTATTGAGGAACAAAATCAAACCACTGAATTCTCATTTTAGAACGGATGTTGGAGTTATGCGTACTATCAATACCCTGAACTGAAATGACTCTTGTTTGCGACTATGATGACGAGAGAGCTCAATGATAGTGCTAGAACTAAAAAAGTATAGAGTATCGAGAGGTTCTCTTTGAATATCATGAAACCTCCGCTGGAGTTCAAGTAACCCCATACGGCGGAATTCAGGAGCGCGAATATAGTGCCTGTGAACGATAAAACGAAGGAATTTCTCCTTAAACTGTTCAAGACGCCTAAAAAGACAAAGACCGAAAAGACGCTTCCTGCGAGACCTATGCCTTTTTCTGGTAATGAGAATGCATCGACGAAGAACATCGAAACTATGCCTAGAGAAAAAAGAGCTAGAGCTGAACCGAGTAGGATTCCGGCCACCATCAAATGTTTAGATTTATCTTTTCTAGAAAGATATTCGGAATAGATCCGATCGTACAATTCCCAGTTGTACTTGACCTCTACGATCCGATTTTCCCTTACAGTATCTCCATACTGGTAGTTGCAGTAGGGGCACTGGACATGGACTTTTTCCTGCCTCTCAGGCTTCACGTCCACGTAGAATTGCGATCTGCAGTAGGGGCAAAGTGTCCATAATTTTTTCATCGAACTTTGATAAGGAAGATGGAAATAAGAGTTTTTTGATTG